>NZ_AQOD01000031.1 GCF_000513715.1 Salinivibrio socompensis S35
TGATCCGCAACCAAACGTGCTTTTTGAGGCGAGATACGAGCAAAGCGATGTTTAGCAATAGCTTCCATTTCTTACCCCTTATCGCTTCTTAGCTTTCTTATCAGCAGCGTGGCCGCGATAAGTACGTGTTGGTGCAAACTCGCCAAGCTTGTGACCGATCATTTCTTCAGAAACGAAAACGGGTACGTGCTGACGACCATTATGGACAGCGATGGTCAATCCGATCATCTGTGGGATGATCATTGAACGACGGGACCAAGTCTTTAAAGGCTTCTTGTCACCGCTTTCCACCGCTTTCTCTACCTTCTTCAGCAAGTGCAGGTCAATAAAAGGACCTTTCTTGAGAGAACGTGGCATGGCTTATCCTCTGATAATAATTACTTGTTACGACGACGTACAATGTACTTGTCGGTACGTTTGTTCTTACGGGTCTTGAAGCCTTTAGTTGGCATACCCCAAGGTGTAACTGGATGACGGCCACCTGAGGTACGACCTTCACCACCACCATGTGGGTGATCAACCGGGTTCATTGCAACACCACGTACGCTTGGACGTGCGCCTTTCCAGCGCGCCGCACCGGCTTTACCCAGTTCGCGTAGCATGTGCTCTGAGTTACCCACTTCACCAAGGGTCGCTCGACCTTCAGCAAGAACCTTACGCATTTCACCGCTGCGTAGGCGGAGTGTGACGTACGCGCCGTCACGAGCAACGATCTGTGCATAAGCACCCGCAGAACGTGCAAGCTGAGCACCTTTACCAGGTTTCAACTCGATGTTGTGGATAGTAGAACCCACTGGGATGTTACGCATTGGCAGGCTGTTACCTACCTTGATTGCTGCATCTGCACCAGACTGAATCTGATCACCGGCTTTTAGGCCTTTCGGTGCGATGATGTAACGACGTTCACCATCCGTATACAGTACAAGCGCGATGTTTGCACTACGGTTTGGATCATACTCAAGACGCTCAACTTTCGCTGGGATACCGTCTTTAGTACGTTTGAAGTCAATTACACGGTAATGATGCTTATGACCACCACCGATGTGACGCACTGTAATTCGACCGTTGTTATTGCGACCACCAGACTTAGAGTTTTTCTCTAGCAGTGGTGCGTATGGTTTACCTTTATAAAGATCATGGTTAACCACTTTAACAAGGTGACGACGACCCGGTGAAGTCGGCTTACATTTCATAATAGCCATTTGCTTTTACTCCTCCGTCTTACTCAGCGCCGCCAACGAAGTCGATGTCCTGACCTTCTTTCAAGGAAACATACGCTTTTTTCCAGTCGCTACGGCGGCCTTCACGCATACCTTGACGTTTGGTCTTACCCTTAACGAGAAGGGTACGAACAGACTTCACTTCAACTTCGAACAGTTTTTCAACTGCCGCTTTTGATCTCTTTTTTCGTTGCTTCTTTAGCTACTTTAAATACAACAGTGTTGTTGCTTTCAGCGGCCATCGTCGCTTTTTCAGAGATGTGCGGAGCACGCAGAACTTTTAGGATACGCTCTTCAGTGATCATGCCAGCATCTCCTCAACTTGTTTAACTGCATCTGCAGTCATCACGACTTTGTCGAAAGCGATCAAGCTAACTGGGTCGATAGTATCTGCATCGCGTACGTCAACCTTATAAAGGTTACGTGCGGCCAGGAACAGATTCTCATCAACTTCGGCAGTGACGATAAGAACGTCGCTTAGCTCAAGTTCTTTCAGCTTAGCAACAAGCTCTTTAGTTTTTGGTGCTTCAACAGAGAAGTTGTCAACCACGATTAAACGCTCTTGACGAACAAGCTCTGATAGGATGCTCTTAAGAGCACCGCGGTACATCTTTTTGTTAACTTTCTGAGCATGGTCCTGAGGACGTGCTGCGAAAGTGACACCACCGCTGCGCCAGATTGGGCTGCGGATTGTACCTGCACGGGCGCGACCAGTACCTTCTGACGCCATGGCTTAGCACCGCCACCAGATACGTCTGAACGAGTTTTCTGAGCGCGAGTACCTTGACGGGCACCAGCTGCGTATGCAACGACTACCTGGTGTACCAGGGACTCGTTGAATTCACGCCCGAAGGTAGTTTCGGAAACAGTTAGCGCGTCGGCGCCTTTGACTACCAATTCCATTACTATCTCCTCGACGTTACGCTTTAACGGCTGGTTTAACGATCACGTTGCCACCTGTCGCACCTGGTACTGCACCTTTAATAAGGAGCAGATTGCGCTCAGCGTCAACACGTACGATCTCTAGATTTTGAGTCGTTACACGCTCAGAACCCATATGACCTTGCCATTTTTTTGCCTTTGAATACGCGACCTGGAGTCTGACATTGACCGATAGAACCAGGAGCACGGTGAGACAAAGAGTTACCGTGCTCATATCTTGAGTACGGAAGTTCCAACGCTTAACGCCGCCTTGGAAGCCCTTACCCTTCGACGTGCCAGTAACGTCTACTTTTTTGATTTCGTTGAACAGTTCTACGTTTAGCTCAGCGCCAACTTCAAACTCTTCATCATTTTCCAAACGGAATTCCCACAAACCGCGGCCTGCTTCGACACCTGCTTTCGCGAAGTGACCAGCTTGTGCCTTGTTGACACGGCTTGCTTTCTTCTCGCCTGTAGTGATTTGAATTGCTGCATAACCATCTACTTCAGGCTTACGTACCTGAGACACACGGTTTGCTTCAACTTCAACTACGGTAACCGGGATAGAAACGCCATCTTCGTTGAAGATACGAGTCATACCGACTTTACGACCGACTAGACCAATCATTATCTACTCCCCCTTAACCCAGGCTGATTTGAACATCAACGCCCGCAGCAAGGTCAAGACGCATCAGAGCGTCAACAGTTTTATCTGTTGGCTCAACGATGTCGATCAGACGTTTGTGAGTACGAATCTCGTACTGGTCACGTGCGTCTTTGTTTACGTGCGGAGAAATAAGAACGGTGAAGCGCTCTTTACGAGTAGGTAGAGGGATAGGTCCCTTAACCTGTGCGCCAGTGCGCTTAGCGGTTTCAACGATTTCCGCTGTAGACTGATCGATCAAGCGATGATCGAACGCCTTCAGGCGGATACGGATACGTTGGTTCTGCATGAGACAGAGCTCCAAATTCTAAAATATTTACACAAACAATATCGCCATTCCTTCTCACTAAGGCGAGGGAATACCGATTAATTTATGTGAAACCGTAGTGCCAAAATTAGGCACATTGTCAGCCATTATTCTATGACTGCGAACATAAGCGGAGTATACATTAAACGAACAGTTTACTGTTCCATTCCTCGATGCTCATTGGTTCACAACTGCGTCGGAAGTCGTGATGACTTAAGCAGTGAACGGGATTATACCGATACATGATGACTTTGCAAGCGTCGGTTAAAAATACATCATAAAAAAACGCGCCTAGCTGGCGCGCGTTTTCCATGACCAACGTTGGATGGGTTTTCAATTTAACCCTTTTCGCTAGCGTCTTCGATAATCTGAGCTTGGTTATAATTGGCAATACCAACCTTCTCAATCAAGCTAATCTGGGTTTCCAGCCAATCAATATGCTCTTCTTCGTCATCAAGGATGTATTGAAACAAATCCCGTGACACAAAATCACGAATGCTTTCAGTATAAGCAATCGCCTCTTTTAAGTCCTCATGGGCTTGCATCTCAACCGCCAAGTCGCATTCAAAAATTTCTTGCGTATCTTCACCAATTCTCAGTTTTCCAAGGTCTTGGAGGTTCGGGGTTCCCTCAAGAAACAATATCCTCTCAATCAGCTTATCAGCATGCTTCATCTCATCGATGGATTCTTCATACTCCTTGTGAGCGATGACTTTTAACCCCCAGTCTTTGAGCATGCGCGCATGAAGAAAGTACTGATTAATCGCAACCAATTCATTGCCGAGTACCGTGTTGAGAAATGCTATCGATTTTGGATCGCCTTTCATGGCAATAGCCTCCTTATGGTTCTACTTAACAACTGTAGAACCCATAAGGAGGCTGTCAAATATTGACCGCTTGTTTAGCTCGCTTGCTGCAGTGTAATCAATTGGCTCTCGTCGACTATCACCTCTTTGGCTTGACGCACGCATTTGCCACACTGGGAGCCCAGTGGTGTCAGCTGCCGTAATTCACGGATACTGGTGATACCTTGCTGACGCACCCAATGTTTGATCGTCTTATCCGACACACTGTGGCAAATACAAACTAACATCTTAGCTATCTCAAAACATGAACTATAACGAGAATAGTTTGCATTGCGGTTGAGGTAAAGCCTTTTTATATAACGGTTGGTTATTGACTGATGATTCATTTATATCAATATGACGAGATTGAAAAGACAATAAAAAAGGGAGCGCGATGCGCTCCCTTTTATGGATAAGACTAAACGTCTATCACATTAAGCAATGATGTTAGCAACAACACCAGCGCCTACAGTACGGCCACCTTCACGGATAGCGAAGCGCAGACCTTCGTCCATCGCGATTGGTGCGATCAGCTCAACAACCATCTTGATGTTGTCACCAGGCATTACCATTTCAACGCCTTCTGGCAGCTCGATCGTACCGGTTACGTCAGTGGTACGGAAGTAGAACTGTGGACGATAGCCTTTGAAGAACGGCGTATGACGGCCACCTTCATCTTTGCCCAGCACGTAAACTTCTGATTCGAACTTGGTGTGCGGAGTGATTGAACCTGGCTTCGCCAGTACTTGACCACGCTCAACTTCGTCACGCTTAGTACCACGCAGAAGAACACCTACGTTCTCACCCGCACGGCCTTCGTCTAGAAGCTTACGGAACATCTCAACACCGGTACAAGTGGTCTTGGTAGTGTCTTTCATGCCGATGATTTCAACGTCGTCACCAACAGTGATAACGCCTTGCTCAACACGACCCGTTACGACAGTACCACGGCCTTGGATTGAGAACACGTCTTCGATTGGCAGGATGAACGGTTTGTCGATCGCACGCTCTGGCTCTGGGATGTAAGAATCCAGGGCTTCTGCAAGTTCAACGATCTTCTGTTCCCACTGCTCTTCACCGTTCAATGCACCCAGTGCAGAACCTTGAATAACTGGGCAATCGTCACCTGGGAAGTCATACTCTGAAAGTAGCTCACGCACTTCCATTTCAACCAGCTCAAGTAGCTCTTCGTCATCAACCATGTCACATTTGTTCATGAACACGAGGATGTTTGGAATACCAACCTGACGGCCAAGTAGGATGTGCTCACGGGTCTGTGGCATTGGGCCATCAGTCGCCGCAACAACCAAGATACCACCGTCCATTTGTGCTGCACCGGTGATCATGTTTTTCACATAGTCAGCGTGTCCTGGGCAGTCAACGTGTGCGTAGTGACGGTTTGGTGTATCGTACTCAACGTGAGACGTTGCGATGGTGATACCACGATCACGCTCTTCTGGGGCGTTATCGATTGACGCGAAATCACGCGCAGCACCGCCGTATACTTTTGCAAGTACAGTACAGATAGCGGCAGTCAGTGTCGTTTTACCATGGTCAACGTGGCCAATAGTACCAACGTTAACGTGCGTTTTCGTACGTTCAAATTTTTCTTTAGACACGATCGTCTTCCTTCCTAGTTGTGAGTTAACGGGCTTTGCCTAATAACTCAGAAGTCAGTGTTTGATGCCAGCCATCGGGCTGGCATCAGGACCAAAATAATTAGCTACGCTCAGCAATGAGAGCATCAGCAATGTTCTTCGGCACTTCACCATACTCGCTAAATTCCATCGAGTATGACGCACGGCCTTGTGTTGCACTACGTAGGTCTGTAGCGTAACCGAACATTTCAGACAGTGGCACTTGGGCACGTACGATCTTCAGACCCGCAGGGCCTTCGTCCATACCACCGATTAGGCCACGACGACGGTTCAAGTCACCAACAACGTCACCCATCCACTCTTCTGGCGTGGTTACTTCAACCTTCATCATTGGTTCAAGCATAACAGGTTGCGCGTCGTGTGCACCTTTCTTGAATGCCATTGATGCAGCGATCTTAAACGCCATTTCGTTGGAGTCAACATCGTGGTAAGAACCATCGAACAAGGTCGCTTTAACGTCGAGCACTGGATAACCGGCGAGAACACCGTTTTTCATTTGCTCTTCAATACCTTTTGATACCGCGCCGATGTATTCACGTGGAACCACGCCACCCACGATTTCGTCAACAAAGACGAAGCCTTCGTTTGGCTCTGACGGTTCGATCTTCAGCCATACGTGACCGAATTGACCACGACCACCCGACTGCTTAACGAATTTACCTTCAACTTTGGTGCTACCACGGATGGTTTCGCGATAAGCAACCTGAGGCTTACCAACGTTACACTCAACATTAAATTCGCGACGCATACGGTCAACGATCACGTCTAGGTGAAGTTCACCCATGCCCGAGATCAGGGTTTGGCCGGATTCTTCGTCAGACTCAACGCGGAATGATGGATCTTCTGCCGCCAGTTTACCTAGCGCGATACCCATTTTCTCTTGGTCTGCTTTAGACTTAGGCTCAACCGCGATCTGGATAACTGGATCGGGGAACTCCATACGCTCAAGGATAACTTTTGAATCCATGGCACACAGTGTATCACCCGTGGTTACGTCTTTTAGACCCACCGCGGCTGCGATATCACCGGCGCGGATTTCTTTGATCTCTTCACGCTTGTTAGAGTGCATCTGTACGATACGGCCCAAACGCTCACGCTTAAGCTTCACTGAGTTGTATACACTGTCACCAGAGTTCACTACACCAGAGTAAACACGCATAAAGGTCAGCGTACCGACAAATGGGTCGGTTGCAATTTTAAAGGCTAACGCAGAGAACGGTTCTTTATCGTCGGCATGACGCTCGACAGGGTTACCGTCGTCGTCTTCACCTTTGATCGCTTTAACATCAATCGGTGAAGGCAAGAATTCGATAACCGCATCCAGAACCGCCTGAACGCCTTTGTTTTTAAACGCAGAACCACAGGTTGCTAGCACGATTTCGTTATCAAGGGTACGCTGACGCAGCGCTTTCTTGATTTCTTCTTCAGACAGCTCACCTTCTTCAAGGTATTTGTCCATCAATTCTTCAGACGCTTCGGCAGCAGACTCAACTAAGAAGTTGTGCCACTCTTCTGCTTGCTCTTTCAGATCGTCTGGAATTTCTTCATAGGTATATGTCATACCTAAGTCTTCTTCGTTCCAGTTGATCGCTTTCATTTTGATCAAGTCAATCACGCCCTTGAACTGGTCTTCTGCACCAATGTTCAAGTGAATTGGCACAGGGTGCGCACCAAGGCGATTTTTGATTTGGTCAACAACACGTAGGAAGTCAGCGCCCGCACGGTCCATCTTGTTGACGAAAACCATACGCGGTACTTCGTATTTGTCAGCCTGACGCCATACGGTTTCAGACTGAGGCTCCACACCAGATGAACCACAGAATACAACCACTGCACCATCAAGCACACGCAGTGAACGCTCTACTTCGATAGTGAAATCAACGTGTCCTGGGGTATCGATGATGTTGACACGGTGTTGATCAAATTGATGATCAGAGCCGTGCCAGAATGTCGTGGTCGCTGCAGAAGTGATAGTAATACCACGTTCTTGCTCCTGCGCCATCCAGTCCATTGTTGATGCGCCATCATGCGTTTCGCCAACTTTGTGATTAACGCCTGTGTAGAACAAGATCCGCTCGGTAGTCGTGGTTTTACCGGCGTCTACGTGAGCACAAATACCGATGTTACGGTAGCGCTCGATAGGGGTTTTACGAGCCACAATAGTATCCTCTTGCTAAGGTTAACCTTAGAAAATGGGTTTGGCGTGCCCCGAACGGGACACGCCATGAAGGCATTACCAGCGGTAATGTGCGAACGCTTTGTTCGCGTCTGCCATACGGTGAACGTCTTCACGTTTCTTAACAGCAGTACCTTTGTTTTCTGACGCGTCTAGCATCTCGCTTGCTAGGCGCTGAGCCATAGATTTTTCACCACGCTTACGAGCGGCTTCAACTAACCAACGCATAGCCAGCGCGTTACGACGTACAGGACGTACTTCGACGGGGACTTGGTAAGTTGAACCACCTACACGGCGAGATTTCACCTCGACCGCTGGGCGTACGTTTTCAAGAGCTTGTTCGAATACAGCCAAGTGCTCTTTACCAGAACGCTCAGCCATGATGTCTAGTGCACCATAAACGATTTTTTCAGCGGTTGACTTCTTACCGTCAACCATCAGGATGTTTACAAACTTTGCCAGCAATTCTGATCCGAACTTAGGATCTGGAAGAATTTTACGCTGACCAATTACGCGACGACGTGGCATGGATTATCTCCGTTGTCTTCTTCAGGTTTTATCCAAAACTTTTCAGTTTTTTCAAAATTCAATTGTTTGAGTGTTTGGCCTTACTTAACGGAATCCATTAAGACTTAGGACGCTTTACACCGTACTTAGAACGACCTTGTTTACGGCCGTTAACGCCTGCACAGTCAAGTGCGCCACGAACAGTGTGGTAACGCACACCCGGCAAGTCTTTAACACGACCGCCGCGGATCAGAACAACACTGTGCTCTTGCAGGTTGTGGCCTTCACCACCAATGTATGAGGTAACTTCAAAGCCATTGGTCAAACGCACACGACATACTTTACGCAGTGCAGAGTTTGGTTTCTTTGGAGTAGTGGTGTAAACACGAGTACATACACCACGTTTTTGTGGACACGCTTCCAGCGCAGGCACGTTGCTTTTCGCAACTTGCTTCAAGCGTGGTTTGCGGACCAGCTGGTTAATAGTTGCCATTAAATAGCTCCTGATATTACTTAACGTATAAGTGTGAAAAATCTAGCCCCAATACAACAGGGACGCGAAATTTAGGCGTCGGGGTATAGGGTGTCAAGATTTATACAGAGATCTTTGCATTGTTTATTTTTCAAGCAGCGTACAGGGGGCGTTCTCGCGCTGTTCAAGCTAGCGTATTACCATGTCATTTGCGTGACATGCTCGACGCTCAAGCTCACTAATTTATTCATGTCTATAACCTCAGCGCTGGGGTGTAGCTTATCGCCGAGCCCTCGAGCGTGAACATCATCACTGAGCAAATAAATAACATGATTCTCGGTAAATAATCGCATCGCCCACTCGCTGTTATCCAGCCCCGCCAGTACCGCATCACCAATTAATACAATCACACTGTCCTGATCGATGTAGTTCAAGCACAGCGTTAGCGCTTGGTCACGATAGGGAGACGATTTTACTATATGCAGCACGCCGACTCCTTAAAAATGCAGTATGCGATCGCACTCTGACAATCGCTTTTTGACTTGTTCAAGTGCCAGGACTTGAGTGGGTAAAACGGTCTCTGCTTGCGCCAGCCCACGTGCCGCCAATGAAGCGCGGCACACATAGATGTCCTCAACGTCACACAGCGGTAGCATTTTAAAGCTGGCAATGTAATCTCGACTCAGTATGTGTTGAGGTTGCTGGCTTCGATCAGTTGGAGGACCCCATCACCAATAAAAAAAACCGATAACGTGTCGCAAAACGCCGAGGTGGCGAGTAACGCATCTAGCCCTTCTCGACCGCTCGACGACCCGTGGGGCGACGTAGAAAAGACAAACCCTATTTGCATGAAGCCCTCTTAAAATTGCATGACTCGGTCAGCGGTCAACAAGGCTTCTGCCAGCGAGCCTAGCCCAGCTTGCGAAAAATCAGCGGCCAACGTGCTCTGCTGCAAGCCGTGTTGCGCCGCCTCTTGTTCGCTGATAACGCCACGACGCAGCGCAGCGGCAACGCAAGTTTCCAGTTGCACTTGATGTTCCCGCGCCAAGGATTGCCATGCCGCAACAATATCAAATTCATCGTTGGCAGGGACAGTGGTCGCCGTACCATTTAGCACTCCGTCTTGGTAGAAAAATACCTTGCTTATTTGGTGACCTGCCTCAATCGCGGCACAGGCAAACTGATAGGCAGTGCGCGCCAACTGTGACCCATAAGCAGGCTCAGTCACCACTAACACATAACGCAAGCTCATGATTCAGCCTCTTCCGTTTTCCGCTGTCTAACGTAAAGGTAGACCGTATGCTTAGAGATATTGAGACGCGATGCCACACGATGGATAGCATCTTTTATATCAAAAATCCCTTTATCATAGAGCGCCATGACTATCTGGCGGTTTTTGGTGTTGTTAGAGACGGTTTTATCGGCATTGACTTCTTCAACCGTCCGCTCAACGGTTTGGTCCACCAGCTCTTCAACATCACTGGCAAAGTTAACGGATGAAGCCGCTTGTTTGGCTTGATCATCAGGGATGAAGGCTTGTAATACCTGTGAAAAGGGCGCATCTAAATTGATGTTAATACACAAAAGCCCAATGATACGGTTATCACCATTGCGAATCGCCACCGTGATCGATTTCATCAAGGTGCCACTTTTTGCACGAGTGAAGTATGCCCGCGAAAAGTTGCGCTCAGAGCCTTCAATGTCTCGCAGCATCCGCAGCGCTAGGTCAGTGATGGGCGATCCCACTTGTCGACCCGTGTTTTCGCCATTCGCGATCTTAATCGCCGACTTATTTAAATCGTCTAATGCGTGCAGTACGATTTCACAATGTTCACCAATCAGCGCGGCTAACCCATCCACCACAGCGGCATAAGACCGCAGAATAACGCTGTCCTGCTGATTAAGTGGATTAGGCTCAATGAGCTCATTTTCCGTCATCATGTTCGCGCCAAAGCCTTCTGTCGGTACCACGTACGCCTATCCTTATTCGACCGTCAATCTTTATTTCTCTGCGCCCAGTTTAACAGAATTTATCTTTTAAAATGCAAAAGCCCCGGCAAAGCCAGGGCTTGTTCATGCTCAACAGTGTCAACAAAGGTTAACCTTCGTTAGCACTTTCTTGTTGAGTATCTTCTTTTATTTCTAGCAGTTCGACATCAAACACCAGTGTCGAATTAGCCGGAATAGAGGCGGTGTCTTGATCACCGTAAGCCAGCTCGGGTGGCACAACAAAGGTAAACGTAGAACCAACGGGCATCAGCTGCACCCCTTCGGTCCAGCCAGGGATCACACGGTTAAGCGGGAAAGTGGCTGGCTCACCACGATCGTAGGAGCTGTCGAACTGGGTGCCGTCAGTCAAGGTGCCTTTGTAGTGGACAACCACAGTATCTTCTGCGGATGGCTTCTCGCCCTCACCCATGCTATCGACTTTGTATAGCAAGCCAGAGTCCGTCTCTTTGACACCGTCTTGTTGGGCAAAGTCAGCACGATACGTTTCACCGTCCGCGATCGCGGCTTCCGCTTTCTCTTTGGCTTGTTCTTTCGCCAATTTGGTCACGCGCTGATCTAATGATTGTAACGCCGCTTGCGCTTGCTCATCGGTCAGTTTTGATTCGCCTTTAAAGACATCTTGCACCCCTTGTAATACCACCTCTTTATCAAGATCTAAGCCGATCTCTGCCTGTTGCTCTAAGTTGGCGTTGAGGTATTGAGCTAAAGACGCGCCAATCGCGTAGGCGGCTTTGTCGTCATCGTTGGCAAACGCTGCTTCCGCTTGTTCCGCAGCTTGGTTGGTTTGCTCGACGCTGGCATCGTCTTGCTGACAGCCGACGGCAAAGGCAACGGTTGCCGCGAGTAGCGACATCTTCATTACTGATTTCATTGGGTACTCCGTTGATGGCAAGGATGAATCCTCGTATTGTGGTGACTGACGCATCAACCATGCGAAAGCCTTATTCTATCAATATACTGGTGGTTATATGGCTGCAAACACTGGAACTCAAGCATGATGCCCAAAATCCGCCACATTATTTGCATTTTTATCGTTATTAATAGCCTAACCGGTTGTTGGCAGTCTGGCAAAGAAGCACAGCGCTGGTCAATCCATCCAGAAGGCGCAACCAGTTTTAGCCTCAGTCGCGATGGCCGTTTTGCCCTGCTCGCGTCGAAGGAAACGGACATTATCCTCTGGGATTTGGTCACCAATCAGCAGCTGGCCGAACTCGGTGCACAAGATCCCAATGCGAACCCCGTCGTTGTGAGCCATATTTCCGACAACAAGCGTTATGCCATAACCACAACGGCACAAAATTTCGCCGTTTGGGATCTCGCTTGGAGCCAGTCACAAGGGCTATGGTCGATTTCTGAAGGCATCATACGCGATGCGGCGATCAGTAATAACGGCGAAAAATTGGTACTGGCGTTATCGAACGGAAAAGCGCTATTTATCGACTTAGGCACGGGAAGGCGCTTAGAGTTCCTTGCCCATCGAGATAAAATCAATGCAGTGTCTATTTCCCCAAATGGCGCTTACGTACTCTCCGGTGGCAGTGACCATCATGCCTACTTCTGGGACACCCAGTCTGGCCAGATCATTAATGACTTTGCGTATGATCGGCGGATTAAGCAAGTGGCGTTGCACCGTGAGGGCAAGTACGCGTTTGTCTCTGATGGTGGTAACCGCGCCGTTATTTGGGCCCTACCCAGTGGCGACAAGGTCAGTGAACTGGATATTTTTGCCCGCCAAGCCATTTACGCCAGTGCACGCTTTTCCGATGATGGGACGCAACTAGCCACTGGCACTCCGTCACAGCGGTCGAGTTATGGGATGTAAAAACGGGAGAGAATATTGGTCGTTGGCAAGCATTGGCACAGCCTGACACTCGCCCCCCCAGCGCAGTGGTGTATGATGTGGCGATTGATCCAACCGGACGTGTCATCTCAGGCACCTCGGCCGGGATCGCCCAAGCTTGGTTAACCGACGCGCAATAATGAGAGAGCCGTATGAGCGAGATGGATAAGTTACAACAGCAAATTGATGATCTTGAGTACAAGGTGGCGTTTCAAGAAGACACCATCGACCAACTCAATACTGCGTTGACCCAACAGCAAAGTGATATTGAGCGCATGACGATACAAATTCAGTACCTCGTTAACCAGCTCCAACAGGTTGAGCCCGAGAATATTGCCAGCCAAGCCGACGAAACCCCGCCCCCGCATTATTGAGACCACAACGCGAGCGTCATCCTCAGATCGCAGTCGTTACAGCCAGACAGAAAAAAGGCGCCAAACGGCGCCTTTTATTAATGGCATTCATCACAACCAATTCATTCACAATCGATTAGTGGTCATGACCACAGTCTTCACCGTCTTGGTGAATATGACCGTGTGAAAGCTCGTCTTCTGTCGCTTCACGCACATCAACGATTTCCACAGAGAAAGACAGGGTTTGGCCTGCAAGCATGTGGTTTGCGTCAACAACCACTTCATCGCCTTCCACCTCAGTCACTTCGACTGGGATCTGACCTTGATCGGTTTCAGCCATAAAGCGCATACCCACTTCAACTTGGTCTACGCCTTGGAATACGTTAGCAGGTACACGTTGTACCATAGCTTCTTGATAATCACCGTAAGCGTCATCTGGCCCTACAGTGACTTCAAAGTTCTCGCCTTTTTCACGGCCTTCCAGCGCGTTCTCAAGACCGACGATCAGGTTACGATGACCGTGTAGGTATTGGAGAGGCTCTTGTGCTGTTGATTCATCAACAAGTGCACCGTCTTCATTTTTTACTTGGTAAGCCAGGCTGACTACCACATCTTTTGCAATTTTCATGCTCGCTCCGAGACCGGAAAGGTAAATGGACTGCCGATGATAACGGATCCCCTACTCCGGTTTAAAGATCCCAATGACATTCTCTGCCGACTCGGCGCCAGAGTGTGACTGCTGTGCCGATTCCGGTAACCGACTATCATGGTAATCGCAGCTGACACATTCTACTTTGTCAATGTTATTTTCACGCCACACTCGCAATGTATCGAGTTGTTGGCACGACGGGCAGGCAGCACCTGCAATAAAACGTTTTTTCACATCAACACCTTATTCATCTCGATTCCAACTTTGATGTCGCTCACTATCAACACGCATCTCTCGGTCAAAAATTTCTTCCAGCTCCTGACGAGCCTCTTTGACATGCGATGCAGTGGCAACATCTTGACTATGCTGAGGTAATAAATCCTCCAACACGCGCATATCAAGTTTACGGAACAATATTTCTGCGCGTTTCGCTTTGTACGGGTGCATGCCCAAGGACTCCAAGGTTTGACGTCCAAGCTCTAGCGCCCCCAAAAAGGTTTCACGAGAAAACTGATTCACACCGTGCGACATCAACTGATATGCCTCAATACGACTGCGTGCGCGCGCCAATACGTTTAGATTAGGGAAGTGATGGGCACAAAGATCAACAATCTCCATCACTTCTTCCGGCGAATCGGTACAAATCACGATCGCTTCAGCCGTCTTCGCGCCAGCGGCACGTAGCAAATCTAACTGGGTCGCATCGCCATAGTACACCTCGTAGCCATAGCGCCGTAGTAGATTGATTTGAGTTGGATCACGCTCCAGTATGGTCACGCCGATTTTATTGGCAAACATCAAGCGGCCTACGACCTGCCCAAACCGGCCAAATCCCGCAATGATCACCCGTGAATCGGTTTCATTGAATGGCCCCTGCGGCGGGAGTGATTCGGGCTCGTTAAAGGTATGCTCAAACCAACGCTGTTGGAGTGAGAGGATTAATGGCGTGGTCATCATCGATAGGCTCACCACTACCAGCAAGAAGGCATTTAACTTTTGATCGAGTAACCCTTGGCTACGCGCGGCGGTGAAGATAACAAAAGCAAACTCTCCTCCCTGACTGAGAAGCACTGCCATTTGACTGCGCGCCTTTGTCGCCACACCAAACGCACGCGCTAGTCCGTATAACAATAAGGCTTTACCACCGACTAAAGCCGCTACCGTACCGATAATCGCCAATGGGTATTCCAGTAATAAGCCTAAGTCGACCGTCATCCCAACGGCAATAAAGAAAAGCCCGAGCAACAGGCCTTTAAACGGCTCGATCGCCGTTTCAAGCTCATGCCGATACTCACTTTCTGCCAGCAATACCCCCGCAAGAAACGCTCCCAGCGCCATCGACAATCCTAGGCTTTGCATCGCTAAGGCAATACCGATAACCAATGCCAACGAGGTCACCGTAAAGATTTCGGTAACGCCACTCACTGCTACTAAACGAAACAAAGGGCGCAATAGGAAATGGCCACCTACTAACAAAACCCCGATACCAACAAACATCCATAGCACGTCTAGCCAACTGCCCGCACTGCCACCGGCAAGAGCCGGGATCACGGCGAGCATGGGGATCACCGCAATATCTTGAGACAACAAGACGGCAAACCCAGACCGCCCCGTTTCACTACGCATCAATCGCTGATCTTCAATGATTTTCATCGCAATAGCGGTAGAAGAAAGTGCCAAACCGACGCCAATCACCACGCCTTGTCGCAAGGTCAATCCAGCTAAAACGCTGATCGCGCCGATTACCACTGCGGTGGCTAAAACCTGACTGCCTCCCAAAACAATAATCGGCCGTCGCATTTGTAGCAATTTCTTAGGATTCAGCTCCAAACCAATCAGAAACAACAGCAGAACAACACCAAATTCGGCAAAATGCAGAATCGCATCGACATCGCTGATCAAACTCAACCCCCACGGGCCGATGACGATTCCTGCCAATAAATATCCCAGGACAGACCCCATCCCAAGACGCTGGGCCAAAGGGACGGCAATAGCCGCGGCTAATAGAAAAACAAACGCGACCGCGAGGAGGTTATTGTCCATATTGCTCCTCCTGACCATATAAAGGGTCAGCTAACCAGTCCGCATAGAGCTCAGCAAAGGCGTTGCGATCAGCATCGGTGACGCGCCGTGCCCAGTGAAGCACTAAAGGTGAAACCCAGTGCATGCGACATAACGCGGCCGTAAGCTCAAAAGGTTGCATCAGCTCCTCCATTGAATATTTGTTGTAGCCGATTTTACTGAACGCTTCTGCCGCCCCGCCTGTGGTCACGACAAAACGACAGATTTTCCCCGCTAACGCATCGCCACCTTGGCCGTGGGCGAATCCTTTTCCTAGCACTACATCAATCCACTCTTTCAATAAGGCAGGGCATGAGTACATTTGTAAGGGGTGTTGAAACACCAACACATCGGCGTTAGTGATCAGCGTACGCTCGTGATGCACATCCACCACAAAATCGGGGTAAGCGGCGTAAATATCATGCACAGTGACATGCGCCAGCGGGCGTATCGACTCAAGCAATCGACGGTTGGCAACCGACTCATCTGGGTCAGGATGTGCCACGATGACCAGGACCTTTGGAGGATATTGGCGGTCCGACTTATCTTGAGGCATAAGCTTCCTTGTCGTTATGATTGGGTAAAAGCGCAATCGGTTCATTTATGCCATTTTTTTTAACTTTAACACACAAAAATGCCAAGCCCTTGTCTAACCACTGGCGCCATCGGTTGGAATTTGGCAATCCCAGCATCAAGCTGGTATAACGACCGCGCAACGTGTATCCATCAACCCGAGACAGACTGAGTACTCATGATTCGCTTCTCCGACATTCAATTGCTTCGTGGTGGTAAGCCCCTGCTTGACCACACTTCTGCCACCATCGCGCCCGGCGACAAAGTCGGTCTAGTCGGTAAAAATGGCTGTGGCAAGTCCAGCCTGTTTGCCTTGCTCCGCCACCAGCTTTCACTCGATGCAGGACACTATGATTACCCTAATCAATGGCAAGTCGCCTGGGTGGCGCAAGAAACGCCCGCATTAGATAAAAGTGCGCTGGAGTATGTGATTGATGGTGATACCGAATACCGCGATTTACAAGACGCACTGCGCCACGCTGAAGCAAACGATGATGGCAATACGGTTGCCCTGTTACACGATAAGCTTGATGCGATTGGTGGCTATACCATTGAAGCGCGAGCCGCGAGCTTGCTGGATGGCTTGGGGTTCAGTCAGACGCAAATTCATTGGTCACTGACTCAATTCTCCGGGGGCTGGCGCATGCGACTTAACTTGGCGCAAGCCTATTGTGTCGTTCAGACTTACTGCTACTGGATGAGCCCACCAACCATCTCGATTTGGACGCGGTGATGTGGCTAGAAAAATGGTTGCAACAGTATCCGGGGACCTTGGTCCTGATCTCACACGATCGCGATTTTATTGATCCTGTGGTGAACCGTATCATTCATATTGAGCACGCCCAACTCAATGAATACACCGGCAACTACTCGGATTTTGAAGGCATGCGCGCACAAAAGTTGGCACAACAGCAAGCGCAATATGAGAAGCAACAAAAGCAAGTTGCTCATATGCAATCCTACATTGATCGTTTCCGGTACCAAGCCACCAAAGCCCGCCAAGCACAAAGCCGAATTAAAGCGCTAGAGCGCATGGAGAAGGTGCTGCCTGCGCAATACGATAATCCGTTTAGCTTTACCTTTTTACCCCCTGATGCATTGCCCACGCCCATTCTAATGATGGATAAGGTGGCTGCGGGCTATAACACAACACCGATTATCGAGAATATTCGCCTTAACCTTGTGCCTGGTGCGCGCATCGGTCTGTTGGGACGAAACGGCGCGGGCAAATCAACGCTAATCAAGTTATTGTCAGGCGATTTGCCGGCGATGGCTGGCGAGCTTAGCTACTCTCAGGGAGTGAAAGTTGGTTATTTTGCCCAGCATCAACTCGATACGTTACGCATTGATGAAACACCCCTCCAACACCTGAATCGCTTGGCACCGACTACCGCCGAGCAAACCCTGCGCGATTTTCTGGGACGGTTTGGTTTTCAAGGTGACAAAGCCTTGGAAATCATTGGCCCTTTCTCCGGCGGCGAAAAAGCACGTTTAGTCCTCGCATTGCTGGTTTGGCAAAAACCAAACTTATTATTACTGGATGAGCCCACTAACCATCTGGATCTCGACATGCGTCAAGCATTGACGCTCGCGTTGCAATCGTATGAAGGGGCCATGGTGATCGTCAGCCACGACCGCTTCTTATTACGTGCAACAGCCGATGACTTGTATTTGGTTGACAACGGAACAGTGCTACCCTTTGATGGAGATTTAGACGACTATCACCGCTGGCTGACCGAACAACAACGCGCGGATCGTGCGGAAAACAAAAAGCAAGCCTCAGAAGAAAAAGTTGCCCCACAGCAAACGCAGCTAGATCGTAAAGCACAAAAGCGTCGTGAAGCCGAATGCCGAAAACAAACGGCGCCGCTACGAAAAAAAATTGACCGTCTAGACACAAAGATCGAACAACTTTCTGCCATTATCGCAGAAGCTGAAAATCAGTTAGCGGATCCCGCGATTTACCAGAGTGATAACAAAGCCCGTTTAACGGAGCAATTGCAACGCCAAGCCGATGCAAAATCGACGCTCGAAGAGGTGGAACAAGAATGGATGGAGCAACAAGAAGCGCTAGAAGCCCTGGAGGCGACATTCAATCAACCCTAACGCCTGGGATGGCAAACGCCCCCGACCTTTGGCAGTTTTGTTTGCATCACTATGGAAAACAAGAAGTAAAACAAGCCTGCCTTAAATTACAAGATGAGCACCAAGGTAATGTGAATCTTGCCTTGCTGCTCGCCTGGATTGAAAGCCACGGTTACGGGCTTAGCCCCGAGAGCCTCACCCAGCTTAAACAGGCCTTAAGCCGTTCTGAGCATTTACTGATCGCCTACCGCCATTTAAGGCGCGATCTCAAGCCACGCGTGGGGACAGGCCAATATAAAAAAATGCTCAACTTTGAACTCAGTCTGGAAAAGTTCCAACAACAAGATTTGATTGAAGTGCTTAATCGTCAATCCTGGCTCACACAATCCGCGTCACCCTTAGCTTATTATTGCCGCCAGCTATCACCCTCTGCGCGTAACCTGTACACATCGCTACGGGTAGACGGGCCTGCACACGATGATGGAGCAGACCATGATGACACCCTTTAATCCTATCCCAAGTGCCCGTAACGCGCACCTACAGACCTTGTTACCCCGAATACTCCGCCGCCAACCGGTTTTCGAGCCTATTTGGCAAGCGTTTGATCTGCCTGACGGTGACTTTGTCGATCTCGCATGGACGCATCATCCGATGTAGGACAGCCCATTATTGTCTTGTTTCATGGCCTGGCAGGAAGCTTTGATAGCCTTATGCCAACGGGTTACTGGCCGCCTTTAAACAGCAGGGCTGGTGCGGGGTGGTGATGCATTTTCGCGGTTGCAGTGGCCGTCTTAATCGCGCGCCACGTACCTATCATTCAGGCGAAACCGAGGACGCTCGGGCGTTCTTGACCTATTTACGCCAGACCTACCCTAACAATGAGATTGCCGCTGTTGGTGTCTCTTTGGGCGGAAATATGTTGGTGCGTTACCTGGCAAACTATCACCATGATCCGATTGTCAGCTGTGGTTGTGCCATTTCTCCACCGCTCGATTTAGCGGCGTGCTCGACGCGTATTCAACAAGGATTTTCCCGTGTTTATCAAGCGTATTTGCTACGTTCGATGCGACAAACCTTATCGGAAAAACTTACCCGTCATCAACAAGTGGGCCGGTGGCATGCTGGCGAGCGGCCAAAGATTAAAACCCTGTTCGAGTTTGATCAAACTGTCACCGCGCCACTGCACGGCTTTGACGATGCCCAACACTACTATCAAACCTGTAGTGGTTTATCCGTCCTTGACGCTGTCCAGGTCCCGCTTGCGATTATCCATGCCAAAGACGACCCCTTTATGACCGACGCGGTGATCCCGACATCTCCTCTGCCCGCGAATATTGACTATCAACTGAGCGAACATGGTGGGCATGTTGGTTTTGTTACAGGCAGTTGGCGCCAACCACAGTTTTGGCTGGAGCAGTCGGTGCCTCACTGGTTGGCCTCACACCTTTGTTCTCACACCTAGACATGGGCACCAAGTCAAGCAAACAAAGACTGACGCACATTGATGTACTGCATTGTGTTGAATGATTGGGTAAAATGCGAGCTGATTCACAAGAACAGCATCAAGCCCCCCAACGTCTCATCCAGAAATCAACAAAAGGTGATGTAGTATGATGGTTCCTTGGCAATCGGTCCCTGAGGAAACACTGACCCGTTTAATCGAACACTTTGTGTTACGGGAAGGAACCGATTATGGTGAGCAGGAAGTCAGCTTTGCACAAAAAGTGGCTGATGTTCGCCAACAGCTGCAATCCGGCGAGGCCGTAATTGTATATTCTGAGTTGCATGAGACCGTGGATATTCGTCGTAAAGAAGCACTCAGATCTTAGCGTCGCTGTACGCAATAAACAGCGATACACATTCAGACTGAATGACAGGGCGCGTCATGTCGGCTAAACATCCAATCATCGCAGTCACCGGCTCTTCAGGAGCAGGGACCACCACCACGTCCGAAGCATTCCGTAAGATGTTCCAGATGATGAACATAAACGCGGCGTGGCTAGAAGGGGACAGTTTCCATCGCTTTACGCGACCGGAAATGGACGTCGAGATCCGTAAAGCACGTGAACAAGGGCGGCACATTAGTTACTTTGGGCCGACCGCCAACGATTTCCCGCGGCTAGAGCAGTTTTTTCGTGAGTACGGCGAGCACGGCACAGGCAAATACCGCCGCTACTTACACACCTTTGACGAAGCCGTCCCTTACAATCAAATGCCAGGTACCTTCACGCCCTGGCAAGATTTGCCCGACAATACCAACGTATTGTTTTACGAGGGCTTACATGGTGGCGTGGTGGACGGTGACGTCAATGTTGCCCAACATGTCGATCTACTGATTGGCATGGTCCCGATCGTCAACCTAGAGTGGATTCAGAAATTTGTCCGCGATACCCGCGATAGGGGCCACTCACGCGAAGCGGTCACCGATTCGATTGTGCGTTCGATGGACGATTACTTACACTATATTACGCCCCAATTCTCGCGCACTCACATTAATTTTCAGCGTGTGCCGACGGTGGATACCTCTAACCCACTTAACGCCAAAGGCATTCCTTCACTGGATGAGAGTTTTGTCGTGATCCGCTTTCGAGGGATGAAAAACGTCGACTTCCCTTACCTGCTACAAATGATCACTGGGTCTTTTATGTCGCGGCATAACACACTCGTGGTACCCGGCGGCAAAATGGGCTTTGCGATGGAACTCATCATCCGTCCATTGATTCAGCAGTTAATAGAAAAAGGCAAGATCGGCTAGCGCGTAGCGCATCTATGGTGTATTACTTCTCAAGCCGTGATCTTAGCCACGTTTTTGCCAGTTTTTTAGGCGGTTGGCCTAGATCAAAATCAAGAAATCACCAACAAAAAAAGATACACTCTTGTTAACATACAGTGAGCTTGTAGCCCGCGCCCAGACTTCGTATTCTGTGCATAGCTCTGGTGGGTTACCCCTCAGACAAAGATAGGACGTTGTTGCCGGGCAACACATGCAGAGGAAATAAGTTATATGGTTCCAGGAAAACCTCAAACAGACCCTACACTCGAGTGGTTCCTTTCACATTGTCATATCCATAAGTATCCGTCGAAAAGTACGCTGATTCATGCAGGCGAAAAGGCGGAGACCTTGTATTACATCGTGAAAGGGTCTGTTGCCGTTCTGATCAAAGATGAAGAAGGCAAGGAAATGATCCTGTCTTACCTTAACCAAGGTGACTTTATCGGTGAACTTGGCCTTTTCGAAGACGATCAGGAGCGTACCGCTTGGGTTCGGGCTAAATCACCTTGTGAAGTGGCAGAAATCTCGTTCAAAAAATTCCGCCAACTGATCCAAGTTAACCCTGATATATTGATGCGTTTGTCCTCGCAAATGGCGCGACGTTTGCAAGTGACCAGCCAAAAAGTGGGGGATCTTGCCTTTCTGGATGTCACTGGTCGCATTGCACAGACGCTGTTGAACTTAGCCAAGCAACCCGATGCCATGACGCACCCTGATGGCATGCAAATTAAGATCACCCGTCAGGAAATTGGCCAAATCGTTGGCTGTTCGCGCGAAACTGTGGGACGTATTCTTAAAATGCTGGAAGAGCAAAACCTTATTTCAGCCCATGGTAAAACCATTGTGGTATACGGTACACGTTAATCACAGCGCTCGCTGTATTCCGAACCGACGCCTGGCGTCGGTTTTTTTATCTCTCATTCTGGTAACTGATCCAATAGCTTCTACACTCATAACGATGCAGTGAACATTAAATTAACAAGGTGTCGTTTATGAAAAAGCTACTCGTTACATTTATTGCCCTCATATTATCAGCGTTCTCGATCCAGACTACCGCCAATGTCAATATCGTCCACCCTGAGCCAAGAACAGGCTCTGCGCTCGATCTTTATGCCATTGAGCTGATTGAGTTTCTCGCCGAGAAGTCGGGTGAGTCTGTCACCTTACAGGCTTTTGATGGTCAGATTGGCTCGCAGTCACGCAAAGTCGAAATGATGAAGCAAGGTAAGTTGACGGTCGATTGGCTTGGCGCGGATCGCACCCTAGAGTCAGAGCTGCTTCCCGTTCGTTATCCTATTTTTCGTGGCTTATTAGGCCATCGCCTCTTTATCACTAATCAATCGACCGAGCCCAAACTGGCTCAAATAAATCGTGCCGATGAACTAGCGTCATTGACGATGATCCAAGGACAAGGCTGGGCCGATGTCAATGTACTGACATCGGCAGGGTTTCGAGTGCGAGAGATATCAAGCTTTGAGAACATTTTTAAAGTCGTCGATACAGGCCGTGCTGACCTTTTTCCCCGCGCCTTAATTGAGCCCTTTAGTGAATTGGCCGAGCGCCCGCAATACGAAAATCTGTTGGTCGATCCTCATTTAATGCTTATTTATCGCTTCCCGATGTTCCTGTTTGTCTCGCCTCAACATGCCGACATCGCAGAGATGTTGAATCGTGCTTTTGAAACCGCATACCAAGACGGCTCATTTGTTGAATTTTTTAATAACGCTCCCTTAGTCAAAGAGACCTTTGAGAAAGCCAACGTCAATGATCGCACTGTTATTCGAATTGATAATCCCCATCTGAGCACTGAAACACAAGCCATTCCAGATGACTATTGGTTAGATATTAGCGCACAATAACGACGTAAGAGATCAAACAGGGGGAGCACAATAGGCTCCCCCCTTGGTCATCGATATCCACTCTAAACGCGAGTCGATCGATGGCTAGTGTGTGCTCTCAAAAATTTTATCCGCCGACGCGGCGACAAACCCCTGATACAGTTCGCCATTAGGCAGGACATAACGCTTGGCAAACTCATAAAATCCCCCAGGGATGGTTTGCGTGCAATCGGAGAACAGAACCGGTACGCGATCAGCCATGGTGGAGGATTGCTCCAGATACACCGATGCATCACCTTTTACCTCACCGCCAGATCCGTTAATCGCAAAGCCATTGTCTCGCAGCCTTTGGTTAACCGATTGGCAATTATCATGCGCCTTTAACTGATTGACACTTACCGTGAAGTGATTCGCGCCATAACCGTGCGCGGCCACCCAGGACGCGTATTCACTCTCTTCAGCAAGCGCTTGATACGTGGCATTGTCGATATCCCAGAGCCGGCCCTGATGAAGAAAATCGCTGCCAGCCAGTGCGGACGCATCCACTTGCGCCACCAGCTTTTCAACCATGGCCTGAAGCGCAGGCGAGCATTGCTCCACCATTAATTCACTAATAAATACTTTCGGCATCAAGGGATCAGGGTGTTCAAAATGACAAGCATTGAGCTTTTTCGCTTCAAAGGTATAGTCCCCTTTTTGCTGATAACCCCAAGGCAAGAAACGGGCGCGCCAATACCTTGAGTCCCACTTTAGATAGTCCAAAGGTTCGCAAAGCAATATGATCATTAATTAAAGGCTGCCCTTCTTCGAGCAAGGCATGCACCTGATGTGCCGACGGACAAAGACGGTCGATATAGTCTTGCCACAGCTTGTCGAATAACGTTTGACCACTGTCCATGTTGGTCTCCTTAGTCTTTTTGAGTCGGAATCCCGGGCGCGAACGTCTCAGGCAGCACCACCTGATCGCCTTCCATGGATGCCATTGGGTAAGCACAATAATCCGCCGCGTAATAAGCGCTTGGACGCAAATTACCGGACGCTCCTGGGCCACCAAATGGCGCGTCACCGCTTGCCCCTGTCAACTGACGGTTGCGGTTCACAATGCCTGCACGAATATGATCGAGGAAGTATTGCCACTCCCCATCGTCTTCACTGATAAGCCCTGCCGACAAGCCATAACGGGTATCATTGGCTTTGGTCATTGCATCGTCCATATCATGGTAGCGTTGCACTTGCAGTAACGGACCAAAATACTCTTCGTCGGGCAGTTCTTGAATGCCACTCACGTCTAAAATGCCGGGTGAAATCACCGCATCGTGCAAGTGCTCGCACTCTATGACGGGGTTGGCCCCCAGGTCGATGAGCTTTTGTTGTGTGGCCAAAATCCCCTCAGCGGCAGCCATCGAAATTTGGGCGCCCATAAAAGGGGCGGGCTCATCAAACTGGCCGCCAACACGCACGGTTTTTGTCCAGCTAGCCAAGCGGCTCAAGATCGTGTCACCCACTTCGCCTTCGGGAAGTAACAAACGACGTGCACAGGTACAGCGCTGCCCAGCACTGAGGTAGGCGGACTGAATAATGGTGTATACAGTGGCCTCTAAATCACCAAACTGATCACTGACGACCAAGGGGTTATTGCCCCCCATTTCTAGCGCCAGCATCTTATCGGGTTGGCCCGCGAACTGACGATGAAGAATATGGCCCGTATTGGCGCTACCGGTAAACAACAAACCGTCAATCCCTCGCGCTTGTGCTAGCGCCTCACCGGTGTTGCGTCCACCCTGTACCAAGTTGATCAACCTTCCGGTAGTCCCGCTTCGAGCCAATAGCTTAAGGTCTTTTCTGCCACTTTTGGGGTCAGCTCTGAAGGCTTAAATACCACACTGTTACCGGCTAAAAGCGCAGGTACAATGTGGCCATTGGGTAAGTGACCAGGGAAATTATAAGGGCCGAACACCGCCATAACGCCAGTGGTCGATGGCGTAACACTGCCTGGGTGCCGTTCACGTCTTTTTCACGTGATCCAGTGCGCTCATGATAAGCACGCAAGGAGATCGCCACTTTTCCCACCATGGCTCCGACTTCGGTTTTTGTTTCCCAAAACGGCTTGCCGGTTTCTTCAGCAATGGTACGCGCGAGTTCATCGGTGTTGGCTTTCACTATGTTGGCGAAACGTTCCATGAGCGCTTGTCGTTCAGAGAAATCGGTATTTCTCCAGCGTAAAAACGCCTCACGGGCGGCATTGACCGCGAGTTCAACTTGCGAGCGACTCGCTTCTTCGCCTTGCCAAATACACTGGCTATCAAAGGGATTTTGCGAGGTCATGACGTTTCCCTCGCCTTTCACCCACTCACCATTAATCAAATGGCCTGCTGATTGCTTTGTCATCTTATCCCCCCATGGCAATCAAACGCAGTTGATCGCCGTCTTTTACATTCAATGCATCGGCAACCGCTGGGCTGATCACAACTTGATTGGTTTCGTGATCGATCGCAGCTTTCGCTGCGGTGGCGCGGAAGCCGGCAAAATCGGTATTCGATATCAGATAATCCTGTGCGCTACTGTGCTCTCGTACGCTGGCTGATGCGGTGAAAGAGTGACGCACAGACTCAATATTGGGGCGCAAGCATTCAACCGTGGGGCCGGCGTCAAAGATGTCGACATAGCCACGACAAGAAAAGCCTTCTTTTTCCAACAAACGTAATGCTGGACGCGTGTTTGGATGCACTTGACCAATTACCGCACGCGCTTCCTCACTGAGCAAGCTCACGTAAATCGGCAATTTAGGCATCAGATCAGCAATAAACCCCTTGGCTCCAATCCCAGTGAGATAATCGGCTAAGGTAAAGTCAATGTTAAAGAAGTTGTCTTTTAGCCACTGCCAAAACGGCGAGTTGCCCTCGTCATCGGATACGCCGCGCATTTCGGCAAACACCACGTCAGCAAAGCGCTCTGGAAATTGCGCCAGCATCAGAAAACGACACTTCGACAATAGCTTACCGTTTAGTCCGCCACGAAATTCTGGGCGCAAAAACAAGGTGCAAATCTCCGTCGTCCCTGTGTAGTTGTTGCCAAACGTCAGGACCTCAACGATATTGTGAACGTTAAGTTTGCGTGATGAATGCACCACTTTCGTCAGGTGATAACTGTAAAACGGGTTATCGAGACCAATTGCGGCTTCAATCCCAGTCGTCCCTGCTATTTCACCGGTTTCTAAATCTTCTGCAACCATCAGGTAGCCTTCTGGACCCGGCTCGGTCACCTGTTTGGCAAAGCTTTCTAACGAATTATTAATCCGCCCTTGTAGCAAATCGGCATCGACCGGCAAGGAAGTAAACCCATGCCCGGACGCTTCCGCACACAACATCAGTGCATCAAAATCTGATGCACGGATCGGCCGAATAACTAACATCTCAAATCCCTCCGAGTGAGTAAGGTCGTTTATCCTGCAACGACCTTGGCAATTGCACGTTCTAAGCGTGCCATTCCTTCTTCAATATCTGCTTTGGTAATCACTAATGAGGGGGTAAAACGCACAACGTTTGGTCCAGCAACCAGCACCAACAAGCCTTCTTCACCTGCCGCAACCAAAATATCGCGTGCGCGGCCTTCCCAGTCTTTGTTTAGTGCCGCACCGAGTAGTAGGCCTTTGCCACGGACTTCACTAAAAATGCCATACTTATCGTTGATCGCTTCTAAACCGTCACGAAACCATTGCTCGCGCTCCATCACACCGGCAAGTACCTCGGGTTTGGCCACTTCATTGACCACCGCTTCTGCGACTGCACAAGCCAGTGGGTTGCCGCCATAGGTTGAGCCATGAACCCCCGGTTTCATATGCGCCGCGAGGACGTCTGTGGTGAGCATGGCGCCAATAGGGATACCACCGCCGAGTGATTTTGCGGTCGCCAAGATATCAGGTTCTACGCCCGACTCTTGGTAGGCGTAGAAGGTGCCAGTGCGACCATTACCAGTTTGTACCTCATCAAACACCAGTAGTGCATTGTGTTTGTCACACAATTCACGCACGGCTTGAAGGAAACCCGGCTCTGGCGGCACGATTCCGCCCTCACCTTGCAAAGGCTCGATCATCACCGCACAGGTCCGATCGGAAATGTGATCAGCCAGTGCAGCAATGTCATTGTATGGCAAATGGGTCACATCACCGGGTTTGGGGCCAAAGCCGTCAGAATAAGCAGGTTGGCCACCCACGGTGACGGTAAAGAAGGTACGGCCATGAAAGCCTTTGGTGAACGCAATGATTTCACTTTTGTGCTCGCCGTGTTCTTCTTTCGCCCAACGACGTGCTAATTTTAGTGCGGCTTCGTTCGCTTCCGCGCCGGAGTTAGCGTAAAAAACCCGGTCTGCAAACGACAGTTCGGTAAGTCGTTTTGCCAGGCGCAGCGCGGGAGCGTTCGTCATGACATTACTCAAATGCCACAGCTTCTGAGCTTGTTCCGTCAACGCATCGACCATAACCGGATGACAATGGCCTAAACAGCTCACCGCGATACCACCGGCAAAATCGATATACTCTCGGCCCTCTTGGTCCCAGATGCGTGACCCTTTACCGTGATCAGGATCATCGGCATTGGGTTGTAACATGGCACCATGACTTCATCGAAGAGTTTACGTTCTACTTTGTGCTCCATGGTCATCACTCAATCCTTCTGTGTTTTATCTATGAGGCATAGTATTTACATTATTTTAACCGCAGCAATAGCAGATTATGTTTTGTTTCTAGCAAGATAACAAACCTCATGCAGTTTAAAGAGATAGTTATGCACAAGCTGTGAGCAAAGAGAAGGCACGAGTGGGCAAGGCTATGATGCGATTGAGGCAAGTGTGATCATATCCGCTGCCAAGGCTGCATAAGGTTGCAGCCATTGATAAGACAGTCAAATATAGCGAAATGTAAAATTAGTGATAAAGATCGCTATTTATTGCAACTGTTTCTGTAAGCAGTGAGCGGGAAAACGCTGCGGTAAGCGATCATTGTTATAAAAGATCATGGTTATAAACGATCATTACTATAAACGATCATTGCTGTAGAAAATTCGCCAGTAAGGCATGTCCATTTTCGGTGAGAATGCTCTCCGGATGGAACTGTACCCCTTCAACGGCAAAATGACGATGTTTGAGTCCCATGATGATCTCGCTTCCATCCACGTCAACGGTGGTGGCGGTAACCATTAAACATGTAGGAAGACTCTGCGGGTCAACCAATAAAGAATGATAACGTGTCACTGTCAGCGGGGTGGGTAAGTCGGCAAACAGCCCGCCTCCTTGGTGCGTCACCGGAGAGGTTTTACCGTGCATCACTTTATTAGCGCGTATCACCTGCGCACCAAAGACTTGTGCGAGCGCCTGATAGCCAAGGCATACCCCTAAAATAGGCGTTTTTCCCGCAAAGTGCTCAATCACCGCCAGCGAAATACCTGCGTCATCTGGCGTACATGGACCAGGGGATATCACGATATGAGTCGGGGCCATCGCCTCTATCTCGGCTAAGCTAATCGCATCATTACGTTTGACACACACCGATGCGCCCAGCTCACAAAAGTATTGATACAGGTTATAGGTAAACGAGTCGTAATTATCGATGATAAGTAGCATACAGGCATTACCTCATTGTTTTAATTGTAAATTTATTCACAGCGATAGTAACTATACCCGCACTCATACCCGCAATTTCAATCAGTGCTTGTTTACACACATATCAATAAAAATTTAAAACCGGAGTTCAACATTGAGCAACAACCGGTTTACTCAGCATCCGAGTTCAAAGGAAAAGCTTAGTAGGGCCATACTACCAAAAATCGATGATAGCTTGTCGTACTACACCAATGATGGTGCAGTTGCCGTTGATCGGTATTGCAGGGTATTGCGGGTTCAAAGGTTTTAGGTACTTCTGTTCACCATCAATAACCAACTGCTTAAAGGTTGCTTCTTTCGAATCATCCAGACGCGCAACAACCAATGAACCTGAAGAGTAAGGTAATTCAGGATCAACAACGATCACTGCTCCTTCAGGTATGGATTTTTTTCCGCTTGGATTTTCCATACTGTCGCCTTTTACGCGCAGTGCGAAACAACCTTCATGTGCTTTCCCAGTGACTTCACGCCACTCCTCTGCATCTTCAAAGGCAAATCCCTCCGCTATTTCAGTCCAATCCCCGGCCTGAACCCAGTTAATAAGAGGAATACTTCCTTTTATGTCAGGCCCTACTTCTACATTACCGACCCCCAAGCCTATCTCGCCATCACCTGTAGCGAGCCAATGAGCATTCACGCGAAGCGCCTCCGCGATCTGCATGGTGTAACGAGACCTAGCCGATTTACCAGAGCAAATCTGGCTGATCGACTGCTGTTTGATACCAATGCGACGAGCCAACTCAGACTGAGTCACCCCAGTAAGCTGCAAAGCATGGTTTAGTCGTTCGGATAAAGTTTTCATAAGCCCGTATTCTACAAATAAAACTGTAGCCTTTCAACAATTTTAACTGTTGACTTAACTACAGTTTAAACTGTAACATTCAATCTTGTAACAGTTATTATTGTAACAGGAGACGGTATGGAAGTGTTCAACACGACACAAAAACATCTCCGCCGTGCCATTGACTTGGTCGGCGGGCAATCAGCATTAGCACGAGCCATCAACTCAAAACAGCAAAACGTCTGGTTTTGGTTGAATAAATCAGGGCGTGTTCCCGCTGAATTCGTTTTATGCATCGAACAAGCTACGCAAGGACAGGTAACCCGCTCCCAGTTAAGACCGGACATCTATCCCGAATGCCCAAGCGAGCTGAAAGCCAGTAACCAGTAGGATTAAGGGCAAGTAATGGTCAGCATTTTACGTAAACACAAAAGCGAGTTCCTCCATGCGTGATTATGGCAAGGTCTACACCCGCTTTTGGCTAAAGCAAAACGTTTTGTCCTGGAGTGACTCTGCGAAGTTGCTAGGACTGTATTTGCTTACATGCCCACATTGTAATTTGCTTGGCTGCTTTCGATTGCCGATTGGTTACGTTGCTTCTGACTTGAACTGGAATGAGCAACAAGTTGCTAAGGCTTTAAGTGAGTTAGAACAAGATCAGTTCCTCATTCGTTGCGAGGCATCTGGTTGGACTTTGATTCGGAGCTTTCTGAAGCACAACCCAATCGAAAACCCGAACCAAGGTAAGGCAGCCTTTCGGTTGCTTAAAGATGTACCTGCCGACTTCGTTGGTATGGCATCGCTTTTGAAGTCACTTGCCGCTTTCCAAGCTCGGCTTCCAGAAGAATTTTCATCATTGTTTATGCCTGATGGCAACCCGGTAAGGGACTCTCAACGGTCGGATGACTCTGAGAGAAGCAATAAATCAACAGTTAAAACTGTTGCCCACATACAGTTTGAAGACTTCTGGGATGTACAAATACGCAAAGAAAAGAAAGCGAAAGCCAAAGAAGAATGGCTACGCATGGGCCTCAATGAAGACCATGAACTCGCCTTGGAAGTGCTAACACGCTGGAAAGAGCAACGTGACAACCGATTGCAGTATCAAGATCGGACTAAGACCCTATGCCACATAACTGGCTTTTAAACCGGCAATGGGAAGATGAGTACGTTCGCATTGATGAAGTACAGCAATCATCGACGAGCCTAAAGGGCAGCAATCACCAATTGAATATTGAAGAAAGCAATCGTCGCATCGCTGAAAGCTGGGCCGGACCAGGTATTCGGGAGGTTCGTTCAAGTGCAGGAGGTTGATAAACGCGAGTTTGCTGAAGTTTGGGGAGCAGCTTGGGCCATGTATGGCAAAAGCGTATCACCGCAATTGCTATCCATCGCATTTGAAGCTCTTCGCGCTTACAGCATTGAAGATGTGCGAATCGGTCTGACTCGGCATATTCAATCACCGGATACTGGGCAATTTTTTCCAAAGCCCGCTGACGTCATCAAGCATATCGATGGCAACTCGGGTTCAAGAGCCATGGTTGCTTGGAACAAAGTTGACAAGGCTGTTCGTCAGGTTGGCGCTTGGACATCAGTGATGTTTGACGATGCGCTTATCCACCGCGTGATTTCAGACATGGGGGGATGGGTTGAACTCTGCAAGGTTGATGACAGGGAATACCCCTTTAAGCAAAAAGAGTTTTTAACACGCTACCAGGCTTACTTGCTGCGGGACGAAGTGGGTGAATACCCAAGGCTATTAAAGGGTATTGCAGACCATCAGAACCAGCAAAAAGGATTTGATATGCAAGCGCCTGTTGCCGTGGGTGACTGGTCAAAAGCGGCACAAGTTTACACGAGAGGCATCGCCGACTTTAGCGCAGTGCCTTTAAAAAGAATAAGCCCGAAAGCCATTCAGGCGCTTCTCGGAAATCAATTAGAGGACAAAAATGAAAACGATTAAAGCAAAAACCATTGCCCTAGTGATAGCCATATCCGCAAGCACTTCAGTCTATGCGTTTCCGGGCTATCAGTGGGAAAAAGCAGCACAAAGCGTTGGTATTGATCCAGTCATGCTCTACGCCGTTGCCTTGGCTGAGTCGGCCTCACATCGTGGTCTTAACATGACCAGTCCATGGCCATACGCAATTCGCAATGGTTCAAATGCAACCTACGCCAAATCTAAGACAGAAGCTGAGCAACTGTTAAACCAGGCACTTCAAGAGAGTGAAAAATACCAACTCGATATTGGCCTAATGCAAATCAATTTGCATTGGCACGGACATCGGGTGAGTTCAGCGGCGGAACTGCTAGACCCCATCACCAACCTAACGATCGGCTCCATTATTTTGGCCGAAGCGATTAAGTCTTCACCGAACGATTTAGAGCTTGGCATAGGCCGCTACCACAGTTGGAACGAAGAACGTGCACGCTGGTATGGGCAAAGAGTGCTTTATATTTATCGCAATATTTTACATGAACTGGAGGTTCGTCAATGACAAACAATCAACAAGACTTCTATCAATTAAATTTGGCGTACCTGCACGCGGCACGGGAATTGGCGCGAATTGATCCACAAGAGGCGGTCTTGCGCTTTGGACTTAAACGCGACGTGGTTGATGCACTAATTAATGCTGGTGTGGACGACCTGCAACTAGTGGCGACCTCATCATTCATGCTGTTTCAACCAAGGGGTAACCAAAGCCAACTGATTGAGATGGTTAAGAGCAAAGGCACAGGTATCCCAAGAATCGCTTATTTATTATCAACCTTAAACAACAAGGGGGATGCATGATTGATAACCTGTCCAAAAGTGAGCTGTTTACCCGAGCCTCGCTGCTTATTAAATACGGATTTCGAACAACCATTATCGCGCTCGATACCGGTTTGCCAATCCACATTATCAGAAGGCTTCACAAAGAAGTGACAGGCAAGTCACCCTGTCCTGGTCAATTGCCAGAATCTGATGCCATTGTTAAAAGCAGAAGAGCCCTAGTTGAAGGCTCCCTGCTGATGGCGCTTTATGTCAATATTGGTGGTGATAATGTCTACAAGCAATTAAATATTGATGCTTTGATGAAGGCTTACGATGCGTACTTGATTGCAAGGGAAGAAGCAGATCTTCCAGCTGAGATCCCCTGGAAAAAACTAACCATCAATGAAGGTTGGGTTCTAGCTCGTGATTTAAGATCACAGCTTGCATCCTTACACCGGTGTCGATGCGGTAGTCTGTATTTGACGGTATCACAACAGCGCATTCAGCTTAAATGTCCTGTGTGCGAGATTATGGCCGAGCAAACCACTAGAGCACTTTTTGAGAACTAACATGCTGATGCATGATTTGATTGTGCACCGCCCGTGCACTTTGAGAGTACTAAGATGACAAACTTACTTAAATCTTTACCAGCACGCTGCTGGTTTATATCACTGGGGCTTTTTCTAGTGACTTTGGCTGCGGCTCATTTTTTTCCATCAGAAATATTAACGGCATCTGCCAAGTTAGCGGCTTTGCCATTTCTGTTCTGCACCTGTCGTTTTGTTCAGCTACTTGGGATTCAA
>NZ_AQOD01000032.1 GCF_000513715.1 Salinivibrio socompensis S35
CATTCTATGTTCAGATTTATTATAAATGCGGCCAGTGTTCTTCATTACTTGAAGTAGCTTTTGCCACCGCTTATCAGTTAGCATGAGTCTCGGCATGGTATGGCGTTACAGTTTGTTTTTGGCGAAAGAGATTATAACGCCTTATCATGCCGTTCAAAAAACAATCACGAAAGATCAACACGCCCTAGCGTGTCGTTTTTTTTGCATGTTATCATCGTGGTTATCGGCTGAACTTGAACACGGAAACTCGCCCTATGGGGACATCAACCACCTCGTTAACACTCAAGTCCTTTTTTGATGATTTTATTCACTCCGCAACATTCCGCGCGCATCGACAACTCGTGTGTGTGGATTATCCGCTCGATATGGTATTGGCTGCTTTTGATGAGAGTTTCCCCGCTTTGGTTATTGGCGATGCCGACCAAGGATTAAGCTGGCGCCAAGCGCATCACAAACTAGGTCAAGAGTGTGGGCATATCGTGGTCGAGGTAGGCGCGATGTTCAATGCTGAAGCGTTTTGCGCTATCGCAGGTTGTTGTCGGGCGGGCGCATTAGTCGTCTTGCGGCTAGCGGCGCCAACGGACCAATTAGCGCCCTCTGTCCGGCGTCTACTGAGACAGCTTGAGGCGGATCAATCGGTCGCGTTCTCTATGTCTCATCTCGAGCGCTGGCCAGCCTATGCGTCTCCCCTACCTCGCCAGCACGCGATAAGACAAGAAAATGCGATTGAAGCAATCAAGAAAGTGGTCACAGGCCATCGCCGCCGTCCCTTACTGTTAACGGCCGATCGTGGTCGTGGAAAATCCGCGGCATTGGGCCTTGCAGCGGCACAATTGGTGATGGATAGACCACGGAAAATTCTAGTCAGTGCCCCGACCCCCGCTCATGCCGCCACGCTGTTTCGTCATCTTAAGTCGAGTTTGAATATTCATACCCAAGCCAGATAATTCATTATCACGGTAGTGAGATTCGCTTTATTGCTCCCGACACCTTGCTGCAAGAAGCGCCGCTGGCAGATCTTCTTCTGATAGATGAAGCGGCGGCGATCCCGTTGCCGATGTTGAGTCAATGTTTAAATCAGTACAGTCGGGTGGCTATCGCAACCACAGAGCATGGCTATGAAGGAACGGGACGTGCTTTCACCATTAGGCTTAAACAGTTACTGGAGACAGAGCAACCACAATGGCGCGCATTGCGATTAACTGCGCCGATGCGATGGGCCGATAACGATCCGGTCGAACGTGCGCTAAATTCATTGTTTCTGCTCGATTTAGAACAGTCCGAATCGATGAGCAGTGACGACGAAAGGCATGCCGTTAAGTTGAATAATATCGTCGTTCAGCGTTTATCCCCCTCGCAGCTATTAAGTGATGAGCCTTTACTGCGTTCATTATTTGCATTGTTGCTTGCTGCTCATTATCAAACGTCGCCGAATGATTTAGCCCGTTTACTCGATGACGATTCAATCATTGTTTGGGTTGGAAGCGTCGCTGGCGAGTTGGTCTCTGCGTGTGTGATCAATGAGGAATGCCGCCTTAACGCTGAGCTGAGTGATGCGGTTGTGGCCGGCCAACGTCGCCTAAAAGGCCATCTTTTGAGTCAGTCTCTGGCTTCCCATGTTGGGAAGCCAGAGATTTTGCACGATAGCCTTTGGCGGGTGGAAAGAATCGCGGTGTCTGAATCTTATCGACAGCAGGGCCTAGGGCAGCAACTTATCGACGTGGTGACCGATGAGGCTGCCAAGGTTGACGTTTCGTGTATCGGCGTGAGTTTTGGCGCCACGGCTCGGTTAAGTCGTTTCTGGTTTAAACAGGGTTTTGAGCCGATAAAACTTGGGTTAAAGCGAGACCAAGCCAGTGGTTGTTATTCCTTACAAATGGTAAAGCCGCTCAAGCCATTGGCGTGGCTGACAGACGGCGTAGAGTTGTTTGGTCATAGCTTGCCGGTTCAGTGGTTGACAACCCATCAAATCATGGAAGTCGATATTGTTCTCGCTATGATGAGAGGCTTGCCTGACAAACCACTTATTGACAGCATGGACCAACAGATTCGTGGATTGATGGCTGGAGGCGTTGGCGTTGATGCCTCATTGGCGAGCTTACAAATGTGGTTACGCCAGCACGTTAAAGCTTTGCCTTCGCATCCAGACGATAAAGCGCTCTATGTGCTGGTCAGTCGAGTTATCCTTGGACATACGTGGTCTACGGTCTGTGCGCGGTACCGACTGACGGGGAAAAAGCAAGCTGAAGCGATGATCCGTCACTATGTTACGCGCCATGACGTTAGTGAGTAAGAGAGTAAGAGAGTAAGGCTATTTTGATAAAGCCTTTGGTCCAATTTACAGTGTAAATATAAGGGAGCGTGAAACGTGTCAATTTACAGTGTAAATGCAAATAAAGCTGTAAATAGAGACATAACCGTCAATGTAAACTTAGCTCTTAACGAAAACGATAGCTCTCAATGAACACATAGCCGTCAGTGCAACAAGACTCGGCTGTGATTTACAGTGTAAATCTTCCAATATAGGAATTGAGGAGCCTATTAAGTACTCGACCAAATAAATCCTATCGTGCTCACGTTTTTACCAGTGATACCGCTCCCAAGTTTATTAAACCTGTATAATTTATTATAAATGAGACAATTGCCGACAGTGACGCACGACGTAGGCTAATCTAATCGTTGTTTAGGTTGGTGGTAATTAGAGATGTTTCGTTAGATGACGAGATGAAGGCAATGCCGTGCGGCCAATTACAGTATCGATAAAGCCGCTAGGCGTTTTTGGCAGGGAGCGACATGCTAGACGATATCCTCCGAGTTTCTCAGGATGGGCAACGTGTGTATTTATCGGCCGGTAATGCCGAGCACGCGAGTGATCAACCGGTAGAAAAAAAACAAATTAAGGATTGGTTGGTTCATCACCAAGCCGGTGGTTTCTTTTGTTTTGACGATACGATTGAGTCTGCTTTAACCAAGCTGAATACGGCTAATGGTGATCGCGAGTCAGAAGACTTTATTATTGCTGAACGACGTGATGCAACAATAGAAGCCCGCATTGCAGATGATAAAATGACCGCCTATCTGATCGTCAATGGCGCATGCGGTGGGCGAGCGCTTCGAGGCGATGATATCCTTTCGACACTGCGTGAAGCTAATATTGTTCGCGGCATCAAAAAACCAACCTTACAAAAACTTCTATCGGCGTCTAGGCGATTAAAACCAGGTGAATATTTAGATGTGCCCGTTGCGTTTGGCCGACAGCCAGTCGCGGGGGAAGATGCGCATATTGTCTACTTAATTGAAGACCCCGCCGATCGCATTCGTCGTCCGAAAGAGCGAGATGATGGAACGGTCGACATGCGAGATCTTGGTGAGATGATGATGGTGAAGCAAGGCCAGCCACTCGCCAAGCTCATTGCAGAAACACCCGGTTATGAGGGGTTTACGGTTACCGGTTCCGTACTGTCTACCTCGCCGGGTAAGCCAATGACGTTGGCTGCCCATGAGGGGAGTGAGTTTAGTAACAAAGACCCCAATATTCTTATCGCGACCATAGCAGGTATTCCTCGCTTGCAAAAAGACGGCGTTGCGGTCGACGATGCGCTTAGTTTGGATGTTGTCGATGTTAATACCGGCCATGTCAACTTTGAAGGCAGTGTTGTTATAAAAGGGGATGTTGAAGTCGGTATGAAGGTGACAGCGTCAGGTACTGTGACCGTCGGCGGTGTGGTTGAGTCTGCCACGATCACCGCAGGCGCAGACATTATTGTTCAAAACGGGATTATTGGGCGACAAGTTGCTGCGGACTCAGACATCAACTGCATCTTAGTCGCCGATGGCAACATAGTGGCGAAATTTGCCCAATACGCCACCTTATGTGTCAATCAAAATCTTGAACTGACTCTCCATGCGATGCATTGCCACACACAAGTGGGTCAGTCGATTATGATCAGTGACGCTACTAAACGTAAAGGGACACTAGCGGGGGGAGAGCATGAAGTCGGCGAGAAGGTTCAGGCTGTTATTGTGGGGGCTAGTGCGGGCGCCCATACCTATATCCATTGTTTCCCTCGGTTACCCCTTCTAAAGCGACAAATGGTTGAACTGAACAAAGACTGGGAAGATAAGACGGCGCAATTAGATAAGGTCAAAGCGGCGGAAGCGAAGCTAGAGGCGTTACCGCCGGCAAAACGCGATGCGGCGATGGTGGAGCGTATTTCCTCTACGAGAGATAACTTATTTGAGGCACTTGAGGAAATTGAAAAAGCGATAGAAGAAACGGATGTCACGATCGCAACGTCTTATCGTACCGCGAGTATCACCGCTACTAAATCACTACTGAATCGTGTGCACTGCACCATTGGTGAAGAGAAACACTCCATCAACTCTGAGCACGGCCCGTCAGTTCTATTTTATGATAATGCAGCGATAGAGCTGAAACCCTACCAGCCAAATAGCTAGCGCTAATTTACAGTGTAAACCCAATTTACAGTGTAAATATTTCATCCCGGCGACGTATCGTGGCACAAAAAAATCGCGTTACCTCCGTAACGCGATGTTTGATTTGAGCGATTAGCGAGCGTATCAGCTTTTAACTCGCATTGTCCGTATTACTGACGATATAGCCTTGGAAGCCATTTACAAACAATTGAGAGAGGTGGGCGAGTTGCGCTTCTGTTTCAACCCGTGTGGCAATGGTCGTGATATTTAGATTATGTGCTGTGCGACAAATGGAGGCGAGCACATTGTCTTGCGCATCGTCCTCTATATGGCTTGTGTACGCGAAATCAATTTTAACGTAATTGGGCTTGAAGCGTTGCAGATAATCAAGCGATTGAAAATTACGGCCGTAATTATCGACCCCGAACTGAAAGCCGGTTTGGCGAATTTGATCCGTAAGTAGACCGGTATGGTCGGCATAGCGAACAAATGCGCCCTCCGGGATTTCAAAAAGCAGTTGGCCGGCAAGTCTACGGTGTTGATCCAAGGTTGTACCCAACCATCGAATAAAGGATGCGTTGGTTATACTACTCAAGGTCAAATTCACCGCGAGAGGGCCGACACTTGTATCTTGGCTAAGTGTTTTGAGCACATGAGAAACGACGTATTTATCCAGAATATCACCCAGTTGAAGTTGTTCAACCGCACCCAAGAAATGACCCGCACCATAATAGTGGCCATTCTTCTCAATAGCTGAGAACACTTCCTGGTGCAGTCGGTTAGACTGACTGTCTGTGGCCGATTGATATTTAAACACAAACAGTTCATTCGCGACGGCCTCATGAAGCAATGCTTTCCATTGCTGTTTGCCCATCGCCGCATCACCAATAGAATGGTCGATCAAGGTCAAAGGGTGCTCAGGTGTATTGCGTGCCTGTGAGAGTGCGTTATCAGCCTGTGAGAGCAATATACTGGCATCTCTATTGCCTTGCCCGTTGATCGCTAACCCTACCGCGACCTTGGGTTGTATTAGCTCTGTTGGGTCTGCTTGCATCTCAACCACCAACGCAATCACGCTTTCACCCAACGCATACAAATCTTCAGGATCAGTATTGGGGGCTAAGATAACGAACTCATCTTTATTTAACCTTGCGGCTGTCATGTTGTCGTCAGTGATGATCGTGGTTGTTAAGTTGTCGGCGAACTGCTCTACAACATGATCACCGGCTTCAAACCCTTGGTTTTCATATGCATCGCTAATGAGGTCTACTTTTATCAGCGCCATTCCGCCAATCCCTGACTCTGTCAACCAAGAGTTAAGTTGCGCAATATAAAAGCTACGATTACCAAGACCTGATACTGCGTCGCGATAGGCCGCTTTGCGCAGACGATCCGCCTCTTTTGCTTGTTGTTCAAAATAGCGCTTAAGTTGATCCGTCATGACATTGATCGCATTGACCACCATTTTGAGGTCGGTTGTTGGCGGAAGCGGGATAGGGTCACCAAATTTGTTTTTCGCAATTTCCCCTGCTTTCGCTGTAATGCGAGCGAGAGGTTTTAGAGAGCGTTGCAGTTGCCAACCAATAATCAATGACGCCATGACAAAGATGACTGCCATGATTACGCCAAGTTGAACAAAAGACTTCCAGAGTTGTTGATATGCATAACCGGGATGAGCAACCACTTCTACTTCTGCAAGCTGCATCCAGCCACTAGTGATGGTTTGTTTTTCAGTAATAACGGGGAAAATATCAAGATCAATAAACCACTGCGGCACACCTTGGATTTGGACCGGGTATTCTCGAGTGATCTCACTGTTATCTGACAATAAAGTAAGGTTTACTTCGCGATAGAAACCGCCGTCAAAAAAGGCGTTAATGACGGATTCAGCCGCTACCTTATCATCGGATTCTAGGTAGGGCGCGAGTGCTAGCCCCATTGAATTAACGGTATTGTTCACATCAGAGGTCTGCTGGCTCAGTAAAAAATTCCGTGTGGTATTCAGTTCTATACCGAAGACGGCTAGGACTATGCAGAAAAAAATCACCAGCATCCACGTAAATATTTGATTGAATAACGTCATCGGTGTTTACCTATTAAATTGTCTAATCGGTTTTTGCATCTTTAGCGACTCGACACGAGTGCGCAAATCATTCCAAAGTCCAAGCCGAGAGGCTTTGCCCGCTAGTTCACCTTGTCCACGTTCTTTCATTAACCATAAACGGCTACCATTAAAGCTGTATATGGGCAGTAAATCACGGCGTAACGATGCGCGTTTAATCTCTGGGTCTAAGTTGTCTAATAGTACCGGCTCGGAAGAGGGGGTTGGATAATAAGCGACGACCATATGGAACTGATCAAGGCGAATAGCTTTAACGTACACAAGACGCAACTTTTTATCATCAATCCCTAATTCTCGTAGCGAAAAATACTTGGCAATACTAAAGTCTTCACAATCGCCAGCGGCGGCGCCAAGAAACTCTAGAGGCGTTGCCCAATAATCTTTTTTGCCCCATAAGTCGATGTCATCCACAAAGTACAGTTGGTTAAAAAAGTCGTTGACACGATCTAATTTATCGAGCTCTGACAAGCTCTGACTATTGCCGACCATGCCTCGCCAAGCGGTAACGCGTTTGCCTGCACGTTCACCGTAAAAGTTAGAGACTTTATCGACCCACCGTGATTCCTTTGTCGTCAGTCCAACCGTCCCAAATGAGATAAACAGGATCAGGACAATGATGTGCCATCGCTTCATGACTGATTGTCTCTCTTTTTGTAGGACGCAGTGACATCACTTGATGAGCTGTTATGTCCAAACATAATTGAAATCGGCTAAGCGAAACTCAGTTTGCCATACCTTAAACGTGAGTCATAGTTGTACAAGATGGCTTTACAAAAAAGCGCAACTTACTGATATCAAGGTCATATCAAAAATACTGCATCTCGACGGCCTTTTCTTCGTATCGTATCGTACTGTGTGGCCTAGAGTTTAGATGAGCAAATAGTGTTTCACACAGTTTGCTGCCATAGGGTGGCATCGATAAGGCCAGAGCCCGTAGCTTGGGAGACAGCCACATAAAGATAAAATCAACTTGTTTATCAGGGCGTTCCTGCGCAAAATAAGCAAAAGTGAATGAAGGGGAGAGAGCAATGGATTTGTCAGATATTCGACGAGAATATACAAAAGGGGGATTACGTCGCGATGATTTACCCAACACACCAATGGATCTGTTTGAACACTGGTTACAGCAAGCGATTGATACTCAGGTCCCAGACCCAACTGCGATGACGATTGCGACTGTTGATGAGCATGGTCAGCCTTTTCAACGCATTGTATTATTGAAAGACTTTAACCAAGATGGGTTTGTGTTTTATACCAATTTAGGGAGTCGCAAAGCGCTGCACCTTAAGGAAAATAGCCAGATTAGTTTACATTTCCCTTGGCATTTTATTGAGCGACAAGTCCACATTACCGGTGAAGCGGTCCCTTTGAGTAAAACCGACGTCTTTAAATATTTCACGTCTCGTCCAAAGGAGAGCCAAATTGCGGCGTGGGCGAGTAAGCAGAGTGAACGACTATCTGCACGCTCGGCCTTAGAGGGTAAATTTTTAGAGCTGAAAAAGCAGTTTGAGAAAGGTGAGGTTCCTGTTCCCACCTTTTGGGGCGGCTATCGCGTGAAACCTAAGAGTATTGAGTTCTGGCAAGGTGGCGCGCACCGTTTACATGATCGATTTTTGTATCAACGTCAACAAGATGAAAGCTGGGACATTGAGCGCTTAGCGCCTTAAACCCACGCATGCTAGGCCAATATAGCGATATATTGGCCTTTTTGTTGTCGTTTTGTGTCATTAATCTCTAAGCACGACAGAGAGCTGTTGGGTTAACAGACTTTCTGGAATAGCGGATCCAAACCCTTGAGCGAGTGCGCGTTCGAGCAGCGCAGCTTTAGAGTTGGCTTCAAACTTTTCGCGCAAATGTGCAAAGTGATTTTCGATGGTTTTGACTGAAACGGATAAGGTATGCGCGATCACCTGCGGCTTTTTACCATGCAAATGAAGAAATAAGACCTCCTGCTCACGTGTGGTGAGATGGATGCGGGGTTCGTGGTGGTGATGATCCGTTAACGCTTCTTTCGGGTGGGTCACCGCGTGACATATCCAGTGACCCACTTCCAAAATAGCGGTATCACTTAACTCTTGGCCACAAAACATCACGCCGCATACGTCACCATTATCATTATACCAAGGCGTTTTAGTAAATAAGTGAGCATGCCAGCGTCCATTCGCGTAAGGGTGGATGTCGAGAACACGAAGACGCTTCCCCGTTTCCATCACGTAACTATCCTGTGCTTGAAATTGATGTGCGCACCGTGTCGTCGGGCTGGGCATATCGTAGTCCGTTTTACCAATACAATCTTGTGGCTGATCGAGGCCAATGAGGCGGCAATATTCACTGTTGGCATAAACAAACACAGATTGCTTGTCTTTACATCCCCAACAGCCGGGTAATTGCTCAAGCATAGACAAAGCCGGAGGCACAGGAGAAAGCGGGTGATTCATATAGCTTACCGACGCGCTGTTATTATTATGAGATTAACGATTCAGAGTCGATAGTGAATAGTCGACAAGTTATTGGAGCATAAAAAAAAGCCGGCATAAAGCCGGCAAAGACAAGATTTCCCTAAAGAGAGTTATCCTGTACGACGTGTAGAAGAGGTTGTCTAGATATCTAACTCAAATCATGAGGGTAGTTGATATGAGGCAGCTATCTGACTGCACCTAACAGTGTTAGGAACGAATGTAAACGCGTCTATCGGGACAAATTGCGTTCACAGGGGTTACTATATCCAGAAGATTGGACGTTGGGTAGGGGGGATTTGACCTATTGACAAAAAGTGAAGCTACTTAATATCAAGATTCTTATACCGCTCCTTGTTCAAAAAAACGCCGCTTTTCAGCGACGTTTTTGCGTTTTAGCCTATGGTAGGGTTAGCGCGTTTTTATCTGTCTAACTACCCGGAAACCAAGGTAGTTAGCACTGGTGTTTTCGCCCAATTCTAAACGCTCAGAAGCACGTGAACGCTGGGGAGAAAAATTCCAAGCACCGCCGCGAGCAACAGGCGTGTCACTGCCTACCCACTCCCAGACATTCCCTGCCGTATCATAGATACCGAAGGGGTTAGGCGGAAAGCTCTTGACGGGAGAAGTACGATCGTTAGACCAGACCGTGCCGCTCCATCCCGTATTGGCGTTACCCACGCCAATATCATTGCCCCACCAATAATCACTGTCAGTGCCGCCACGCGCTGCGACTTCCCATTCTACTTCGTTAGGAAGTGCATAATGTTTTCCTGTTTTTTGGCTGAGCCAGTCAACATAGGCGTTAGCGTCGTCTTGGTTAACACACACAACGGGTGAATCGGCCGCTTGATCAAAGCCAGGTTGACGCCAATCTGATTCTAAACGTTGGCTAATCTCACCGTTGACCAGTGTATTACAGCCATTACCTTGCTCAGCGGCTGTGACATACCCAGATGCAGCAACAAACGCATCAAACTGCTCGACGGTGACAGGCGTTGCTCCGATTGCAAATGACTGCTGAATTGCCACGTTTTCGCGCGCATCAGGGCCCACTTTGTATTCACCGGCGCCAATGACGACCATTTGCGGTGCTTCCAGGGTTTTTGCAACAGGGTCGGTAAACTTTTTGCCTGGACTTGGGGGTTGATTTGGCTGCTCTTTAAGCCTGGCCCATACCACCTGATCTTTGCCTAGATAGACGTCACGATCATAGGGGATAAAGCCAGGTTTAGTTACTGTCAGCTCGTGATTGCCAACCGGTAACATCAGCTCGACCGGCGTACTGCCATAGGTCACATCGTTGATGGTTACATTGTCATCGTAACGGTTAGAACGGATGGTCACGTTGACCCAACGCTTTGCCTGTTGTTTGTGCTTTGCTTGCTTCTGTGCTTGTGTGGTTTCAACACAATATCTGTCTTCTAAATCAAGCAATCGACACGAAGCGGTTTTATCGGGACGGCTAACCAACTCCGCTCTGATACGGGTTGTATAATCGGTCCCGCCAGTAAAGCCAGCGTCTACGATCTCACTGTTTGTCACGTGAATATTGAACGCCACGTTATCAATATTTTGCTTTACGGCATTCGACTCAGTGACAAAATTAGTGACTTGGCCACGAAACTCACGAATAGCCTTCTGCATGGTCAGTGTCTTGCCTTGGTTTGCACAGGCAGACAATGTCATATTTGGTGAGCAAGTTAAGCTATGGACAACCTCGATGGTGTCCTTCTGAGTTAACTCTTTACGCAGACGCTCAGCACGCGCTTCGCGCATTGCTTCATGCAAGTTTTCTAATGTCGTCGCCAGTAACGCCTGTTCACGCTCTAGCTTCGCTAGATGTTTTTTCTGCTCAATAATCGCGGTTTCATTGGCAGCTTGGTCTTGCTGCTGTTCGTTTACCTTCTGCCATGCTTGTTGGTAGGCCTGCTGATACGGGCTGATATCTGTGCTCGGATCGGCAATCAAATCCTGAAATTTTGCATCGAGTTCTGCTTTCGCATTGCTTCGTTTGCGTTTCAGGTTGCTCAGCTCATCTTCTAACGTCGCGCGCTTAACCAGAAGGTCGTCCAACTTCGCCTGCTGCAGAGCCAGTTCATCGTTTCGAGACGCCAGTGACTCTTCTTTATCACGGAGTTTCTCTACCAACTCACTGACCGGATCGAGATTATCAGCGGAAGACGCGTTTTCAGCGAACGCCAACTCGGTTAGCAGTAGGGGAGGGAGCGCTAAGCATAACGCTTTTATATATTTCGTTGTCATAGTTCCCTTGCTTACGCATGTCGCAATAATAATACCTGTGTCCAAAAAGTAGACTATCACGGAAACCCGTGTTGCCACGCAAACCGTGTTAATTATTTGACGGCAGTCAGCATTCTGCGACGTGATCGGTGCAACTGTGCTCATGGTTTTAGGTTTATGAAGATTACCTTAAGCGGTCGCATGCTTCAAATAAGATTGTATGATGACTGCTTAAAACGGAAGAATGATCAAGGTATTAATCGTATCTGATCGCGCCGAAACGATGATCAAGAGACATTAATCCTCATCGAACCTAATTTAAATCGTTGTTATTAAGTGATTTATTCATTTTTACAGCGTGTTATTTTAGATGAAGAATCGTGGAATATTGATGATCAAGCGTTAAAACATGAGCGATCCTTCGCATTTTCAGGGTCAAAATGACATTCACCGTAATAAATACACTACTTGATCATTGTTCCGTGAGTTTCTCGCAATCGATGACTGATCACATTCGCGAATGGGGGAGAAGCGTGCCAGAATAAAGGCAAGTCAAGGGGCGATAGGCAAGAGGTTAGCGATTAAGGGAGGAAACTAATGGCTGCGTCACCTAAGGTTTCAGAAGTGATTGCCTTACCAAGGCAACAGTGCCATCACAGCCATGACTATAAACAAGTTGTCATTGGCCTGCAGGGACAAACGGAGTTTGATGTTGGTGGACGAGGAAGTCTTGTTGGCCCAGGGCAGGGCTGTTTGGTTGCGGAATCACAAGAACATGCCTTTACTGGGGTGGGCCGAAACGAAATTTTGGTGATTAACCTTCCTGTACCAGAGCGGTCAGGACATGCGTTGATGCATGAGAACATTGCGCGCTTATTTGCTCGCGAACCTTACTTTCAACTTGATATCCATGCACAAACACTGATCAAGGCTTTATCGGCAGAGATGGTTGCAAACCCTTTAGATTTACTACTCAGCCGTGCCTGTGCAGATACCTTAATGTGCGTGTTGCACCGGCATTTTCGTGATCATGTTTCTCCCCGTCGCGATGGGCATCGCTTAAACATGGATATTATCGATCGTTATATTCATCAGCATATCAGCCGTAAGATCACCGTTGCTCAATTAGCAGGCAGTGTTTTTCTAGCAGAAAGCCAGTTCCACCAGCTATTTAAGCAACAAGTTGGAACCACACCGCATCAATATGTACTAGATAAACGGTTTGCGGTGGCAAAGCAGTTAATCAAAGACAGTGATCTGACTATGGCTCAAATTGCCGATAGCTGTGGCTTCTCTAGCCAAAGCGGGTTTACTAACGCTTTTTCGCGCTATTTTGGCATGTCACCAGCTAAATATAGAGGCACAGCCTAAACCGAAGGCTATCGCCAATCTACCGCTCATCACATCGACCATTTGCATGTTATTTGTTACGTCTCTATGGCGATCGAGCGCTTTGTTTGTTAATTGTCGGAGGATTTTGCAATAATGCCGGTGATTTTTGTAAGACCTTACTGATAGACCACGCATAGAATCGATCGCAGAGTAACAATGACGTAACATTTTTCCTGCCCGAGTTTGGGAGGACGTGAGTGAGGATATCCCTATGTTTAAAGCCATCGATGCTATGCAGCCCTCGTTTATTGAGCGCTCATTAGCGCAGGTTTGGTCTGAAATCTCTCCGCTTTACTGTGTTGACGAAAGTGAGTGGTTAAAAGAACTCATTCCGCTCGCACAAGCCTCGGAAAGTGAGCGAGAGCAAACACGTCGTCAAGCGACCCAGTTAATTGAGCAGGTACGTGCTGATAAGAAGGCCGTACAGATGATAGATGCGCTGTTGTTGGAGTATAGCTTGGACACGCGGGAAGGGATTTTGTTGATGTGCCTTGCCGAAGCGCTTATGCGGGTTCCCGACTCGCACACTGCTGACGCGCTAATCCGTGACAAACTGAGTGTTGCTGATTGGAAAGCACATTTACGCCATTCTGATTCCTTGTTTGTTAACGCTTCCACTTGGGGATTAATGCTGACTGGCAAGGTGGTAACGTTGGATGAGAGCTCCGAAGGTAAACCGGCGTCGGTGATTAATCGCCTTGTGAACAAAATGTCAGAGCCTGTTATCCGTCAAGCGATGCACCAAGCGATGAAAATCATGGGACACCAGTTTGTGCTCGGGCGTGACATTGACGAAGCACAGAAAAACGGTGAAGGTCCGCGCACGAATGGATTTACGTACTCGTTTGATATGCTCGGTGAAGCGGCATTAACCCAAGAGGATGCCAAAGCCTATCTGAACGATTACTTACAAGCGATTGAGTCAGTCGGCGAGGCCAAAGCCAGTTATCAAGGGCCGTCACCGTCAGTCTCGATCAAGTTGTCTGCCCTGCATCCTCGTTACGAAGCAGCGAACCAAGACCGTATGATGACGGAAATGTTTGAGACCGTTTTAGTCTTGTTGAAACGTGCACGAGAGAAAGAGGTTGCGATTACCATTGATGCTGAAGAAGCGGACAGGTTAGAACTCTCGCTTGCACTGTTTGAAAAACTTTATCGCGACCCTGTGGTGAAAGGCTGGGGTAAATTTGGTTTAGTGGTTCAAGCTTACTCAAAACGCGCGCTCCCAGTGATCACTTGGCTAGCCACACTGGCGAGAGAGCAAGGGGATGTGATCCCGATGCGTTTAGTTAAAGGCGCTTATTGGGACAGCGAAATTAAACTGTGCCAGCAAACTGGGCATCACGGTTATCCGGTATTTACCCGCAAAGAGGGTACAGACGTTTCTTACCTGGCTTGTGCACGCTTCCTTCTCAGTGATCATGTGCGCGGCCTGATTTATCCGCAATTTGCCAGCCATAATGCCCACACGATAGCGGCGATTGCTGGCATGGCGACACACAATGACTTTGAGTTCCAGCGCCTACACGGCATGGGCGATGCGCTTTATAACCACGCCAAGGCCTTGTTTAATACTGACGTGCGCATTTATGCGCCAGTCGGTAGCCATAAAGATTTGTTGCCGTACCTAGTTCGTCGTTTGTTAGAGAATGGCGCTAATAGCTCGTTTGTACATCGTCTGGTCGATGCGCGCTGCCCGATTGATGATTTGATCACCGATCCAGTGGACACCCTGTGTGCGAATCACACCTTGCACAACGACCGTATTCCATTACCGCTAGATATTTTTGGCCCCTCACGTAAAAACTCGCAAGGCGTAGCAACTGATATTGAATCAGAATGGCAGCCATTCCAAGACAGCGTTGCGCCTTTTATGGGTGAGTATCAGTGGCAGGCAGGTCCTATTGTTAACGGCCAGCGCCTGAAAGGCGACACACACGCGATACCGGCCCCCTATGACAATGATGAATCCGTGGGTCACGTTGATTGGGCAACCGCTGAGCAGGTGAATGATGCCCTCGATATTGCCGCGCAAGCTTATCCTGAATGGCGAGATACCGATGTCAGCGAGCGTGGTAAGTACTTACTTGACCTTGCTGATAAACTGGAAGCAAATTTGGGTGAGCTGGTGGCGATTTGCCATCGTGAAGCAGGCAAAACCATCCACGATAGCATTGATGAAGTACGTGAAGCGGTCGACTTTTTACGTTACTACCCCGAGCAGGCAAACGCGTTGCAAGCCGCACCATTGAGCTATCAAGGTTTCGACGAACAGGCACAATCGTTGACTTATCAGGGACGCGGTGTCTTTACGTGTATCAGCCCTTGGAACTTCCCATTAGCGATTTTCCTCGGACAAGTCAGTGCTGCGCTCGTCGTCGGCAATACTGTCGTGGCTAAACCGGCTGAGCAGACGTCCATTATTGCTTATCGCGCGATTGAGTTGCTGTTAGACACAGGGATCCTGCTGGGGTCATTCAACTGTTGCCTGGCAGTGGTCCAGTGGTAGGTGCGCCTCTCACCGAAGATACCCGTATTGCCGGTGTCGCATTTACAGGCTCCACGCCGACGGCACAGCGTATTACCCGCACCTTGGCGAAGCGCGATGCCGATCCGGTGCCGGTGATAGCGGAAACCGGTGGTCAGAATGCAATGTTAGTGGACAGTACGGCGTTACCTGAGCAGGTGGTGCGCGATGTACTGCGTTCTGCGTTTGCGTCCGCAGGCCAGCGTTGCTCGGCGTTACGTGTGCTTTATATCCAAGAAGACATTGCTGATCGCGTCATCGGCCTTATAAAAGGGGCAATGGCTGAATTGTCTGTGGGGCGACCAGAGCGGCTATCAACCGATGTGGGGCCAGTGATTGATCAAACGGCGAAAGACAAGTTGCTTGCACATATTGAGCAAATGAAGCGCAGCGGTAAGTTGGTCACGCAGGTTCCACTCTCTGCAGATTGTGAGAAAGGCACGTTTGTCCCACCAACGGCGTTTGAAATCCGCGGTATTGACCAACTGAATGAGGAGCATTTTGGTCCCATTCTGCATATTGTTCGCTATCGTGCGGATGCACTCGACAAGGTGATTGATGACATCAACCAAACAGGCTTTGGGCTGACGATGGGTGTACATAGCCGCAATGAAACGACTTGTGCGCATATTGAACACCGTGCCCGCGTCGGTAATTGCTACGTAAACCGTGATCAGGTCGGCGCCGTGGTGGGCGTTCAACCGTTCGGCGGTCGTGGCTTATCAGGTACAGGGCCTAAAGCGGGTGGACCACACTATCTGTATCGCTTTACACAAGCATCAGTAAACGTGCAATAAGCCGGTTGATATCAAGATCAGGAGAAGTGTCATGCATCAATTAAATAGCGTTTTAGATCAGTGCCAAGCGGTATGGGAAGACTGGAATGATCAAACTGTCGCCGGTCGCATTGCGTTGTTACAACTGTGGTCAGACACGGTGGCTGCCCGCGGCGATGATTTTGCCAAGGCAGCGAAGATGATTCGTTTTCAGTGTGAAAGCGCCCAGCGTTTGCTGGATAAAGTACACGAATTACCCGGGCCAACCGGTGAAACGAATGAGCTGTACACGGCAGGGCGAGGAACGGTCGCCATTACGGGTGATGCTGTGCTGACGTCAGCTGCTTTGTGTGGTCAGTTAGCGGCTGCGTTGGTGGCGGGTAATTGTGTGGTCGTGAGTGTTGAGGACACTCACGCAGATAAGGTCGATGCGGTACTCGCCGACCTTATTAAAGCCGGATGCCCAGATCGAGTAGCTATGCGCGTGGGTATTGACGCGCTCAGTGGCTTGCTAGCGCATCCGCACGTTGTTGGATTAGCAACAACAGGGACCAAAGAACATGTGCGAGATGTCAATCGTCAGCTTGCACAGCGACAGGGTGTGATTGCGACATTGGTTGCGGAAACCGACACTGAGCAGTACCCAGTGATTGGTCGCCCTGACTATGTGTTGCGTTTTGTGACCGAATGCACCCGAACCATAAATATCACTGCTGTAGGTGGTAATGCCACGCTTCTGGAACTCGGTAGTGGTGAACATTAACTTTCCAGAGATGGCCCCAACTGGGACCATGTAATTGAGGGACACATATGATAGACAATAGCTATGCCATCAGTGCAACCTTTCTGGCATATCTCATCATGATGCTCGCCATTGGTGTGTATGCCTACAAACGGACATCTAACTCCGAAGATTACTTTCTCGGTGGTCGGTCGTTAGGCCCATGGCCTGCTGCGCTGTCAGCAGGGGCATCAGATATGAGTGGTTGGTTGCTGCTTGGCCTTCCTGGCTATGCCTACGCTGCGGGAATGGAATCACTTTGGCTTGCGGGCGGTTTGCTGTTAGGTACGTACCTGAACTGGTTAATTTGTGCCAAACGCCTGCGTACTTACAGTATTGAAGCTGACAACGCGCTGACGTTACCGGAGTTTTTTGCTCGCCGTTTTGAGGATAAATCAAAACTACTGCAAACCATCTCTGCTTTCTTCATTTTGCTTTTCTTCCTTTTCTACACCAGTTCAGGCTTGGTCGCAGGGGGTAAACTGTTCACTACGGTATTCGGCTTTGATTACACCACTGCGGTGGTGATTGGCACGATTTGTGTGGTGTCATACACCTTGTTCGGTGGCTTCCTAGCGGTATCTTGGACTGACCTAGTGCAAGGCCTTTTAATGGCTGCCGCCTTGTTGGTCGTGCCGTTTGTTATTATGGACGGCAGTATTTTCAAGTTGGGCAGTGATGTGGCTGCAATCAACCCCGAGCTGATGACGTTATGGCGTGATGTGGAGGGTGAGCCGCTTACCTGGGTCAGTATCGCTTCTCTGGCAGCTTGGGGCTTAGGTTACTTTGGCCAACCACATATCTTGGCCCGTTTCCAAGCCACCCGCTCCAATAAAGATATCACCACGGCGCGTCGCATTGCCGTGTGCTGGTCTGCGTTATCCATGTTTGGTGCGGTCTTGATCGGCTTAGTGGGTATTTTGTATGTGCAAAACGACATGTCAGGCAGTTTAGCTGACGGTGAAAAAATCTTCATGCTGTTGGTCAACGCGGCGTTCCATCCAGTGATTGCCGGTATTCTATTGGCGGCAATTTTGGCTGCGATTATGAGTACCGCGGATTCTCAGCTCTTGGTATCGTCTTCCGCCCTCGCAGAGGATTTTTACAAGCAAGTCTTCCGTCCGGACGCATCCACCCAAGAAGTGGTGATGGTGGGTCGTGGTGCGGTTATCTTGCTGTCTGCGGTCGCGCTTGGGTTAGCGATGGATCCCGATAGCTCAGTTCTGGGCCTCGTATCATATGCCTGGGCAGGCTTTGGTGCCGCATTTGGTCCTGCGCTGTTGCTCAGTCTTTTCTGGCGTGACATGAACCGTAATGGTGCACTGGCGGCGATTCTTGTCGGTGGGATTACCGTGGTTGTGTGGAAACAGATCTCTGGTGGTATTTTCGACCTCTATGAAATCGTTCCTGGTTTCTTGTTTGCGGCTTGAGCGCCATTATCGTGAGTAAAGCGACAGGTGGTCCAAGTGAGTCTGTATTGAAGCAATACGAATCCTATGAGAAAAGCTTAGATACCATGCCATAAGCTATATAGTCTGACGGTTTAGGTACAAACTAATAAAGGGAGCGTGCTACCGCTCCCTTTTTTACGTCATCAAAGGAAGTTTTCCTCTTTTGTCGATATTGGCACGCCTTGCCAACATAAATCGCCGTACCTCTTTTGTTCTTTGCTCCGGTTACAAGTAGACTGGCGATTCTATCTTAATCACTGCTTGATTCTTGGGCATTATGGCCAGGTTTTAGCAGCAAGTTGATACAGATCACACCAAAATATGAACGTCAGGTGAATGTGACCTTTGATGATGCAGTTTATGGCGATTCGCCAACAGTTATTAGCTCAAATCGATCGCGGGCTGCTGGCGCCAGGTAAAAAGTTACCGGGGGAGCGGCAACTCGCGGAGACGTTTTCGACCACGCGCGTGACCTTACGCGAGGCGCTTGCCGTACTAGAAGCCGAGGGACGTTTGTATCGTCGCGATCGTCGCGGCTGGTTTGTCGCGCCCTCGCCTTGTCCTTATGATCCGACTCTGCTAAGCGATTGGCACTCATATTTTGTTCCGTATGACGGTCAGTTTGCTTGGCTAACTCAAACAAAAAAATGGCTGATGCAGCGATTAGCGATCAGATGCAACTTCCCCCGTTTGGTCAGGTTTTTGAAGGTGAAGGCCTCGTGTGTATTGAGCAGCTACCCGTGGGGTTTGTACGTACGTTTTTGCACCCTGACTTTTTCCCTACGGTGTGGGAGGCCGGAGACAAGGCGACATTGACTAACCGGGCGACTGCGCTGAGTGAGGTCAGCTGGTCAAGTGCTTGGGAAGCGCTGGAATCGGCGCAAAGAGAGGCGCTAGAGGTCGCGCCGGGCACGCCGGCGTTGAAAGTGACACGCTATTGGCAAATCCAACAAGCAGAAACGTGGCAAACCGTGCGTATTGATCAAGAGTGGTGGCGGCAACATGCGGTCGTACTGTGTGGAGGCGCAACAAACCAGGGAAGCGCATCAGCACAAAAGGGCAAATAAGTCTTCAATACTGAATGCGCGTGTGACTAAAGGGTGATCAGTGGTCCGCACATTGGGGTTCGCGTTAAAATGGACAGTACGCATATGCGCGTTAATCCCTGCTTGGATCCCTTTATTGGTATCATCGACAAAGATGCACTGTTCAAGAGGGCAGGCCATATTCATTGCGGCATAGTGAAGGATATCGGGGGCAGGCTTCCAGCTATTGGTCTCAAAGGCACTGAATAGGCGATGCTGAAAATAAGGCAGTAGCTTAGTGAGTGACAATGCGTGTTCCATTTTTTCAACGGGACCATTGGATGCGACACAGACATCAATACGTTGCTGGTTAAGGGCTTTAATCAATGCTTCTATGCCTTTAACCGGTTGTAGCTCCGCTTCAAAATACTGATGACATAGCTGTCTAAACCGCGGTTCGAGTTGATCGATAGAGATATGCACGCCGTTACGCTCACACGTTTTTTGCAGCACATCCGTGAGTTTACCGCCTTCGAAGTGATCGAGAGACGCTTGTAAGTTGATATGGACGCCAAACGTCGCGAAAGTTTCCACTAGGGCTTGATGAGATAGCTTCTCTGAATCAACCAGCGTACCGTCGCAATCGAATATGACACAGCCAATTGGGGCCTCAAATCTGTTGTAAGACATACTCACTCCCTATTCCTCTCCTTGTATCCTTGGATGCGCACCATCAATCAACAAGTCGATGACATCGGAAATGCCAACTGTGTCTTGTATTCTTATCCATTTCGTTATCAAAATTAGTCAGGGATCGACTTTTACCACAGCAAAGGAGAGCAATAACTTATCAACTTCAATGCCTAGTCAAACGTAGCGCGTCATTCAGTCTTGGTCATCGTTTATCCAAGGGAACAGTGTTTGACGTTGAGAGGGTGTCAGCGCCTCAACGCAGGCAACGTTGCGTTCGGGGATAAGTGCTGGATCTTGGCCATAATGCTCGAGCGCCCGCGACATGCTCGCTTCTCGAATGAGATGAAAGCATGGATACGGGGAGCGATTCGTGAGGTTTTCTCTATCATCCGGCTCGCAGCCATCGAAACAATAATCGGGATGAAAACTCGCGACCTGAAACTTACCGCGCCAACCGTAATGATCAATCAGTGCATCGGTGGCTTCAACCAATGCAAGGTAGTGGTCGAAGTCTGATAGGGCGTTGGGTACCACGACCACGGTGGTATCGGTGACGGTCGCGTCTGTTTGTGTAAGATGGACTAGCGCACGATAGATGGTTTCTAGGATAACGTCATCTTCCCGGGCATGACAAATATCTAGCCGGATCTGTTGGTTGCGACGAGGCTTGGCAGCGAATGGACAGAGATTTAGCCCGATCACGACATCATCCAGCCACGCGTCCATTTGTGTTTGTACTGTATTCATAAAAGATCGCTCATAGGGCGCTGATAAAGGCTGTTACGCATTAGATTATTAATTGCTTTTGTGGCTGAGATTGATACGCTTGGGTTCCCCATAGCGGCACTGTCGAAAGACTATGTTTAAAGCTGCCTGACGTTTCTTTGGTCGAATATGACAAATACATGATCGTTTGGTTTTTAGCATCGAAAATACGACGGATTTTCATAGATTTAAAAAATATACTTTTTGATTTTCTAAACACGATTTCACCAGATGTACTTTTATCAATATTGGCAAGCATTTCGGGTGTGATCTCGCCGGTTTGTCGGCATGCAATTGCACTATCGCTCGGGTCAGAAAAGCTCAAATTAGCCTCAACAGACGCCACATGGCAGGTCACGCCGGTTACCACAGGATCGACAAGGTGGTTGAGTTTAATATCTTTCATGGTGAACATCCCCAAGCTCACATCGCCGACTTCATCGTTATCACAGCCAACCAGTGTCGCTGCCAAAGCTAAAATCAATAGCGTTTTTTTCATCGTTGTAACCCTTGTTGATACGTGGTGGAAGTGTACCACAGTCAATACAAGGTGTATGGGGAGGTATCAATGAGGGGAGAGCGAGAAGCGCAGGAGCGGAACATCTGGGGATTCCAAGAGTGTGTCATTGACGAAATTGGGCGTCGCCATTTTGACCGGAGAGAGAGTCTGGCTCAAATGTCTGTAACACGTTTGCGGCATCACAATAGCTACCGGTGTCGGCAAATGTTTTGCGTGCGGCTGCGATCTTGCGTTCGGCAATCCGACGGATATTTTGCTTGTTTGCCTGGTTGCTGAACGTCATTTGTTGGCTGATCATTTCTTGGCTAAATGTTAACTTACAGATGTTTTCATTCTTTCCCGTCACTAGCTGTTCGGCCTTTGGTTTATCTTCTATGGTGGCGTGGGCGAATGCACTCACAAGGATAATAAAGGCAAAAAATATTCTGGTCATACGACGGACTCCCTATGCTCTTTATTCAATATTAGCATTAAGCAGCGACGTCGCCCACTGGCGACGTCAAAAGAAGATAGATGTTTGGGTTAAATAATGATTAAGCTGATATATCACTTTCAATCGTCGTTGGGCATGGCTGAACTTTTGCCACAAAACTCCGCTTTTTTGCCTCAACAAGGTAACCCAGAGCCGAGAGCCAAACGAGAGAGTACGCCACTAACTCGGTGCTTTCCTCCGCGATGTTTTTCACATCTCGCACATACATCTCGCCCATCGCTTGTTCCCATAATTCGCCCATACCAAATAAACGGGAATACACGAGTAATAGCGCTAACGCGATCATTAAAACCGTGCTACTTCTTGCGTGAACGGCGTGCGCTAGGCTAGTCATGGTCTCGCGCCAGTGTCTCAATGTGGGCCAAATAGCGAGTCCCGTCACGACCAATGCTGGGAATTTCCAAAAGCCATGCATCACTATATCGAGTGTGGCGTCCAGCTCTCGGATCATTAGCACTAAGAAAAATGCACTCATTAGCCCAGCGGCGTGATGAAGGGGTTTGCTTAGCTTAGCGACACGACGAAAGGTAAATACCGTTGCGGCGAGTAGTATTAGTTGGGAGAGCTCAATCAATGAGGATTCCGAAGCAACATTATGTGACGCAACACTGTAATGAACAATGCCTGCAACACCAGCCAGGTAAAGGGCGATGGCAAAAAATTGTCCGGCACCTTTGAGTACCGTACGTGCAGCACATGAAGATCGTGGTAATGTCATATCAGCCTCAATTAGATAAAACGATCTGCCCGTCCGTAGCGCGTGTCACATATTCTATGTGTGACTTTTGTCCCAAAAATATTTATTAGGTCGATGTTACGGCGAGCTTCATCAAACTGCAATAATTTATGTGATCAATGTCACTATGTGTTCAGTGACGCGTCAGGATTGTGAGTGTTTTTCGCCAGACGCCTAGTTAGATCGGCGCGTTGTCAATGAATTTACACTGTAAATAATAGGAGAATAAAAGCAGCAACCCCCTCTGAAGAAAATTAATAGATTGTATGACGATGAAATACAGCGTTTTAATTGTTTTTTATTGGATGTAGGTAGACAATAAAGTCTAATAAATTAGATAAGAGGTCATTATGTCTGATCTTAACGCGAGCTGTTTATGTGGTTGTGTCCGTCTTACATTGCCAGATGCCTTCCTTTATATGGGGAATTGTCATTGCTCCGAATGCCGTAAATTTACCGGCGCTGACTATTCATCCGTGGGTGGCATTGAACAGAGTAAAGTGGTGATTTTGGCGGGTGAGTCAGAGATCCGTTACTACCCTAAAAGTGATGAAACGGAACTCGCCTTTTGCTCCCACTGTGGTCCAGTTTGTTCTCACACAAAGTGAAGAAAGGGCTATTTAATATTCGGCTCGGCATTCTTGACACTGCGCCGCGTCATGCGCCTGATTTTCATATTCATATCGCGTCTAAAGCCCCTTGGCATACAGTCAATGAGGCATTGAAGCAGTTTGAACATGGGCCTGATTGATCGGAGAGGCTATGCAACTTTTAGTTCGTCCACTCACGCGCCATGATCGACAGGCGTTACTCGCGTTTGAGCAGGCTAATCGAACCTATTTTGAAACCTTCGTCAATAGTCGCGGTGATGCCTTTTATAGCCTCGAGGGCGTTGCTGAACATATTGAGTCATTACTTGCCCTTAACGCGCAGAACGAACACATCCCCATGCTGATCACTAACGCGACCCAAGCTATTATTGGTCGCGTTAATATCAGCCAAATTGATGCAGCATCAGGTTCCGGCTCGTTAGGCTATCGCATTGCAGAGAACCAAACCGGGAAAGGCGTGGCCTCTCGTGCCGTAAAATATGCACTAGAGGTCGCGCGTGAGCATGGTTTACAGTCACTCAATGCTATGGTGTCGACCACGAATGATGCTTCTCAGAAAGTGTTAAGCAGAAACGGTTTTTTAGTCTGCGGTATGGCGCCTCAATGGACATCGGTAGGGGGGCAAGTCATCGACTGTATACACTATAAAGCGGATATTGTATCTCCTCGAGTTAGGTGATTACGGCGACTGCGCCATCAAGGCCTAGAATATTTAAACCAGCCATGCCAACATTAACGGACAAATTAACAAGCAGCGCCTGAAGTCGGTGTTGCATCTTTAATCAAAAAAGGAAACATAATGGCTGATTTAAACGCATTAAGCTTGTATCACAAAGAGCACTGCCCCTTTTGCCATAAAGTGCGTGCAGTCATGACAGAGCTCAAGCTCGATATTCCACTGGTGGATATGAACGCTAACGCCGAAGAATGGCAGCGGCTGCAAACCGAAGGGGGCAAAGGCATGGTGCCATGTTTGCGCATTGACCAAGGTGGCGAAACCCAGTGGATGTATGAATCGGACGACATTATTGAATATTTGCGTGACAACTTCGCGTAATTGAACCAGATGCTGGTCACGAGGGTCGCAGTTATCAATGCGACCTTCTTTTTCAAGTGTTATTAACTGTATGCCTGCCTCACCGCCTTCTTCAACGCCCTGTGCATTGTGTCAGCATCCAAGGCCGCTGACCTTCCATCATTTGATCCCCAAAACCTGCCATAACAACAAATGGTTCACCAAACGCTTTTCCCGATCCTACATGCGTGAGCACGGTATTTGGGTATGTCGACGTTGTCATGCTTTTATTCATCGCCAATTCAGTATTGAGCGACAATTACGGTGGCCGGTCTAGCGACAATTATCTTGGCCGGTTGGTCTGATAAGGTTCGGTACAGCAGAACGGAGGGAGTTCACTGTGCCGGGAACACGAATCACGGATCAACAGGTCACTATCTATATGACTCATAGAAAACGAAATAGCCAAGTTGTTGCTGCTGCTAAAGCAGGGATTTCAGA
>NZ_AQOD01000033.1 GCF_000513715.1 Salinivibrio socompensis S35
GCGTTTTATATAAGCTTAGCGATTGGCCTAGTCCCGCTTGGACTATTGCTATTGGTGGGGAACTGCGATAGAGCGCCGGAATGGCTAAGGCAATACTGGTATACGGGCTATGGGTGGGTGTGGTTGTTGTGGGCATGGGAAGCTTATCAAGTATGGCAAACGCTCATCATCACCGGGGGACAATTTGATTGGTTGCTTGCCTTGCACGGACTTTGGCTGGTTTGGGCAAGCCTTTATTGGCTGCGAAGTCGACGAGTGAAGCGCTTTTTTTTCCAGTTTATCATCGCTCTAGTTTACAGCGCTTACTATAGCGCGTTCACTTTTTTAGCGCGTTCACTTCTTTGGAGTGAAAAGCCAGGAATAAAAAACGCAGCACTAGGCTGCGTTTTTTTACTGAGAAAACGCAATTATTTCGTCACACGCAAGACAGAGGTTTCCCCAACAGTCACGGCACCAGAAAGCTTAGTCAGCTCTTTGATTTCGTCCATGTTAGAGATCACAACCGGTGTCAGTGTTGATTTTGCTTTTTCTTCGAGCGTCGCTAAATCAAATTCAATCACTGTGTCACCAGCTTTAACGGTTTGGCCTTCTTCCGCAATGCGCTTGAAGCCTTCGCCTTTTAGCTCAACGGTATCAATACCAAAGTGAACGAAAAGCTCAACGCCATCATCTGACTCAATTGAGAAAGCGTGGTTGGTTTCGAAAATCTTACCGATAGTGCCGTTTACTGGCGCTACCATTTTGTCGCCAGATGGCTTAATCGCAACACCATCACCGACGATTTTCTCAGCAAACACAACGTCAGGCACGTCTTCGATGTTGACGATCTCACCCGACAATGGGGCGATAATTTCAATAGCACTAGCGTCGTTGCTGTCTTCAGACACCAACTTCTTCAGTTTGTCGAACAGACCCATAGTGTTGCTCCTAAGCAGTAATTCTTTGCTGATTGTATATTAGCAAGCGGTTTTTTCCGCAATAAATTTTTCGACATAGGCCTCGATTTCTGCCGCAGTTGGCAAAGTGAGTGCTGTGTCGGCCATCGCTTTCACATCAGCAAAGTTGGCATTACGGATAATCTTCTTGATGCGAGGGATAGAGATGGCACTCATACTGAACTCATCCAAACCCATTCCCATCAATAGTAACGTTGCTTTCTCGTCACCTGCAAGCTCTCCGCACATACCCGTCCATTTTCCTTCCGCATGTGAGGCATCAATCACTTGCTTGATAACCGTTAACACGGCAGGAGACAGTGGGTTGTATAGGTGCGAAATAAGCTCATTACCACGATCGACCGCTAAGGTATATTGGGTCAAGTCATTGGTACCGATGCTGAAAAATGCCACTTCTTTCGCGAGATGGTGAGCGATGGCAGCCGCTGCGGGGGTCTCAACCATCACGCCGATTTCAAGATCAGCATCAAAGTCGAGGCCTTCTTGGCGCAGCTCTGCTTTGTAGGTTTCAATCGCTTCTTTTAGCTCGCGGATTTCTTCGACGGAAATAATCATCGGGAACATCACACGAATTTTACCGTGTGCCGATGCGCGTAAGATAGCACGTAGCTGATCGCGGAGAATTTCTCGACGGTCAAGACTGATACGGATAGCTCGCCACCCCAAGAATGGGTTCATTTCTTCAGGCAAGTCCATATAAGGCAGATCTTTGTCACCGCCAATGTCCATGGTACGAATGATCACTGGGTGACCATCAATCGCTTTCACGACCGCCTTGTACGCTTGATATTGCTCTTCTTCAGTCGGGAGCGAGTCACGGTCCATGAACAAGAATTCAGTGCGATAGAGACCCACACCTTCGCCACCATTGCGATTCACGCCGTCACAGTCTTTTACTGTACCCACGTTACCGCACACTTCGACTTGGTGGCCGTCTAATGTGATAGCCGGTAAGTCTTTGAGCTTAGCCAGCTCTGCTTTTTCCGCGATGTGTTGTTCACGGATAGCTTTAAATTTGTTGAGCTCGTCGTCAGAAGGATTAACCACAATTTGGTTGTTAATCGCATCAAGCACTAGCATATCACCGTTTTTAATTTTGGCGGTGGCATTGTTGGTGCCTACGATCGCGGGAAGCTCTAACGAGCGCGCCATGATCGATGAATGAGAGGTGCGACCACCGATATCGGTGATAAAACCGAGCACATAATTCAGGTCAACCTGTGCTGTTTCTGAAGGGGTCAGATCATTCGCAACTAGGATCACTTCTTCGTTGATTGCGCTCAAAGACACCATATTGATGCCGAGTGCGTTTTTAACAAAGCGAGAACCAATATCACGGATATCTGCCGCGCGCTCTTTCAGATAGTCATCGTCCAGAGACTCAAGCGTCACCGCCTGCTCTTCAATCACAGCGTAAATCGCATGATCTGCAGTGGCATGGTTAGATCTGATGAAGCTAACAATCTCGTCTTCCAGCTCTTCATCTTCAAGCAGCATGATGTGCCCTTCGAAGATCGCTTCTTTCTCTTCGCCGAAGGTTTCCCTTGCTTTGTCTTTGATCGCTTCGAGTTGCGTCTTAGACTGTTCGCGAGCATCCAATACGCGCTGAATTTCGTTTTCAAATCGAGACGCATCAATCTTATCTTTATTGATGACAACGTCTTCTTCTTGCAACAGCAGTGCTTTACCAAAAGCAATACCAGGTGATGCCAGGATGCCTGAAATCATAGCTTTACCTTACGTTTATCCAACTTAAAACCGATAGAAAAAGAGCCGGATTACTCCAGCTCATCCATCAGTTTTACCAGGTGATCAACGGCTTGTTGTGCTTGCGCACCTTCAGCAGAGATAGTCACCTTCGTGCCTTTGGTCAAGCCTAGGGTTTGAAGTTTAAATAGGCTTTTCGCGCTCGCGCTCTTACCGTTTGATTCAACAGTGATGTCAGCGTCATAGCTTTTCGCTTCTTTCACGAACTGCGCCGCTGGACGAGTGTGTAGGCCGTTTTCTGCAGAAATTTCAACTTGCTTCTGATACATGATTCACCCCGTTTCTGTATTTTTTTAAATCTATGTATTAAATATAAGGTTAGCTTAACCGCTAATGGGCGATTTCGCTATCCGCTGACGCTAACCTAACCAAGAAAGTGACCTGATAGCTTAATCCATGTCAATTTCCTGTCATCTTTCTCTCATTTTTGACTTTCCACTCATTAGGCTCAAGGGCTTTTATTTTGATGCGGAAAATAAAAATGTTGCTGTGTTTTACTAAAGCTTAATATAAAAATCAAACAAAAAAGGCCCAATCTGGGCCTTTGTAAAGAGGGAAAACCATTTAAAGCTTGCTAAGCCACTGTTACTGCTCTGTTTCCAGCTCAGTGAACATACCAGCAAATAGTGGAGAACTGAGATAACGCTCGGCGGCACTTGGCAAAATTGTGACAATTGTCTTATCAGCAAATTCAGGAAGCTCGGCAATTTTGTTGGCAGCGACCACGGCGGCACCGGATGAAATCCCGCTAGAATACCTTCTTCTTCCATTAAACGACGTGCCATAGCAATGGCTTCGTCAGAACTCACAGAAACGACTTGGTCGACCAATGAAATGTCCAAGTTTTTCGGCACGAAACCCGCACCGATGCCCTGAATTTTATGGGGTGCCGGCTGCACGTCTTGGCCAGCGATGGTTTGAGCAATCACCGGTGACTCTGCCGGTTCGACGGCAACGGTAGTGATTGCTTTCCCTTTGGTGTTTTTGATATAGCGGCTCACACCGGTTAGGGTTCCCCCTGTCCCGACACCCGCGATAAACACATCAATCTCACCGTCGGTGTCTTCCCAGAGCTCTGGTCCGGTGGTTTTTTCATGAATTTCGGGGTTAGCAGGGTTGTCAAACTGCTGCAGCATCAGATATTTGCCTGGTGCTTCTGCCATGATTTCTTCTGCTTTCGCAATTGCGCCTTTCATGCCTTTTGGCGCTTCTGTTAGGACCAGCGTTGCGCCCATCGCTTTAAGCAACTTACGACGCTCAAGGCTCATAGATTCTGGCATGGTTAGCGTCAGCTTATACCCGCGTGCAGCAGCGACATACGCGAGGGCAATCCCCGTGTTACCACTGGTGGGTTCAATCAGCTCAATCCCGGGCTTCAGAGTGCCTTTTTTCTCCGCATCCCAGATCATATTGGCACCAATACGGCACTTCACACTAAAGCTTGGGTTGCGCGCTTCCACTTTTGCTAACACATTAGAGTTAGCTACGCGGTTAAGGCGTACCAGTGGGGTATGGCCAATTGTTTGTGTATTGTCTTCGTAAATCTTGCCCATTGTATCGTTCCTTCATGACACCGATGTAAATCACTGTTCCAAGCATATCGCTAATGCCTGCTTTTGAAAGGATCGGTTGGTTATATCTTATTGTGAGCGTGTTAGAGAAGCGTTAGTTGCGCCCCAATGGCGCCTTGTGGCGATCGACCCACATGGCCGTTGCGCCACATACCGCGGCAGGCATAACGATCAGATTTAGCAAAGGTGTCATAGTGAATAACATGACCACCGCGCCAAAACTCAACGATGTGCTGCGTTGTTGTTTGAGTGTATCGCGCATAGTTGCAAACGAGACTTTGTGATTATCGAACGGATAGTCGCAATACTGGATCGCCATCATCCAAGCACTAAATAAAAACCACAACACTGGGCCCAGCGTTTGGCCAATGGCGGGGATCCAAAGCAACAACAATAGCCCTAACGCTTTGGGAATGTAATACGTTAGCTTTTGCCACTCGCGCTTTATGACACGTGGGGTATCTTTGATAAGCCCTGCCATGCCATCGTCGGGGGCGGGGGCATTGGTCAGCTTGGCTTCTAGGTGTTCGGCTAATAGACCGTTAAACGGGGCTGCTATCCAGTTGGCGAGTGTGCTAAAAAGATAAGAGAAGACCACTAAGATCGCGATAACGAGGAGCGGCCATATGAGAAAGGAAAGCCAGGATAACCACTCGGGAAGCGCAGCCATCCAATGTTCTATCCATTCACTAACTTGCGAGAGTAAGTAAACAAATGCGCCGCCGAGCAGTAGGACATTCACCAAGATTGGAATGATCACAAACCGACGTAAGCCTGGGGCCATCATTAACGAAAACCCTTGAAAGAGGTAGCCGGCGCCGCTTTGAGGACGAGGGCGTGTCGCGTTGTTCATTATATCTCCTTGATGATTCGCGGTATCGATTGACGGTTTGTGATTATAGTATGAGGGGGCTGTCGAGATGACAACGGCCCAATAATGGGAAAGTTTACGGATTTGTGTGTCTCGATTCGTTAAATTCTTCCCAACTTTTGATACAGTTAACCCCGTTGACCATTAACGCATTGCGTCAGCCAACGGGCCCCGCTTATGATCACACTAACGTTTGCAAAGCTGTCAGCGTTGTGACATAAGCTAATCAAAACGCTGAACATAGATAGATTTGAGAATCGATGATGCAGGAATTGCGCCTTGTACTGATTGTTTTGGGAGCATTAGCAATTGCAGCTTTGCTTTTGCATGGTCTCTGGACGAACAAGAAAGAAAAGACGACCAAGTTCGGCGAAAAGCCCTTGGGAAAACTGGAAGACGATAACGACGCGCAAAAGTTTGACCAAGATGGCATTGGTGCGGTGAGAGTCGTCAGTCATGCAAAGCATGGCAACGAAAAGCCAGCGCGTCAGGAGCCTGCTGTTAGCTTCGGCGACAAGCCTGACGTTGACCCGCTATTCGCCGGTGACACCCAGGTGACGTCTGACTCAGAATCAGAACAAACGCTTTACCCGTCAATGTCGGCAACTGACGATGATTCTAGCTTTGCCTCTGCGCCGGTTTCTGCTTCGAATGATGGGGATGAGACCGGTGAGACGCAGGCTGCGAGCACCACTTTTGTTAAGTCAGAGACGGATGCGATGCGCACTCACGATGCCACTCAAGCTGACCCTCACGAGAATGAAAACCACGCGCCTGAGCCAGAACAATCATCGAATCAAGAGGATGCACCGGACGATACCGAGGTATTAGTATTACACGTGCATGCCAATAATAACGCAGTGTTTAGCGGTCTGGACTTAATTCCAACGTTAGAGCAGTATGGACTGCGTTTTGGCGACATGGGCATTTACCACCGCCACTCAGACTTATCTGGCAGCGGTAAGGTCTTGTTCAGTGTGGCTAATATGGTCAAGCCCGGTACCTTTGATGTGAGTCATTCAGAGAGTTTTGAAACTCCGGGGATCAGCTTCTTTATGACATTGCCTTGTTACGGTGAGCCAGAGCAGAACTTTAAGTTGATGTTGCAAACGGCGCAGCAAATTGCTGATGAGTTGGGTGGATTGGTATTAGATGATGCCCGCTCGATGATGACACCATCACGCCTTGATGAATACCGTGAGCGGGTGAAAGCCTTCAGAGCCTCGTAACGCGCTTAACACTGATTGATGATTGCTTAGACGGACAGCGGGACATGGCTCCCGCTGTTGGCGATTTATCGATATACTTGCCTGCAACTCTGCTGATACGACGACCTAAACCATGGCTTACAGTAAACAACAACTTGATAATATTAAGCATCAGCTCAACTATCACGCCTATCGTTATTACGTTGAAGACAGCCCTGAGCTGCCCGATGCCGAATACGACCGTTTAATGCAAACCTTGCTGGCTATTGAAGCTGAGCATCCTGAATGGGTGATGGCAGATTCGCCTAGCCAGCGTGTGGGAGGAGCGCCACTTAGCGCTTTTGAAACCGTCACCCATGAGCTGGCGATGTTATCGCTGGGGAACGCGTTCAGTGATGAGGATCTCGCCGATTTTGAGCGCCGAGTTAAAGACAGACTCGGTCACACCGAATCCGTCACCTATACCTGTGAGCCAAAGCTCGATGGCTTGGCGGTTAGCTTAATTTATGAAAACGGTAGATTAGTGCAGGCCGCGACCCGGGGCGATGGAGCGACGGGCGAGAATATTACTCACAATGTGAAAACGATTCGCAATGTCCCATTGACCTTGCAAGCGGGGGATTGGCCTGAGCGTTTAGAAGTGCGTGGCGAAGTGTTTATGCCAAAAGCAGGCTTTGAAGCGCTTAATGACGCGGCGTTAAAGCGTGGCGATAAAACCTTTGCTAACCCACGGAACGCTGCAGCGGGTAGCCTGCGTCAACTTGACTCGAAAGTCGCCGCCAATCGACCGCTGAGCTTTTATGCCTATGCGGTGGGCGTGATGTCGACGTCGTTCGGGGAAGGGCAGAGTGAACGCTTACAGCAGCTTAAACAATGGGGCCTTGCGCTAAGTCCCGAAGTGAAACAGGTATCGGGGCTTGAAGGCGTTAAGGCTACTACCAAGATATCTTGGCCCGTCGTGAGGATCTACCCTATGAAATTGATGGGGTAGTGATCAAAGTCGACAGCATTGCTAGCCAAGAAACCCTCGGATTTGTCGCACGGGCACCACGCTGGGCGATTGCCTATAAATTTCCGGCACAAGAAGAAATCACCCGCCTCAACGGTGTGGAATTTCAAGTCGGCCGCACGGGTGCGATCACCCCGGTGGCGAAGCTTGAACCTGTTTTTGTCGGGGGCGTGACAGTCAGCAACGCGACCTTACATAACGGTGATGAAATTGAACGTTTAGGCGTGCACATTGGCGACACTGTGGTCATTCGCCGCGCGGGCGACGTGATCCCACAAGTGGTTGGTGTGGTGGAAAGCCGGCGTCCCGAGCAGGCGAAACCGATTGTGTTCCCCAATGCCTGTCCGGTCTGTGAGTCGGCCGTGACCCGCATTGAGGGTGAAGCGGTCGCACGTTGTACTGGCGGGTTGATTTGTCTGGCCCAGCGTAAAGAAGCGATCAAACACTTTGCCTCACGCAAGGCAATGGATATTGACGGCCTAGGCGATAAAATTGTCGAGCAGTTAATTGAAAAAGAGCTGATTGAAACGCCTGCCGATCTGTTTACCTTAACCCCAGGCGTATAACTCAGCTAGATCGAATGGGGCCGAAATCGGCGCAAAATTTGGTTGATGCATTAGACAAAGCCAAAGCGACGACTTTATCACGCTTTATCTATGCGCTTGGGATCCGAGAGGTGGGCGAGGCCACCGCGCAAAATCTTGCCCTGCATTTTAAAACCTTAGACGCTCTGCGTGCCGCGGATGAAGACGCACTGATTGCGGTGCCTGATGTCGGTGCGATTGTCGCGGGCCATATCGTTCGTTTCTTTGCCGAGCCGCATAACCAAGCGGTTTTAGATGCACTGCTCAACACCGGGATTCACTGGCCAGCGGTGAGTGCGCCATCAGACGAACAGGCACAACCTCTGGTAGGTAAAACCATTGTGCTGACTGGAACCTTATCGAAAATGTCACGCACCGATGCCAAAACGGCGTTGCAGGCACTGGGCGCGAAAGTGACCGGCAGTGTCTCGGCAAAAACCGATATGTTGATTGCCGGTGAAGCCGCTGGATCCAAACTGACGAAAGCACAAGATCTTGGTGTGACAGTCCTCGACGAAGACGAAATGATCGCTTTAATCCACCAATAGTTTACATGGCCATGTGCAGCCTCTGCGCATGGCCTGATTGTGGAATTTACCTGGACTGGTAAACTACCTGTTATTCATCATTCTCAGCACTGGGATAGGGATCCTAATGACTACTAAAACCCGCTTTGCCCCCAGCCCAACTGGCTTTTTGCACGTGGGCGGTGCCCGTACCGCACTGTATTCTTGGCTCGCAGCACGTAGCCAAGGCGGTCAATTTGTCTTACGAATTGAAGATACTGATATCGAACGTTCAACCAAGAAGCGGTTGATGCTATTTTAGCCGGCATGGAATGGTTAGGTCTTGATTGGGATGAAGGGCCGTACTACCAAACCAAGCGCTTTGATCGTTATAACGAATTAGTCGATCAGTTGCTGGCCGAAGACAAAGCCTACAAGTGTTATGCGCCCAAAGAACTTTTAGAAGCAATTCGTGAAGAGCAAAAAGCGAATGGTTTAAAAGCACGCTACGATGCCAATCATCCCAAAGTGATCGAGGCAAATAGTAACGCTAAGTCTGACGACCCACATGTTATCCGTTTTCGTAATCCAAAAGATGGCAAGGTGGTGTTTGATGACAAAATTCGTGGCCGTATTGAGATTGCCAACAGCGAGCTTGACGATCTGATTATTCGTCGAACGGATGGCAGCCCAACCTATAACTTCTGTGTGGTGGTGGATGATTGGGACATGGGGATCACCCAAGTGGTACGCGGCGAAGATCATATTAACAACACCCCGCGTCAGATCAATATCTACGAAGCTCTGGGCGCGCCAGTGCCTGAATTTGCCCATTGCTCGATGATCTTGGGCGACGATGGTGCCAAGCTGTCTAAACGCCATGGTGCGGTCAGCGTCATGCAGTACCGTGATCAAGGCTTCTTGCCACAAGCGTTGCGTAACTACCTTGTTCGTCTGGGTTGGTCGCACGGTGACCAAGAGATCTTCTCAATGGAAGAGATGATTGAATTTTTCTCACTGGGCGCGATCAGTAAGTCGGCGTCAGCGTTTAACACAGAAAAACTGCACTGGTTGAACAACCATTACATCAAGCATGGTGAGCCGGCTGAGGTCGCGAAGCACCTGCAATGGCACCTTGATCAACAAGGGATTGACGCTACCGAAGGCCCAGCCTTGACGGACGTGATTGGATTAGTTGGCGAGCGTTGTAATACCCTGGTGGAATTAGCCGCGCAAAGCCGCTACTTCTACCAAGACGTTGATGAAATTGACGCTACTGCTGCGAAAAAACATCTTCGCCCTGTTGCTTTAGAGCCGTTGCAAGTGGCAAAAGGTAAGATTGAAGCGCTGGATGATTGGACGGTTGATGCCCTGAAAGCGGTGATTGCCGATACGTGTGCCGACCTTGATGTTGGTATGGGTAAAGTAGGCATGCCACTGCGTGTGGCTGTGACGGGTGGCGGTCAATCCCCATCCGTCGATGCCGTGATGCACTTGATTGGTAAAGACCGGGTCGTGGCGCGGATCGACCAAGCCATCAAGCTGGTTGAAGCGCGCGCGGCGCAAAGCTAAATCCGGTTATCTTGAAGGCTAAGTGCGTTAGCCTGACGACAAAAGACAAGGGCGCTGAATGTCAGCGCCCTTTTTAATGGATGAGGGGAAGGGATTAGTGTTTTTCTTCTTCCATTTGCGCACTGTCAACAATATGGTTTTCGCCCATTTGGCGTGGGAGTACCAAGTTGAGCACAATCGCTACCACACCACACAGGCTAATCCCTTGCAGCTAAAATCGCCAATGCCAAAGGCCATGCCGCCGATACCAAATACCAAGGTGACACCGACAATCGCCAGGTTACGCGAATCATGTAGGTCGACTTGATTACGAATCAAGGTATTTAGCCCGACGGTGGCAATCGAGCCAAAGAGCAAGATCATAATTCCACCCATCACCGGCAAAGGAATGGTGAGCAGCATCGCTCCGAGCTTGCCGACAAAGGCTAGCACAATGGCAGTGACCGCCGCATAGGTCATGATTTTCGGGTTAAACGCTTTGGTCAGCATCACTGCACCTGTCACTTCACTATAAGTGGTATTGGGTGGCGCGCCGAACATGGAAGCGGCAATGGTGGCGGCACCATCACCGGCCATCGTACGGTGTAGGCCTGGCTTTTTCAGATAGTCTTTACGGGTGACATTGGAGATGGCCAGCATATCGCCAACGTGCTCAACGGCAGGCGCAATCGCGACAGGGATCATGAATAAGATGGCATTAATGTTAAACTCTGGCAGCGTAAAAGCGGGCATCATTAACCAGCTCGCATTCGCTACCTGAGTAAAGTCGACAATGCCAACGACGAGGCTGGCAACATAGCCCACCGCAATCCCGGCAATGATGGGGACAAGTTTGAAAAAACCCTTAGCAAACACACTCACGGCAATCGTAGTCATCAATGAAAGCAAAGAGATCCAAATCGCGATATCGCCGGCAATTAACTGTTCACTACCATCACCAGTTTTACCGAGTGCCATATTGACAGCGGTGGGTGCCAACCCAAGACCGATAACCATAATCACAGGGCCAACCACAACCGGCGGCAGGAGTTTGTGAATAATATCCACGCCTTTAACGCGAATAATGGCCCCCATGAGCAAATAGATCACACCGGCTGCCATTAGGCCACCCATGGTCGCAGGAATACCGAAATTGTTGACGCCGTAAAGAATAGGGGCAATAAAAGCGAAGGAAGAGGCAAGGAAGATAGGAACGGAGCGGCGGGTGATAACTTGGAATATCAGGGTACCGATTCCGGCCCCAAAGAGTGCGACGTTCGGGTCTAGCCCGGTTAACAGTGGCACTAACACCAAGGCACCAAATGCGACAAACAGCATTTGTGCCCCTTGTAAAACTTGCAACATAATCTCACCTCCAAAAAAATCGCGCAATGCTAGCACAAAGCGTTTATGTGATTCCCATCATGTTTTTAAATGTGAGATCAATAGCAAATAAACGATGTAACGGATTTCATTATGAATCGTCTGCCGCGAATATCAGCGCCATGCTCGCCTGCCAGCGGCCATTGAGTCAGATAAGTGGCTTTCTCTGGGCCGGTTCCGCAGTTTGTTCTCTCTTTTTTACTATTGAGGATTGCTGAACCTAGCGCAATCCGCTTATGATCGCTGAACTCCCATTTATTCATGTGGAAAAACTATGAATCGATTTTTGTTGGCCCTAATTGCCTGTCTTTGGTTGCCAGGTGCGATGGCAAACAACCTTTATCACGCGAGCATTCCGCTTGATAACGCTGCACAAACTTCGCAGCAAGCGGCAAAAAAACAAGGGCTGCTCACGGTACTTTCCAAAGTCTCGGGACAGCGAGATGTGTCGGATAACCCCGCGGTCGAGCAAGCGCAACAGGACGTTGATCGTTTTATCTCTCAGCTGGGATATGGCGAAAACAATGATCAAACCAATGGTCACTCACCGCGCACACTCGAAGTGGGATTTGATAGTCAACAAATCCGCGAGGTGCTACGAAAGGCAGGGTTGCCCTTGTGGGGCAGTCCTCGTCCTTCAGTGTTGGTGTGGCTTGTGAATGATCGTGATGCGGACCGGCAAATTATTTGGGAGCAAAGTGAGCGTCCGGTGATTGACCAACTACGCGATGCAGCGGCTATACGCGGCCTACCTGTGTTAATTCCTGTGGGTGACTTTGATGATCTGATGGCGATCACGAGCAGTGATTTATGGGGCGGGTTTATTGATCCTGTCGAGCAAGCCAGTCAGCGGTACCAGCCCGATGGCATTGTGATCGCAAAGCTGGCTGAGCAAGCGATTCGTTGGCAGTTCTTTCCTGATGCCAGTCAAATGCAATCCGAGCAAACGCGTGGGCAAGCCAACAATGCCCAAGCCATGATTGATATCCTTGCTGATTACTATGCCGAGCAAACCGGTGTGGTACTCGACAACGACGATGAGCGTGCATCGCTCCAAATTGCTATCGCTGGCGTCGAGAATGGTGATGACTATTCCGCCCTTGAACGCACACTTGCGGCGCTGAATGCATTACAGCAGGTGCACTTAGCGGAATTAAACGATGACACTCTGGTTTTCGATGTGCGTTTAGCGGCATCTAAACAAGCATTGATTAATGAGCTAACCGCGAATCGAGATATTCGCCTGATGACGCCTCAAGAGCAACAGGCACATACGATGGCATCCACGGAGGCCGACAGTCCAAAATCAGAGGACAATGCGGTGAGCGTTGTGTCTGAAAACGGGCGTGACGCGCAGTCCACCGAGTTATTTGTAACCTCGAGACGAACGGATAACCGTGATATGGGTTCAACGGGGAATAAACGCCTGTGGTTTGTGTGGCAGCCCTCAACTTAAGTGAAAGGCAATAGCAAGAAGTGAAGGCTAGTCACAAAGCTAGCCTTTTTTATTCGCGCCTTTTTACTGACGAATAGTGTCTTTTGATTGACCAAGAGTACGACGCCAAGCAACCAGACCCACGAGGCCACTAACAACCACCCAAATCCAGAGCAGCCCATTTCCCCATTGGCGATAAGGCGTGAGCCTTGTGTTTTTGTAATCTGAGTGGTTAAAACGTGCGTCTCAAATTGGGGCAATGATGCTTGAATCTCACCGCGTTCATCGACTAAAGCCGTCACCCCATTGTTGGTGGCCCGGATCACGGGTAGGCCGAATTCGAGCGCGCGCATACGTGCAATTTCTAGATGCTGCCAAGGCCCAATAGAGCGCCCAAACCAAGCGTCATTTGAGAGGGTAATAATGGCGTCGCTGTCAGCGGTAAGGTTCTCACGAATTTGCGCAGGAAATGCAATCTCATAACACAGAGCGGTAATGTATTCCCAGCCGTTTGCAGGCAAAGCCGGTTGAATGGCTGCGCCCGGTGAAAATGACGACATGGGCAGATTAAAAATCGGCGCTAAAGGACGAAGAAGTGACTCAAACGGAACAAATTCGCCAAAAGGGAGTAAGTGATGTTTGCTGTATTGCGCCGGCGCTGGATACTGATAGCTCGGCGTTTGTGTACCGAGTGCGAGTACATTATTAAAATAAGTGCCATCTTCACGTTGATCGAGCGCTCCCGTGATCACCGTGGTTTGATTATGCTTGCCCGCTTGGTCTAACTGTGAAAAGAAACGGGGGAGATCACGTTCTAAGGCTGGAATGGCGGCTTCTGGCCAAATCACCACGTCACTGTTCCAATGTTGACGGGTTAAATCCAGATACTTCATCAAGGTTGGCCAGCGTTGATCGGCTCGCCATTTGAGTGCTTGAGGGACGTTTCCTTGGATCAACGATACCGTTTGCTGCTGCTCGGTTTTTGTGGCCCATTTGACCGAACCGAGTCCTTCACTGATAGCAAAAAGCCCCATGATAGCGATCATGCCGATGAGGCGAGTACGGGTCGGCCATTGTCCCCAATGTGGGATCACGAAAGTGGCTAATCCGGCGATTAACACCAAGACCAGCGTGATCCCTTGCACACCCAATACCGGGGCGATGCCAGCAAGTGGGCTGTCTATTTGGCTGTAACCCGGCCACAACCATGGGAAACCGGTAAATACCCAGCCTCTTAGCCAATCAACCACTAACCACAAGGCGGGTGCGAGTATTAGCCACTTTATGCCCGGTTGCTTGATGGGCCATTTATGGATCAGTCCGCCGAATAGCGCTGGGTAAAGCGATAAATAGACAATAAGCAGTGCCATTAAAAACAGGCCTGCGATCAGGGGCATGCCGCCAAAATGATCAATACTGACATACACCCAGCTTACCCCCGTTGTAAACTGGCCAAGCCCCCAGCAAAAACCTATCCAAGCCGCACGTTTGGGCGAAGACGCTGCCTGCAGAAGAAGCAACAAGCCCCATAGTGCAACCAACATAAAGGGCCAATAGGAAAAAGGGGAAAAGGCGAGGGTGGCAAGCGCACCAAAAAGGGCAGCCAACAATGGCTGCCCTAATGGGCGTAAACGGTTAGGCGTTTTCACTGTTCGATTCGCTACTGTCTGGAATGGTGACTTGTAGCTGAATGATACGACGACTATCCGCGGCCGTCACTTTAAAATGGAAGTCACCAATATCGACTTCTTCACCACGATCAGGAAGATGGCCGAAACTGGTCATCACCAACCCACCAATGGTATCCACCACGTCATCTTGGAACTGGGCACCAAAATGCTCGTTAAAGTCTTCTAAGGTGGTCAGTGCTTTCAGCGAGAAGGTATGGCGGCTGAGTTGGCGAATCTCTTGCTCTTCCTCATCGTCATACTCGTCTTCGATCTCGCCTACAATTTCTTCGAGAATATCTTCAATGGTGACAACACCAGAGACCCCGCCAAATTCATCAATGACGATCGCCATGTGGTAACGTTCTTCTTGGAACTCTTTGAGCAGACGGTCAACCCGCTTACTCTCTGGTACCACCACAACCGGGCGCAAGACCTTTTCAATGTCAAAATCTTCGGCATCGGGGCGCAGATAGCGCAACAAATCTTTCGCAAGCAAGATGCCTTCAACATGGTCTTTGTCATCACTGATCACCGGATAACGTGAGTGTTGGGCATCAATAATAATATTAATGATCGCTTCCAATGACCGCGATCGTTCAACGATTACCATCTGCGAACGGGGTATCATGATATCTCTCACACGCATGTCAGAGATTTGCATCACACCTTCCAGCATATCCCGGGTGTCCTGATCGATCAGGGCGTTTTGCTCTGAGTCGCGAAATACGTCCACCAGTTCTTGTCTGTCTTTTGGGTCAGCTTGGAAAAACTGACCCAGCCGTTCGAAGAAGGTCTTCCTACTCGGACCGTCTGCGTTTTGCGAATTATCGTCGTTCATTCAATTTCATTCAGTTAGTTAACGCTCAATGAAGTCATTCGCATAAGGGTCACTGACCCCCATGGTTGCCAGGATCTTTCGTTCCAAGGCTTCCATTTGCTCGGCTTCATCATCCTCAATATGGTCGTAGCCCAATAAGTGTAAGCTACCATGGACGACCATATGTGCCCAGTGATCCATCAGCGTTTTGCCTTGCTGCTGAGCTTCTTGCTCAACAACCTGACGACACACAACAAGATCACCGAGTAAATCTATGTCCACCCCGGGAGGCGCTTCAAAGGGGAAAGATAACACATTCGTTGGTTTATCTTTGCCACGATAGTCGCGATTTAAGCTCTGGCTCTCACCTTCATCCACAATACGGATGGTGACTTCCGCCTGAGGCTTTGCCTCTCGTATTGCATGTTCAAACCAGGCTTGAAGCTGATCATCACTGGGCAGACCCTGTTCACTATCACAAGCGACTTGCACATCCACGTAATAATTCATGATGGATCCTGTGGCGGGATGGATGTCGATTGCATCGCGACCTGCTGTGCCTCACGCGCTTCTCGACGACGTTCTTCCGCTTCTTTGCGGGCCTTGGCATCTTCTGATTCCCACTTATCATAAGCCTGCACAATGCGAGTGACCACATGATGGCGTACCACATCGTCAGCTTGGAAAAAGTGGAAGCTAATTTCTTTCACGTCAGATAGCACTTCAATCGCATGGCGTAGCCCTGAGCGCGCATTACGAGGTAAATCGACCTGGGTGACATCCCCGGTGATCACAGCCCGTGAATTAAAACCAATCCGGGTCAGGAACATTTTCATCTGCTCGACCGTGGTATTTTGGCTTTCATCTAAGATAATAAAGGCATCGTTCAAGGTTCGGCCACGCATATAAGCCAGTGGTGCTACCTCGATCACGTTACGATCAATCAGTTTTTCGACTCGCTCAAAACCGAGCATCTCAAACAAGGCATCGTAGAGTGGACGCAAGTAAGGATCGACTTTTTGGCTTAAATCCCCGGGCAAAAAGCCTAACTTTTCACCCGCCTCAACCGCTGGACGTGTCAGCAAAATCCGACGAATTTCTTGGCGTTCCAGTGCATCGACCGCCGCCGCAACCGCGAGGTACGTTTTACCGGTTCCCGCCGGACCAATCCCAAAGGTAATGTCATGATTGACCATATTGGCGATGTATTGCGCCTGATTCGGCGTGCGCGGTTTGATCACCCCTTTTTTGGTCTTGATATTAATTTCTTTACCGTAAGGAATGCTGGATTCGGTGTTTTGCTCTAAGACGCCTGACTCTTTGATCGCCAAATGAATGGCTTCGGGTTCAATGTCGGGAGAGCTGCCGCGTACGGGGGCCGTGTCGACATATAGGCGTTTTAAAATGTCCACGGCGGCATTGGCCGTGTGAGGTTTGCCCATCACCGTGAAGGTATTGTGACGGTGGCTAATTTCAACACCCAAGCGGCGTTCTAGTTGTTTGATATTATCGTCAAACGGGCCACATAAGTTGGCAAGACGGATGTTATCGGCAGGTTCTAGTGTAAGGTCAAGAGAGATGATTTTAGACAAGATTATCCTCGCTTTCGGCGCCGGTCACCCGGCGCCGTTGAATTGATGAACGCGTTATGGCGTGTAAACACCAACACCAAGCTCGTTTTCGTTGCGCGTCTTCGCCATGATTTCGGTTGGCGAGACGGCGACACGCAAGTCCATATCTTTTTCGGTACGAACCAGCTCACCGCGGAGCGAGTTTGGCATCACTTCAGTAATTTTGACGTCAACAAATTGGCCGATCAAATCGACTGAGCCTTCAAAGTTGACTACTCGGTTGTTCTCGGTACGACCACGCAGCTCCATCAGATTCTTACGTGATGGGCCTTCTACCAAGATACGTTGTTCGGTTTCTAGCATCATACGTGAATAGCGCATCGCTTGGCTGCTCACTTGCTGTTGCAGGCGATACAGACGCTCTTTCTTCACCGACTCAGGCGTCTCATCAGGCATGTCTGCTGCTGGCGTTCCTGGGCGTGGTGAATACACAAAGCTGAAACTCATATCAAAGTCGATATCGGTAATCAGTTTCATGGTCGCTTCAAAGTCTTGCTCGGTTTCTCCCGGGAAGCCGACAATAAAGTCTGAGCTGATAGTGATATCGGGGCGTACCTGACGCAATTTGCGGATCTTGGATTTGTACTCGATCGCCGTGTGCGGGCGTTTCATCATCGTTAGGATCCGATCCGACCCGCTTTGTACCGGCAGGTGCAAGAAGCTTGCAACCTCTGGTGTATCACGATACACCTCAATGATGTCATCGGTAAACTCAACCGGATGGCTGGTGGTATAGCGAATGCGATCAATCCCGTCGATAGCGGCGACATAGCGCAATAAATCAGCGAAACTGCAGATGTCCCCATCGTGCGTATCACCGCGATAGGCATTCACATTCTGACCCAGTAGGTTGACTTCGCGCACCCCTTGTTCCGCCAGCTGTGCAATTTCAAACAATACGTCATCCAGGGGACGGCTGACTTCTTCGCCACGCGTATACGGGACAACACAGAAGGTACAGTATTTTGAGCAGCCTTCCATGATCGAGACAAACGCGGTTGCGCCATCGGCACGTGGTTCAGGAAGACTGTCAAACTTCTCAATTTCTGGGAAGGTAATGTCCATCACTGTGCCACTATCGCCACGTGATCGTTTTATCATTTCAGGCAGACGATGTAACGTTTGGGGGCCAAAAATGACGTCCACATAAGGCGCACGCTCACGGATGTGATCGCCTTCTTGTGTTGCCACACAGCCACCAACGCCGATCACCAGCTCTGGATTCTTGTCTTTGAGTGTTTTCCAACGACCAAGTTGGTGGAATACCTTCTCTTGTGCTTTTTCGCGAATTGAGCAGGTATTGAGGAGGAGAACATCTGCGTCTTCTGGTTGCTCGGTCAGCTCATAGCCACCGGCAGAATTTAGCAGATCTGCCATCTTGGATGAGTCATACTCATTCATTTGGCAACCCCAGGTTTGATCAGCAGTTTCTTAGCCATGTAACTTCACGCTCATTGTTAATCTTGTGGTCGACATTACCCTTTCAAGCTGTATGGTTTTTAATCAGTCAATCAGCTTGGCAAGCCGCGTATTGTACTGCTTTCCTATATCGCTGACCAGATCACAGGCTTGGAGAAATGGTGTCAATCTGGCTAAGTGATTGAGCCGACGCCGCAAAACGAGATCGGAAAAGCGAATTTGCCCCCATTTTGATCGGATTGATATCGAATTCTCGTTTACCTTCAGTAGAATGCTGGCATTAACGGGATAAAGAGACGGTCATGAATCAATTTGAAATTATTATCGTCGGCGGTGGCATGGTCGGTGCCGCTGTCGCGTTAGGGCTGGCGCGACAGGGCCGCCGCGTCGCCTTGATAGAGCGCCACCCCCCTGAACCTTTTCATGCAGAACAAGCGATGGATTTGCGTGTTTCCGCGATCTCGCATGCATCGGTCAGCTTGTTACAAGATTTAGGCGCGTGGGCTGACATTGAAGCAATGCGAGTCTGCCCCTATCGCCGGTTAGAAACCTGGGAAGCGGAAGACAGCCGCGTCTGCTTTAGTGCGGAGCAGCTCGACCTGCCACAACTTGGATATATGGTCGAGAACCGCTTGATTCAACTCGGCCTGTGGCAACAATTTTCGCGCTTTGATAATTTGCAGCTTGTCTCACCGGCTTCTATTACCGGCATGACGCAAGCGGGCGATCTGCATCAAGTCCAATTAGACAGTGGTGAAACACTAGAAGCGCCGTGGTTGATTGGTGCCGACGGTGCCCACTCGAAAGTGCGAGACTATGCGCAAATCGGCCTCACCAGTTGGGATTATCGTCAGCATTGCATGTTGATTCATGTTGAAACCGCCGTGCCCCAACAAGACATTACTTGGCAACAGTTTTTCCCTACCGGGCCGCGCTCGCTATTGCCGCTTTGTGGCCACAATGCCTCGTTGGTATGGTACGACAGTCCAGCTCGGATCCAACAGTTGCGTCAATGCAATGCCGACCAGCTTAAAGCCGAGATAGTGAGCCATTTCCCGCCGGAAGTCGGTGACGTCACCCCCATCAATTGGGGCGCGTTCCCGCTGACGCGACGTCATGCGCAGCAATATCACCGCAATGGCGTGGTGGTGATTGGTGATGCTGCCCACACCATTAACCCACTCGCAGGGCAAGGGGTGAACTTAGGCTTTAAAGACGTAGCGGCCCTGCTGGATGCCTGCGCGGATGCGGGCGCACAATGGCAAGCGGAGTCAACGTTAGCGGCATACGAAAAAGCACGCCGTATGGATAACACGATGATGCAAACCGGGATGGATGTGTTCTATACCGCGTTCAGCAATCAGTTTACGCCTCTGAAATTAGCCCGTAATGCGGTATTTAAACTGGCTGAACACAGTGGCCCGGTGAAAAAACACGTATTGAAGTATGCACTTGGGCTTTAGTCATCGCAGCGAGGAGGCTAAATGACTGGCTACCAGAACATTATTTTTGATATTGGCAATGTGATCGTGCGTTGGTCACCAGAAGAAATTATCCGCTTAACCTTGGGGGAAGCGGTAGACGCGCACGCTTATGCCAACCAAGTGTTTCAGAGTGAGACTTGGCAAGCGCTGAATCGTGGCACCCTCATCGAAGCCCAAGCTAAGCAGCGTTTTGCCGACGATACGGCGCTCAGCCCCGCGCAGCTTGAGGCGCTCTTTTATTACATCAAGCAGACCCAAATTTGTCTTTACGGCAGTGTTGATTTGCTTCAATCGGCTAAACAGGCCGGATACGGTGTTTATGCGTTAACCGATAATGTGCGCGAAATAGTGGCGTTCTTAAAGCAGCGTTATGCGTTTTGGTCGCTGTTCGATGGTGCCATCGTGTCAGCCGAAGTAGGGCACTTAAAACCCGAGCCTGCTATTTATCAACGCTTGTTGGATGACTACCACCTCGACCCAGCTTCTTGCGTGTTTTTGGATGACAGGGTGGCGAACGTAGAAGGCGCGAAAGCGATGGGTATGGCGGGTATTCCCTTTACCGATGCACAGCAAGGTCGCGCGGAACTCGCCAAGCTGGGGATCGTGGTGTAGCGGATGCGATAAACATGAGCCTCTAAACGCAAAAAAGCCCACATGAAGTGGGACTTTTTTATATGGCTGGGGTACCAGGATTCGAACCTGGGAATGACGAGATCAAAACCCGTTGCCTTACCGCTTGGCGATACCCCAGTAGGCGTTGCCTAACTTGGTGCGGAGAGAGGGACTTGAACCCTCACGTCCTTTCGGACACTAGCACCTGAAGCTAGCGCGTCTACCAATTCCGCCACCTCCGCAAAAGGTGGGTAACTCGGCAATAGTGGAAAAGCACGCTGCCAAATTACAAAAATAAATGGTGGCTACGACGGGATTCGAACCTGTGACCCCATCATTATGAGTGATGTGCTCTAACCAACTGAGCTACGTAGCCATGCTGTAAGGCGAAAGCCTTAAGACGGACCGAATTATGCGGATTGAGAGGAAGAGCGTCAAGTCTGCCAATGGAATTTTTTATGATTTTCGGCTTGTTGGCTGCAATAATCGTCAATTTGCTGGATTTAACAACAAAGACAGCGTGTTAATCAGCATAACATCGGGGAGACTATCTTATCATGATAAAAAACCAGCCCGAAGGCTGGCTCAAATTAACAAGGGTGGGGTCTCGATAACGCACCCTAAACCTTAACGCGCGTGCGCATTAAACGTTGAAGCGGAAGTGGATCACATCGCCGTCTTTGACAATATATTCTTTCCCTTCTAGACGCCATTTGCCGGCATCTTTGGCACCGTTTTCACCATTGTTAGCAATGTAATCATCATAGCCAACCACTTCGGCACGGATAAAGCCTTTTTCAAAGTCCGTATGGATTTTACCCGCTGCTTGTGGCGCGGTAGAGCCAATCGGCACCGTCCATGCGCGGACTTCTTTCACGCCTGCGGTGAAATAGGTGTGCAGAGTGAGTAGCTCGTAACCGGCGCGAATCACGCGGTGAAGCCCAGGCTCTTCGAGGCCCATTTCATCCAAGAAAGCGGCGGCTTCTTCGGCGTCTAATTCGGCAATTTCGCCTTCAATCTCAGCACAAACGGCCACCACGGTCGCACCTTCTTGGACTGCAATCTCACGCACTTTGTCAAGATACGGGTTGTTTTCAAAGCCATCATCATTGACGTTGGCAATGTACATGGTGGGCTTGAGTGTTAAAAAGTTAAGGTATTGTACCGCCGCGGCTTCTTCTTTGGTGAGCTCAACCGAGCGCAACATCTTGCCTTCTTCCAGCACGGGCAGCAGTTTTTCCAGCACGGTTAGCTCAAATTTGGCGTCGCTATCGCCACCTTTGGCCTTTTTAGCGTTGCGCTGCATCGCGCGCTCACAGCTTTCAAGATCAGCGAGCGCAAGCTCAGTGTTAATCACGTCGATATCGTCAGCCGGATCCACTTTACCGGCAACGTGGACGATATTGTCATTTTCAAAACAACGTACCACGTGACCAATGGCATCGGTTTCACGGATGTTGGCCAGGAACTTGTTACCCAGGCCTTCACCGCGTGATGCACCCGCGACTAGGCCGGCGATGTCGACGAACTCCATGGTGGTGGGCAACACTTTCTGTGGATTGACAATTTTTGCCAGCGCATCCAAACGTAGATCGGGGACAGGCACCACACCCGTGTTGGGTTCAATTGTACAAAATGGAAAGTTAGCCGCATCAATGCCGGCCTTGGTCAGTGCGTTAAACAGAGTGGATTTACCTACGTTTGGTAGCCCACGATGCCACATTTAAAACCCATGAGATGGTAACCCTTTAATCAAAATTACTGTGCTTTGAAGGTGTGTAGACGATTTTGCGCTTTGGCAAGATCGTCTTTGAGCAGGATCTCGAGGCTACGTACTGCCTCATCAGTGGCCTGTTCTAGCAGGCTCTGCTCATTGGCGGGCGCTTTGGTGAGCACATATCCCGCCACCTTGTCCTTGTGACCCGGATGGCCAATGCCAACCCGAAGTCGGTAAAACGATTTGTCATTTGCTAGCTTGCTAATGGTGTCACGCAGCCCATTGTGACCGCCGTGCCCACCACCTTGTTTAAACTTGGCCACGCCGGGTGGTAAGTCTAGCTCGTCATGTGCCACCATAATGGCGTCGACGGGAATATTGTAAAAGTTGGCCATGGCTTGCACCGCTTTCCCCGACAAATTCATGTACGTGGTTGGGATCAACAAACGAAGATCGTGCCCGTGTACATTAATTCGGCCGGTTAAGCCGAAGAACTTTTTCTCTTCTTTCAGCGGCACATTGTGAATACGTGCTAGCTCTTGAACCACCCAAGCACCGGCATTATGGCGCGTTTGGCTGTATTCAGGGCCTGGATTGGCCAATCCTACTAGTAAGCGGATCTGATTACTCACGACGTTTCTCGCTCTCTATCTACTCATCGTAGCCGGTGAGCATCGTGCCCACGCAAAAAGGCGTCATATCCTACCATTGATGTGGCTAAAGGATCGAGTCAGCCATTCAAAATGCGCAATAAAAAAACACCCCGCGCAGGGCAGGGTGTTTATCGTCGTTCTGTACCCATGTATTAAGAATTAAACATGGCAGAGATTGACTCTTCATTACTGATACGACGAATCGCTTCTGCCAGCATCCCTGACAAGGTCAATTGAGACACACGCCCGGTCGCTTGGATTTCGGCACTCAATGGTGTGGAATCCGTTACCACAATCTCATCAATGACGGACTCAGCAATATTCTTCGCTGCATCCCCCGAAAATACCGGGTGAGTCGCATAAGCAAACACGCGTTTAGCCCCACGGTTTTTCAAGGCTTCAGCGGCTTTACACAGGGTGCCACCAGTATCAATCATGTCATCAACAATAATGCAGTCACGGCCTTCAACGTCACCGATGAGGTGCATCACTTGAGACACGTTTGCACGTGGACGACGCTTATCAATGATAGCAATGTCAGTGTCATCTAATAGTTTGGCTGTCGCACGAGCACGCACTACACCGCCAATATCAGGAGAAACAACCACGGGATCTTCCAAATTCTTCGCCAGCATGTCTTCAAGCAGAACAGGGGTACCGAAGATATTATCGACAGGAACGTCGAAGAAACCTTGGATTTGTTCTGCGTGGAGATCCACGGTGAGTACGCGGTCAACACCAACGTTAGAAAGGAAATCTGCAATAACTTTTGCGGTGATAGGAACACGGGAGGATCGTACGCGGCGGTCTTGACGGGCATAACCAAAGTAAGGAATAACAGCGGTTATGCGGCCAGCCGACGCACGTCGGAACGCATCTATCATCACGACCAATTCCATTAAGTTGTCATTGGTCGGTGCACAGGTAGATTGGATGACGAACACGTCACTACCGCGCACGTTCTCGTTAATCTGAACACACACTTCACCGTCAGAAAAACGGCCAACAGTGGCGTCACCCAGTGACATGTAAAGACGGTTTGCGATACGTTGGGCGAGAACGGGTGTCGCGTTACCAGCGAACAGCTTCATATCAGGCACGGTGGAAACCTCGGGTTGCATCCATTTAATAGTCACTAACTCACAGTATGTTGTTGTAGCGCATCGAGTTGCTGTAGCGCATCGAGTAGGGGCGATCGGTTCAACCTCGTGCAACAAACCCTGTCAGCCAGTTAGGCATAGTGTCGAGTGTGTTCTGGGCATCTTGTGCGGTGTCAAACTCGGCAAACACGCACGCGCCTGTCCCAGTCATCCTAGACGGCGCATATTCTAGCAGCCACGAAACAGCCTTATCAACCTCGGGGAATTGTTTACGGGCTATCTTTTCGCAATCGTTTTCGTAATTTTGCGCCATTAGCTCATTAACTGTGCGCTTTGGCGTACTTCTTTGCAAGTCTGGATGGGTAAAAATTGCAGCGGTAGAAATAGACACGTCAGGTTTGACGACCAGGTAGTATTTCTCATCGGGAGATACGGCCGTGAATTTTTCGCCTACGCCTTCCGCTAGGGCCGCATGGCCATGAATAAAAATCGGCACGTCCGCGCCCAAACTTAATCCCAGAGTAGCAAGTGTGGTTTGACTAAGCTGGGTTTGCCATAAATGATTCAACGCCACCAAGGTGGTCGCAGCATCGGACGAGCCACCGCCAAGGCCGCCTCCCATGGGTAAGCGTTTTTCCAACCGAATATGAGCGCCTTGTGGGCACCCGGTATGCTTTTGCAGCGTTCTGGCGGCTTTGATGATCAGATTATCTTCATCATTGACGCATCAATCGCCGGGCTGAGGCTGATCGTGCCGCTTTGATTAGGCGTAATAGCAAGGTGTCGCCGTGATCTAAAAACTGAAACAACGTTTGCAGTTCGTGATAACCATTCGGTTGGCGCCCATTGATATAGAGAAATAAGTTAAGTTTTGCCGGTGCAGGCCAGTAGGTGGGATCAGTCATTATCGAGTGTCCAAGTAGAAATCATCAGTTTGACTGTTTGCTGGTCGTTACTGAGTGTGATCCGAGTCGGTAAGGCTGGCTGAGTCTCAGCGCTGTAGTCTTGATAATCAATATGCCAACCTTGTGCGTCGTCGAGAGCGGCTAATCGGTTATCGGGCCCAAGTGAAAAGCGGTCTTGGGCGCGCGGTTGGCCTATTAACCAAGGCGCAAGGGCATCCACGGGTAAACGGGCACCGGTCAAATAGGCGATCAAACGGGCAGGATGAGGGTCTTGGTATTGTTTGCCTTGATCATCAATCAATGTGGCTCCTTGCGCATTCATGGTTAAAGACAACAGGGTGGTTCCCAAAAAATTGGTTAATCGCAGTGTCGATGCGTTGGGAGTGTGGTGCCAGTAAAGGTTCGCAGAAAAGCGAGTGTCTGATGCGATAAAAGCGACCTTACCGCGTGCGGTATAACTGTCAATGGCGCTAAGTGCAGCGCGATGGGTTTGCCACTCAGTCGTTGGGGCAGGAGCGGTTGTACAGCCAGTGAGCACGGTAAAGAGGATCGTCAACACACTCATTCGTATAAAAGAGAAACCAGTGCGTATAAAAGAGAAACCAGTGCGTATACAGGAGAAATCAATGCGTATACAGGAGAACATGAAAGCGAGTATCCTTTTATAACGTTAACAGACAGTGAACAGCATTTGGCATTACTTTGCCATAAGCACCGAGGCGAGAGAAGTCAGTTGGGCACCTAGCCGTGCGGGAGAAAAGAATGGGTATATATGTTGTTGGCCACTCTGCCACCAATCTCGTGAGGCTTCACATTTCCGTGCCACGAAAATACTGCGATACAATGTTCGCTTTAATTCACGGGGGGCATCAAGTAAAATCCTCCGCTCCAATCCTTACTGGTGCTGTCGGTAACAACGCTTCATGAGCCTGTTAGTTCTCGGAATCAATCACAAAACGGCCCCCGTCGAGCTGCGGGAAAAGGTCGCCTTTTCGCCGCAACAACTTGAGCAGGCGTTAGGGCAGCTTTCCGAGCATCCGCAGGTGCGCAGCTGTGTGATCGTTTCAACTTGTAACCGCACTGAGATATATGCCGAGCTCAACCAGCCTGGCGTCGGCGTTTTGGTTGAATGGCTCACCCGCTTTCACCGACTCAGCGGCGAAAGTTTGATGGCAAGCATTTACTATCACGAAGAACAATCCGCGGTGAAACACCTCATGCGTGTCGCTTGTGGCTTGGACTCTTTGGTGTTAGGTGAGCCGCAAATATTAGGTCAGGTCAAGCAAGCCTACGCAAGTGCCGTGATGCCGGTATGATTTCCGGATCGTTGGAAAAGTTATTCCACAAAACCTTTGCAGTGGCGAAACGGGTACGCACCGAGACCGAAATTGGTGGTAACGCGGTGTCTGTTGCGTTTGCGGCCTGTACACTGGCACGCCAGATTTTTGAATCCTTAGCGGATGTCACCACATTATTAGTCGGTGCGGGAGAGACGATAGAACTGGTCGCAAGGCACCTGCATGAACATCAATGCAGTCAAATTATCTTTGCTAACCGCACACAATCTCGCGCCCAAGGCTTAGCCGAACAATTTGATGGCAAAGTCATAGGTTTGGATGCGTTGCCAGAACAACTTTGCCAAGCCGATATCGTGATCAGCTCAACCGCCGCACCCATGCCTTTGATTGAAAAAGCGATGGTTGAAAAAGCCTTGAAACAGCGGCGCCATCAACCCATGCTGCTAATCGATATCGCGGTACCACGAGACATAGACGAGAAAGTCGGCAATTTATCAGATGCTTATTTGTACAGTGTCGATGACTTACAATCGATCGTGGAGCACAATCGAGAACAACGAAAGCTAGCCGCGATTCAAGCAGAAGCCATTGTCAGCGAAGAAAGCGCCGACTTTATGCGCTGGTTACGTTCACGTGAAGCAGTCGATAGCATCAAGCAATACCGGACACAGTCCGAACATATTAAACAGGCGGAGCTGGCGCAGAGTATTCAAGCCCTTGCCAATGGGGCTGACGCAGAAAGCGTATTACGCCAGCTCAGTAACCGCTTGACCAATAAACTGATCCATCCCCCTACGCAGGCAATGCAACAGGCGGCCCAAAATGGTGAGCCCGATAAACTGGCCGTGATGCGTACGTGCTTGGGGCTGGACAGCGACAACTAACGAAGAGATTTATGAAAGCATCAATATTAGCCAAGCTAGAATCGCTGGCGGAGCGCTACGAGGAAGTACAACACCTACTCGGGACGCCTGAGATCATTAATGATCAGAACAAATTTCGTGCGCTGTCGAAAGAGTATGCACAGCTGGAAGAAGTGATCGCGTGTTTTACTGCGTTTAAGCAGGCCAAAGAGGATCTCGCCGGCGCGCAAGAAATGGCAAACGAAGACGATCCTGAGATGCGTGAAATGGCGCAAGAGGAAGTCGTACAAGCGGAACAGACCATGGTTGAGCTGACCGAACAGCTGCAAATCTTGTTGTTGCCTAAAGATCCCAACGATGATCGTCATTGCTTTTTAGAAATCCGAGCGGGGGCCGGTGGCGATGAAGCCGGGATCTTTGCCGGTGACTTATTCCGCATGTATAGCCGTTACGCCGAGCGGCGCGGCTGGAAGTTGGAAATGATCAGTGCTAGTGAAGGGGAACATGGCGGATTCAAAGAAGTGATCGCACGTATCGCTGGCGAAGGCGCTTATGGCGTGTTGAAGTTTGAATCCGGTGGTCACCGCGTACAACGAGTGCCTGCTACTGAGTCACAAGGGCGGGTGCATACGTCAGCCTGTACGGTTGCTGTTTTGCCAGAAGTGCCAGAAACCGAAGCGCCTGAAATTAATCCGGCCGACTTGAAAGTGGATACCTTCCGCGCATCAGGGGCGGGTGGACAACACGTTAACACCACGGACTCTGCCATTCGAATTACTCACTTGCCTACCGGTACCGTGGTGGAATGCCAAGATGAGCGTTCACAACATAAAAACCGCGCCAAAGCCATGTCGGTACTGGCCGCGCGTTTGATTAAAGCAGAAGAAGAAAAGCGCGCCGCCGAAGAGGCTTCCACACGGCGCAACCTGCTCGGCTCGGGTGATCGCTCAGACCGCATTCGGACTTATAATTATCCGCAAGGGCGCGTATCAGACCATCGCATTAACTTAACCCTGTATCGATTAGACGATGTGATGCAAGGCGATCTCGATAGCTTGGTCGATCCTGTCATTCAAGAGTACCAAGCGGATCAGTTAGCCGCCTTGTCTGAGCAACCATAATGACAGTCACGATTGGCGCGTTGTTGGCCGATAGTACCACTGAGTTGACCGCATTATCGGGTGGTTCAGCAGGCATTGATGTCAAAGCCTTGCTCTGCCATGTGTTAGCGCAACCTACCAGCTATCTCTATACCTGGCCCGAGCGCAAACTCACCGCGGCACAACTGGCGCAGTTCCGTCAGCTTTTTTCCCGCCGGCTGCAGGGTGAGCCGGTCGCATATATTCTCGGCTACCGTGATTTTTGGACCTTAAGACTGAATGTGTCGCCTGCTACCTTGATCCCGCGCCCAGAAACTGAACTCTTGGTGGAGCAGGCTCTATCTCGACTCCCTTCGACGCCTTGCCGGGTTTTAGATTTAGGCACGGGGACGGGAGCGGTGGCACTCGCTATTGCCAGTGAACGCCCCGATATTACTGTTGTGGGCGTTGATCTGATGCCAGAAGCGGTGATGTTGGCAAGCCGCAACGCGGATGCACATCAAATTAACAACGTCCACTTTATTCAGAGTGACTGGTTTAAGGCGTTAAGCGATATGCATCCGTTTGATCTGATTGTCAGTAATCCGCCTTACATCGATGAGGCGGATCCGCATCTGCAGCAAGGGGATGTCCGTTTTGAGCCGATGAGTGCTCTAGTGGCAGAAGACAGTGGGCTGGCAGATATTCGTTATATTGGTCAATCCGCGTCGAATTATTTAGTCGACGCGGGCTGGTTGATGGTCGAACACGGCTACAACCAAGGAGAAGCGGTGCGCCGTGTATGGCAAGATGCGGGTTGGCACCATCCCCAAACCCAACAAGATTACGCTGGGCTCGATAGAATCACTTTGGCACAGCGACGTTAATTGAGACTGACAGGAAGCAGGAATCATTATGATCTACATGGCCCTCAAGCACACCCACTTACTGACAGTGGTATTAAGCCTCTCTTTATTCGTGATCCGTTTTGTGTGGGTGATGCGTGACAGTGAGATGATGAACAAAAAATGGGTCAAGGTCACGCCGCACGTGGTCGATACCTTATTACTGACCACAGGGGTGGCACTGATTTTTGTCACAGGCTTTATACCGTTCACAGAGTCTGGCGCGTGGTTAACCGAAAAGCTGACTTGTGTACTGGCTTACATCGCCTTGGGCTTTGTGGCCTTGCACTATAGCCGCGGCAAACTGTTCCGGACTCTGGCATTTTTTGGTGCGCTAGGGTGGGCCTATGCCGCCGCTAACTTAGCACTGATTAAAGTTCCACACCTAATGGGATAACCATGATGCCATTAACCGATCAACAATTAGATTCGCTGACATTGGCAGAAGGGGCTGCAACCCTCAATCATGCCATTGACGCGTCGATCGACGTTCATCAAGTGAAAGCATCCCTCGATCGCCTCGCAGATGAAGCTGAACATCAACTCGGCGCAGAGCCCGATATGGCGCTGCGTCTTGAGGGACTCTGTCGTCTTTTTTATCATCAATGGCAGTTTAAAGGCGATATCGAGCAGTACTTTTCCTCCGATAATGTCTTTTTGGATAAAGTCTTAGCACGTAAAATGGGGATCCCCGCTTCTTTGGGCGCGGTATTTTTATACCTATGCGGGCGATTATCCTTACCCGTCAAGCCCATCGCCTTTCCAAGTCAATTAGTACTTAGAATCGATGAACTCGATGAGGCCCCTGTGTTCATTAATCCCTTTAATGGCGAACGGGTGAGTCAACGCATTTTACGCGGCTGGTTAAAAGGGAGCCAAGGACCGCTGGCGGAGCTTGAGGATTCACAGTTATTGCCGAGCGACAACCCAACCATCATTGGTCGTTGGCTGACCGTGGCCAAAAGTGCCTTATTACGCGAAGAAAAGTATGCCTTGGCCCTACGTTGTAGTGAGCTCGCGTTGACTTTTAGCCCCGACGATCCTTACGAAATCCGTGATCGTGGTTATATTTTCCAGCAGTTGGATTGCGATCGCGTGGCGGCGACCGACTATGAGTATTTTATTGAGCAGTGTCCGGATGATCCGGCCGCTGAGCTGTTAAAAATGCAAGTGAAAGCGCTTAACGAAGAGCAAGCGACGTTACATTAATGCGTGACAACGCATGATAAAGGATACCCCTATGACGCAAAAAACCGTCTATATTGGCGATACACCTGTTGCGAATGATCGCCCGTTCACCTTGTTTGCTGGCATGAATGTACTGGAATCACGCGATTTGGCCATGCAAATTTGTGAGCATTACGTCAAGGTGACTGACAAGCTTGGCATTCCCTACGTCTTCAAAGCGTCGTTTGATAAGGCGAACCGTTCCTCGGTGCACTCTTACCGTGGCCCAGGGATGGAAGAAGGGTTAAAGATTTTTGAAGAGCTCAAACGCACCTTTGGCGTCAAAGTGATCACCGATATCCACGAGCAATACCAAGCCGCGCCCGTGGCGGAAGTGGCCGACGTGATTCAGTTACCGGCGTTCTTGGCGCGTCAAACCGACTTGGTCGAAACGATGGCCAAAACCGACGCAGTCATTAACGTGAAAAAGCCTCAGTTTATGAGCCCTGGGCAAGTTGGCAACATTGTTGATAAATTTGCTGAATGCGGCAACGAAAAAGTGATTTTGTGTGAACGGGGTAGCTGCCACGGTTACGATAACCTGGTCGTCGATATGCTGGGTTTTGATGTGATGAAAAAAGCCTCAAACGGTAGCCCGATTATTTTTGATGTGACTCACGCGCTACAGTGTCGTGATCCGCAAGGCGCCGCATCCGGCGGCCGCCGTCAGCAAACCGTTGATTTGGCGCGAGCAGGTCTAGGCACTAAAATTGCCGGCTTATTCATCGAAGCCCATCCTGATCCAGACAATGCCCGTTGCGATGGCCCTTCGGCGTTACCGCTGAACAAACTGGAGCCCTTCCTCGCACAAATGAAGTCACTGGACGATGTAATTAAAAGCTTTGAAGATATCGATATTCGCTAAGGTAGGTATAGCGTTAGATTGATGATGAAAAAAGCTGCCGAAATGGCAGCTTTTTTTTATGCCTCTTAGTTTTTGTACTGCTTCGTTTTTTAGATGTTTAGACGTCTATTTATTGACTGGACAGCTAGAGGTCTGTAATCTTGCTCACAGTTTTATAAGAGGTATAAAAAAACTGCCATGACAACATCAGCAAACACCACACCGCGGCCTTCTGCACTTGCACTGCTCCCCCTGATTTTATTTTTAATCCTTTTTATTGGATCGGGCGTGTATTTTACCTTGGAAGGCGTCGACTACGCCTTTTATCAACTGCCTGCACACGTCGCAATTTTGCCTGCCGTGATCTTGGCTATTGGCCTAAGCCGTGAACGCCTCAATACGGCCATTGAGCAGCTAATTCGTGGCATGGGACATGGTGATATTATTGCCATGTGTTTAATCTATTTGCTTGCTGGGGCGTTTTCTTCGGTGGCAGATGCAACCGGCGGCGTGGAAGCCACGGTCAATCTCGGTTTAGCACTGATCCCCGAAAGCCTTATTCTGCCAGGCTTGTTTGTGATTGCGGCTTTTATCTCCACCGCGATGGGCACGTCGATGGGCACCATTGCAGCCCTGGCGCCTTTTGCGCTTAATATGGCCACGGCGACAGGCCAAGCGCCGGCAGTCATGGCGGGTGTGTTGCTTAGTGGCGCGATGTTTGGTGATAACCTATCGTTTATCTCTGACACGACCATTGCTGCCACGCGCTCGCAGGGTTGTAGCATGCGCGATAAATTTAAAGAGAACGTCGGCATTGCCATTCCCGCTGCCATCGCTGCGATTATTCTGTTTGTATTCAATAATCAAAGTGCGCCAGTCGAAGCGCCCGAGAGCATTAACTATCTGGCGGTTGTGCCTTACCTTTCCATCATTGTATTGGCACTGGCGGGGCTAAACGTGTTTGTTGTCCTGACTTCAGGTATTTTGCTGGCCATGGGCGTTGGTTTAATGAGTACGCCTGACTTTACCTTGATGACTTTTAGTCAAGAGGTCAAAGCCGGCTTTGCCAGCATGCAAGAAATTTTCGTACTCTCGTTAATGATTGGTGGCATTGCTGAACTGATGCGCAGCCAGGGGGGATTGAGCTTTCTGACTCAAACGGTGAATAAAATGATTGCCCGTTTTCAGAAAAACCAAGGCCAGCATCATTCTCGTGCGAGCGAGTTTGGCATTGCTCTCCTCGTTTCTTTCGCCAACTTGTGTACCGCCAATAATACGGTCGCCATTGTGGTATCGGGCCAAGTTGCGAAGAACATTGCCGCTGAGCACTCTGTGCCGGCTAAACGAAGTGCGAGCTTGTTAGATATCTTTTCATGCGTCGTGCAGGGCATGATCCCTTATGGCGCACAAATTCTCTTGTTAGGCGCAAGTTTTGGACTATCTCCTTTAGTGATCGTCAGCCATTCGTACTACTGTTTCTTCTTAGCCGCGTCTGCCTTAATTGCCGTTAGCAGTCGGCACTGGTGGCAGGCTCGCCGCACTTAACCGTCATACGATAAATTTACGGCGCAGTCATTGCCTGCCTACTTGGACAAGCAAAGGCTGCGCCGTTATTTTATTGGTTAGAGC
>NZ_AQOD01000034.1 GCF_000513715.1 Salinivibrio socompensis S35
CACATCGCGGCGTGGTGAGTGACATCCCTTCGCATAAATTACGAATGGATTGGAACACCAAGAAGGCGGGCACCGCCAGATCACCGCATGCAAGTAGCCAATGGTTTTTTCGGTCAGCGCCGCTTCCACATCCATGAGGTTAATAATGAAGCCCGCTTTATAAAGAATAAGTCCAATAGGCACGCTTAACAGCAGTGCCATATAGAGGCCTTGCTGAAATTGAAACGGAATGGCGGTAGCTTTGCTCGCGCCATTGAGTTGCGCAATCATGGGAACCATGGCCATTAACAGGCCAATCCCAAACAAGATCGCGGGCATCCATATACTTGAGGCAACTGCGACTGCAGCCATATCGGTGGCACTATAACCACCCGCCATGACCGTATCGACAAACCCCATCGAGGTTTGCGCTATTTGGGCAATAAAAACAGGCACACTGAGCCGAATAATGGCTCTTGCTTCATCATGGTATTGCTGCACGTTGGCCTCAAGATATTTACGTTAAAGGAGGGAGGAATCGATTGCGCGCAATTATACGTGCCAGAGGGCGCGAAAAGAAAGCAAAAGCCATGTCAATTTTGCGTCAGTCACGATGACAAACATGACGGAAGATAAGGTCGCGACGCGAGTCCAAACGCAGATTGCGTTGGTTAGCGTCGCATTGGTTGCCGTCATTACGATCATGCGATACGTGACTAAAAAATTTGCTCGTCATCCGCATCAACAAATAGGTTGACGGTTTTATGTAACTCATCAATTTGCATGTTGTAGTGCACCGCATTGCAGCAGTTGGGGCAATCTTCGTAAAATTCTTGATTGCCGCCACTGAGATCAAGTGTGAGATCAATCCGGTGTCCACAGTGTGGGCAGCTTACTAGCCGGTCAGTTATATCATCCATCGTCACAGCCCTTCTTTTATGACAAAGCGGTTACTGTGAGTATAGATGAGATTTATTGTCTTACCGTGTATCGCTGCTTACAGCGACACGAGGTTCTCGGCACTAAAAGCTTTTAGGCTGGCAAGCTTTTGATCGGCAATCACAAAACGAGGATCTTCCCACTCATGTGCGGCGGGTACCACAATGGTTTTCATCGAAGCGGCTTTGGCAGCAAGCAGACCGGTAAAAGAATCTTCAAAGGCCACACATTCTTCAGGCTCTACACCCAAGGCGATGGCGGCGTTAAGATACACTTCCGGATGGGGTTTACCGTGCTTCAACTCACCGGCCGATTTTACAACTTCAAACGCGTCGCTAAGCCCTAGTGCATCTAATGTTGGATAGATGAGCGTCAGTGGCGACGACGACGCTAAAGCGATTTTCAAACCCGCTTGGTGGCAAATTGCCAAGGCTTCTTTAACGCCAGGCATGATGGGCTTTTCATCTTTTACCAGCTCGACCACGCGTGCGACAATCCGCGCTTGCACGTCGGCATTCGATGGCCCCTGCCAAGGTTGAGTACGTGCGTAGTATTTCACAATCTCATCAATCCGCACGCCTGTGGTGTCACGTGTATCTTGTAAACTAATAGAAACGCCAAGCTCGGTTAATACATCAATTTGTGCCCGTTGCCAGAAGGCTCTGAGTCGACCAACAGGCCATCCATATCAAATATCGCGGCAGATAACATCGCCAACCTCATTCTCAGTATGTGTGTCTGGCATCCTACACCGTGAGTGCGAGTTTTGTCAGCAACTGTTCGGCTTGGGCAAGGTAGGGACCACCAAATAAATTAACGTGGTTGAGCACATGATAAAGGTTGTAAATATCTTTTCGTTGTTGATACCCCTCGTCTAATGGCCATTCGGCATGGTAGCCGTTATAAAAGCTTTGCGGGAAACCACCAAAAAGTTCGGTCATGGCGATATCGGCTTCGCGATCGCCCCAATAGCAGGCCGGATCAAATAGCACGGGGCCGTTGACCGATAAACCGACGTTGCCTGACCACAGATCGCCATGGAGGAGGGCAGGTTTGGGGCGATGATTAGCCAGTTGTGCTTTGACGCCATGAATGATGGTATCAATGTCGCCCAAATGCAGTGATTTTTCTGCTGCCAGTTGCAGCTGCCAGCCAATCCGTTGCTCGGCAAAGAAATGACACCATTTGCGGTGCCAGCCATTTCTTTGTTCGTTGGTGCCGATAAAATTGTCGTCATCAAAACCGTATTCAACTTGCTCTCCCCAGCGATGATGACGCGCCAGTTGCTGGCCAAATAGGTAAGCGTGAGTGTCATTGAGCGATTTAATCGGTAGGAAGTTGAGTACCAATGCGGCACTGTCTTTCACCGGTCCAACAAAATACACCCGTGGGACATGAATGTGCTCACTCATTGCTAGTTGACGCAGGCCTTCGGCTTCGGCCTCAAATGTGGGCAGACATTCTCGCTGGTTGATTTTAACGAAAAAGCGCTGCTCGCCCCCGTCGCTAATGCAATAAGCATCGTGGATGTCGCCGCCGCTGATGGCGGTTTTTTCTCTGATCTCAAAATCAATATCGAGCAGTTCGGATAAATGTAGAGACAGTGCATGCCACATAAGCGACTCCGTTACATCGAGGTGAGGGTGAAGTAACTGCAACTGTCTACATATTAGCCTATTTGGGCTTTTGTTTTCTGTGGAGATGGCGACAAATTCAATAAAAAACGACTCATAAAGAGCCGTTTTTGCGAATGAATGTTTATAGGCTGGGGAGCAAGCCGGTGGGCATCAGCCGGTTATAGGTCCCGGTTTGCACCAACGCATTAGCCTTTTCGATATCGGGCGCAAAGTAGCGGTCTTTATCGTAAAACGGCACCACGCCACGTAGCTCGGCTTTGGCTTGTTCTAAGCGCTCAGAGGTTTGATTGGGAGCGCGAAAATCAATCCCTTGGCTGGCGGAAAGTAGCTCAACGGCCAAAATACCGCGGGTATTTGCACTCATATCACGTAGCGACGCGCAGCAAACGTCGCCATAGAGACGTGATCTTCTTGGTTCGCCGAGGTAGGCAAGCTATCGATGGATGCTGGGTGCGCCAGGGTTTTGTTTTCGCTCGCCAGTGCAGCGGCAGTCACTTGAGCGATCATAAAGCCGGAATTCACTCCACCATTGTTGACCAAAAATGGCGGCAGTTTGCTCAAGTTGCTATCAATTAACAACGCCATGCGACGCTCTGACAAACTGCCGATCTCGGCAATGGCTAACGCAAGATTATCGGCCACCATCGCGACCGGCTCGGCGTGGAAGTTGCCGCCGGAAATAATATCACCATCTTCCGGAAACACGAGCGGGTTGTCAGAGACGGCATTGGCCTCGGTAGTGAGCACACCAGCGGCGTGGCGAATTTGTTGCAAACACGCGCCCATTACTTGTGGTTGGCAGCGCAATGAATAAGGATCTTGTACCTTTTCACAATTTTGATGGCTATTACCAATCTCGCTGCTTTCGGCCAACAAGTGACGATAAGCGGCAGCGGCATCCATTTGTGTTTGATGGCCGCGTACGGCATGAATGCGCGGGTCAAACGGACGGCGACTGCCAAGTGCGGCCTCCACCGAGAGTGCACCGCAAACGGTAGCCGTAGCATACAAGTCTTCGGCTTCAAATAAGCCTCAAGGGCAAAGGCAGTAGAAGCTTGAGTGCCGTTAAGCAGCGCCAGACCTTCTTTTGGCCCGAGCGTGATGGGGGATAAACCCGCAATTTTAAGTGCTGCTTCGCCAGAAATTACCTCGCCTTTATAGCGCGCTTGGCCTTCCCCGAGTAGCACCGTGCTCATATGCGCCAATGGTGCGAGATCGCCCGAGGCGCCGACTGAGCCTTTTTTGGGAATGCAGGGATACACTTCACGGTTAACCAGCGCTGCCAGTGCTTTCACCACTTCGAAACGGATCCCGGAGTAACCGCGCGCCAAGCTAGCAATCTTAAGTACAATCATAAGACGCACGGTGGCGTCATCCATAAACTCGCCAATGCCTGCAGCATGAGATAGCACAATGGAGCGTTGCAGGGTTTCTAAATCGTCTAATTCAATCCGGGTATTAGCCAGCAAGCCAAAGCCCGTATTAATCCCATACACTACGCGGTCTTGAGCGAGGATGTCGGCGACGGTGTCGGTACTGGCTTTCATGGTGGCTTCAATGCCATCGGCAAAAGCGATCTGCACGGATTCACGCTTACTTGCCGTAATTGAGAAAGGGTGAGCTCACCCGGTTGTAATGTCAGTGTGGTCATTTGCTCTCCTTAGCGCAGGGTTGGTTAGGTAAATCCAGCAGCGGCAGATCAAGTTGTTCTTCTTTGGCGCAATCAATGGCAATGTCATAGCCGGCATCGGCATGGCGCATCACCCCTGTGGCCGGATCGTTTCTGAGCACTCGCGCTACACGTTGATGCGCCTCGTCGGTGCCATCACACACAATCACCACGCCTGAGTGTTGAGAAAAGCCCATGCCAACGCCACCGCCGTGATGTAATGATACCCAGGTTGCACCTGATGCAGTGTTGAGCATGGCGTTCAGTAAGGGCCAATCAGATACCGCATCCGAGCCATCGAGCATGCCTTCGGTTTCACGGTTAGGGCTGGCGACTGAACCTGAATCAAGGTGATCACGACCAATCACGACCGGCGCCTTAAGCTCGCCGTTCTTCACCATGTCATTAAAGGCAAGCGCCAAGCGTGCGCGATCTTTAACCCCAACCCAGCAGATACGGGCGGGTAAACCTTGAAACTGAATACGTTCTTTGGCCATGTCGAGCCAGTTGTGTAAATGTGGGTCGTCTGGGATCAATTCTTTGACTTTTTGGTCGGTTTTATAAATATCTTCTGGGTCACCGGACAGTGCCACCCAGCGGAATGGGCCAATACCTTGACAGAATAACGGGCGAATGTACGCCGGTACAAATCCTGGAAAATCAAAGGCATTATTAACACCCACTTCTAACGCCATTTGACGAATGTTGTTACCGTAATCCAAGGTTGCAGCGCCGCGTGTTTGCAGATCGAGCATCGCTTTGACTTGCACGGCCATTGAGGCCTTTGCTGCTTTCACTACCTCGGCTTCACTTTCTTTGCGCTGTGCCGCAGCTTGCTCCATGGTCCAACCTTGCGGCAAGTAACCGTTGAGTGGATCGTGGGCAGAGGTTTGGTCGGTGACCACATCGGGGGTGATATGACGTTCCACCAGCTCAGGGAACACATCGGCCGCATTGGCCAATAAGCCAACCGACACTGGCTTGCCTTGTCGTTTTGCTTCCTCAATCATGCCGAGTGCTTGGTCCAAAGATGTGGCTTTACGGTCGACGTAACCAGTACGCAAGCGGTAATCGATGCGGCTTTCATCGCATTCAACCGCAATCATGGAAAAGCCTGCCATGGTGGCGGCGAGAGGTTGCGCGCCGCCCATGCCGCCAAGACCGCCAGTTAAGATCCAGCGGCCGTTGGCGTCGCCATTAAAGTGTTTTTTCGCCATCCGCGACAAAGGTCTCGTAGGTGCCTTGCACAATGCCTTGCGAGCCGATGTAAATCCAGCTACCGGCTGTCATCTGGCCGTACATCATCAGCCCTTGTTTATCGAGCGCGTTAAAATGCTCCCAGTTCGCCCAATGCGGGACCAAGTTGGAGTTAGCAATCAGTACACGTGGTGCATCTTTGTGGGTAGGGAACACACCCACTGGTTTGCCCGATTGCACCAGCAAGGTTTGATCGTCTTCCAGGCGTTTTAGCACCTCGACAATCTTGTCGAAACATTGCCAGTTACGGGCGGCACGGCCGATGCCACCATAAACGACCAAACCATTCGGATGCTCGGCCACGTCTGGGTGAAGGTTATTCATTAGCATGCGAAGTGGGGCTTCGGTTAGCCAGCTTTTTGCATTGAGCTCAGGCCCGGTAGGGGCTTTCACGGTACGTGAGTCAAAACGTGGATCCGTCATGGTTACTCTCCTTGGTCATGAATCTGGGGCGACGACGCGTGTAGCATAGTCCACGCCATACGCGCCGCTAAGCGACTGGTTTGTTGGTCGCGATCATAGTTGGGGTTAACTTCAGTAATATCGCAAATAGGCACAGGGATCTGGTGTTGCTGAGCGACGGTGAAAAGGTGGCGAATGAGCGGCTCGATCACCGCGACTGGCACGCCGTAGGCCGCAGGGGCACTGACTCCTGGTGCGACACTGGCGGGAAACACATCCATATCGAGGGTCAGATAGAGATAGTCACAATCTTGAACAAACTGGGTAAGTTTGGTTTTTAATGCCGGTACGGCATCTGCGTCCATTTGTGTGTCTTCTTCGACCCAACAATGGAGCTGCTCGGCTTTGTCGAACAGAGCTTGGGTATTGCTGGTACGGCTCACCCCCAGGCAGGCGTAGTGGAATGGCCAGCCTTTTTTGTCACAATATTGCGCAATTTGTGCAAAGGGTGTCCCAGAGCTGCCGGCGTGACTGCGCCCTTGTGGCGTTCGCAAATCAAAATGAGCATCAAAGTTGATAATACCAATCTTAGGCTGCTGGTTGGGAGCAGAAGTACCGTGGCGCGCTAGGTAACTGGATAAGCCTGAAAGCTTGCCCATGCAGTTTCATGACCGCCGCCCAGGGTTAGTACCCGGTGCTGTGACAGAGCATGATGGATCTGCTGGCTCAACCTTTGTTGGGTGAGCACGAGATCGGCGTCATCACACATTACGGTTCCGCCATCATAGAGCGGCTGGCTGTTGTACCAGGCGAGGTTTGCCAATGCTTGTCGTAGCGTGTCGGGGGCGAGGGCTGCACCGAGACGTCCCTGATTGCGCGCCACGCCTTCATCACAGGCAAAGCCGTAGATCACAATACCGGGTTGCTGAGCGGCATTAGGATCATACGCATTAATGGTTTGGTGCAACCGGAGGCCGCGATCTCCGTCTTCTGGGTCGATGCGCCCTTGCCAAACGGCCATATCGACAGGTAAGTGTTTCATCCGCGACGCTCCTGATGGGCAGTGATCGGGTGTGTCGTCGCGGCGGGATGCCAGACACCGTTGACCACTCGCCCGATTAGGGGAGCAGTGCCGACCATATAACTGAGTTCGGCGGGCGTGTCGCACTGCCAAACGGCGAAATCCGCATCAAACCCGACTGCGATTTGTCCCTTGTGAGCTAAGCCCAATGCTTGGGCAGCATGGCGAGTCACACCGTACAGGTTCTCTTTGGGGGTGAGCCCAAATAAGGTGGAAGCCATGTTCATCATTAACGTTAGTGAGGCAAAAGGCGAGGTGCCTGGATTAAAGTCGGTGGCAAGCGCCATGGGCACCCGGTGTTCACGTAAGGCATCAATCGGTGGTATTTGAGTTTCACGCAAAAAGTAAAACGCGCCAGGCAGCAACGTTGCGACTGTACCGAACTCTGCCAATATTTGGGCGTCGGCCTCTGATAAATACTCAATATGATCAACTGACAAGGCACCCGCCTTTGCGGCTGCGACACTGCCTCCCAGATCACTTAGCTGCTCGGTGTGGGCTTTAATGTTGAGTCCATGGGCATTGGTGGCAGCATAGATTTTTTCCGCTTGATCGACGCTAAAGGCAATGTTTTCACAGAACACATCCACTGCGTCAGCAAGCCCTTGTTCTGCGGCTGCCGGAATCATGGTATTGCACACATAATCAATGTAATGATCGGCATCGTGTTGATATTCCGGCGGTATAGCATGAGCGGCGAGTAAGGTGGTAGAGACAGTCACCGGTAAATGTTGCTCGATGGCTTTAGCCACTCGTAGCATTTTTAGCTCGTCGTCGAGGGTTAATCCATAACCTGATTTGATCTCAATTGTTGTGACACCGTCACGTATTAAGGCTTCGGCACGTGGTAGGGCGAGGGCAAGTAATTGGGCTTCGCTCGCGGCGCGCGTTGCTCGGACAGTCGAAAGGATCCCGCCGCCTTGTTCAGCAATGGTTTGATAAGGCACGCCATTCAGGCGTTGCTCGAACTCACCGGCGCGATTGCCCGCAAAAACCAAGTGCGTATGGCTGTCAATCAATCCGGGGGTTACCAAGTTGCCGTTCAACGATTGCTTTGGCCAGTCAAGCTGCTCGGCGTCTTTGCCAAGCGCGACAATTTTGCCGTTCTCAACCGCAATCGCGCTGTGATCTTGGCATTGATAGCCGTCGGTATCGTCAATACTGCTGGCCATCGTGACCAGTTTTGCATCGGTAAATAGGTGTCTCATGGTGATAGCCTTACCGCTTATTAAATGTCTATACAAATGTATAGACAAATAAAGCGGTCGACGCAAGCGGGATGTAATAAAACGGTAAAAAGTTGTGACCGGCTCGATCTAAATAGGGTTATCTATCCGTTCTTGAGGTGAGTTTGTAGCGCGATCCTGGATGGTACAATAAGGCAGCACTGACCAAGGTTTGTTGGCTCCAAGTCCGGCGGTGTAATAATAAGCAGGGTTCGTCTGATCGCATCGCAAGGACTTGCTGAATGGCCGGAGTGGCTTGAATGGCTTCGACCGTATGCTCAATAGTATTAACCGGACAAACCGTCGACAGATACTCATTCGGTGTGGTTTGATTAAAATCTTGCGCTAAATAGTCGGGCGCTAATACTGGGTTGATCCAGCGCTGTTCCAGTTGTAATGGAATTGCATCACCATAATGGACAATTTCACTGTAAAAGACAGACGTTCCCACCATAACGCCTAACCGCATGGCGACATCAGCCGGCGCTGAAATGCGCTTCAATGTGTGAATATCACTGTGGTAGCTTTGCCCGCGAGCGTTGACTTCGTCGGCGACATTACGAATATCCATTAACGGGGATTCGGCTTTGGGCTCAGAGACAAATGTTCCCAACCTGGGCGTGCGTTCTAGTAGGCCTTCTGCGACTAAATCACGTACGGCTTTGTTCACCGTCATACGGCTAACGTTAAATTGATCGCACAATTCGTATTCGGTCGGAATACGTGTTCCCACTGGCCAAACCCGTGCCTCAATGTTCTCTTGGATAAAGTTTTTTATTTGTTGATAGCGGGGCGCACTGGCCATACATTGTCCCTGTTGTTATTGTGTATACAAATCAGCATCACTGAAGTCTAGTGCAAAATCAAGCGGATGATAGAGTGAATCATGCGGGGGGCGGGGGTGAAATTCTTAACGGGATGACTTGCATCACAAATGTCGGATCTTCATAATCAAAACCCTACTCACACTGTGCGGTTACTTACTAATCGTAAAATACATGTTCATGTGCCACTTGGTGTGTGGCACCACTGAGAAGGATTGTTACCAATGCCTCTAATTACTCTCCCTGACGGCAGTCAGCGTTCTTTTGACCACCCTGTTTCCACTTACGACGTTGCCAATGATATTGGTCCTGGTCTGGCTAAAGCCTGTATCGCGGGCCGTGTTGACGGTAAACGCGTGGATGCATGTGATTTGATTGAGCACGATGCACAGCTCGAAATCATCACCGCGAAAGATGACGATGGACTCGAGATTATTCGCCACTCGTGTGCGCACCTTTTAGGTCATGCAATCAAGCAACTATTCCCTGACACTAAAATGGCGATTGGTCCAACCATCGACAGCGGTTTCTATTATGATATTGATATGGATCGCTCGCTTACCCAAGACGATCTGGATGCGATTGAAAAACGCATGAAAGATCTGGTGAAAACCAAGTATCAAGTTGTTAAGAAAACGGTCAGCTGGCAAGACGCGCGTGACACCTTTGAATCACGTGGCGAACCGTACAAGATCGAAATATTGGATGAGAATGTCGCTCGCGATGACCGTCCGGGCCTGTATCACCACGAAGAATACATCGATATGTGTCGTGGCCCGCATGTGCCGAACATGAGCTTTTGCCAAAACTTTAAAATTTTGAACGTGGCTGGTGCGTATTGGCGTGGTAACAGCGACAACAAAATGCTGCAACGTATCTACGGCACGGCCTTTGCAGATAAAAAGCAATTGAAAGCACATCTAGTGCGTTTAGAAGAAGCGGCGAAGCGCGATCATCGTAAACTGGGTAAGCAGCTTGATTTGTATCATATGCAGCAAGAAGCGCCTGGGATGGTGTTCTGGCACCATAATGGTTGGACGATTTTCCGTGAGCTTGAGCAATTTATCCGCGCGAAGCTGACCAAATACGACTATCAAGAAGTCAAAGGTCCGCTGATCATGGACCGCGTGTTGTGGGAGCGTTCGGGACACTGGGATAAGTACGCGGACTATATGTTCACGACTAACTCAGAGAACCGTGAATACGCACTTAAACCTATGAACTGCCCAGGTCACGTACAGATTTTTAACCAAGGGTTGAAGTCTTACCGTGATTTACCGCTGCGTATGGCAGAGTTTGGGAGTTGTCACCGTAACGAGCCATCCGGTGCGTTACATGGTTTGATGCGTGTGCGTGGCTTTACTCAAGACGACGCGCATATCTTCTGTACTCCAGAACAAGTGCAAGAAGAAGTCAGTGCATGTATCGAAATGGTGTATGAAACCTACCAGACCTTTGGTTTCAACAACATCGAAGTTAAACTGTCGACTCGTCCAGAGACCCGTGTTGGGTCTGACGAAATGTGGGATCGCGCAGAAAAAGCCTTGCACGAAGCCTTGACGGCGATGGACATTCCGTTTGAAATTCAAGAGGGTGAGGGTGCGTTTTACGGACCTAAAATTGAGTTTACCTTACATGATTGCCTGGATCGTGCTTGGCAATGTGGTACAGTACAACTTGATTTCGCGCTTCCAGAGCGCTTAAGTGCCACGTATGTAGGTGAAGACAACGAACGTCACACACCTGTGATGATTCACCGTGCTATCCTCGGTTCGTTGGAGCGCTTTATCGGTATTCTGATTGAAGAATACGCTGGGCACTTCCCAACGTGGCTATCACCGCAGCAAGCTGTTGTGATGAATATCACGGATAAACAAGCAGATTATGCGCAAAAGATTGCGAAAAAACTGCAAAAAGCTGGATTTAGAGCCTCTGCGGACTTGAGAAACGAGAAGATTGGCTTTAAAATCCGCGAACACACTTTGAAGCGTGTACCGTATATGCTCGTTTGCGGTGACCAAGAAATGGAAGCTGACGAAGTGGCAATACGTACCCGTAAAGGTAAAGATTTGGGTAAAATTAAGATTGATGACTTCTTGGCACAACTGCAGCAAGAAGTGCAAGATCGAACACTCAATATTGTGGAGGAATAAGGTATTAAAGGCGCAAGAAAAGCCCCGGCAAAGAAAAACGCTCATCGTCTAAACAACGAAATTCGTGGTGTCAATGAAGTTCGATTGTCTGATGACAGCGGCGAACAACTGGGTGTCGTCCCTTTTGATGAAGCACTCGCCAAAGCGGAAGAGGCGACTCTTGACTTGGTTGAGATCAGTCCAAACGCTGAGCCGCCGGTTTGTCGTATCATGGATTACGGCAAATTCCTTTACGAGAAGAGTAAAGCTGCGAAAGAGCAGAAGAAAAAACAAAAGACTATCCAGGTTAAGGAAGTTAAATTCCGTCCTGGCACAGATGTAGGCGACTATCAGGTAAAACTACGCAACCTGGTTCGCTTCATTGAAGAGGGTAACAAGGTCAAGGTGACAATCCGATTCCGCGGTCGCGAAATGGCGCACCAAAGCATCGGTGTTGACGTGCTGAACCGCTTGAAGGAAGACACTGCTGAAATCGCTTTAGTAGAAAGTTTCCCGACTCGCATCGAAGGCCGTCAAATGATCATGGTCCTGGCCCCAAAGAAGAAGTAATTCTGGCTTCCAAGTAACAAGTGGCTGCGCCTGCTAGGTGCAGCCACTTTGTTCGCCAAATTGCTATATTATTAACACAATGCGGAGTTATCATCATGTCTAAGATGAAATCCAACAAAGGTGCTGCTAAGCGTTTCAAAAAAACTGCTGGTGGCTTTAAGTACAAGCGTGCAACCAAGCGTCATATCCTGACTAAACGTACTACTAAGAACAAGCGTCAGCTGCGTCCAAATGCTGTTCTGCCTGCGTGCGAAAACGCGCAAGTAGCTCGCATGCTGCCATACGCATAAGTTTTTAGTTTTATTATTTAGTTTAGGAGAGAAACAATGGCTCGCGTAAAACGTGGTGTACAAGCTCGTGCACGTCACAAGAGTGTAATGAAGCAAGCGAAAGGCTACTATGGTGCGCGTTCACGCGTTTACCGTGTAGCTTTTCAGGCGGTAACGAAAGCAGGTCAATATGCTTACCGTGACCGTCGCAACAAGAAACGTCAATTCCGTCAACTGTGGATCGCGCGTATCAACGCTGCGGCTCGCCAAAACGGTATGTCGTACAGCCGCCTGATTAACGGTCTTAAAAAGGCATCTATCGAAATTGATCGTAAGATCCTTGCCGATATCGCGGTATATGACAAAGCAGCATTCTCTGTATTGGTAGAAAAAGCGAAAGCTTCACTGTAAGTCTTACAGTAAAGAATTGCTAAAAAAGGAGAGCTTTGGCTCTCCTTTTTTGTTATTGCTGTGCGTCTAGATAATTAAACTTTTGCGCATAAAAATGTGCGCTAGCACTGCCTGCCTATTCCTATCATCATGATATAGTGCTTAAAAAGTGAAACAAAGGACACACGATGAACCAATACGTCTTTTTTTGTCAGCCGAACAACTGTGACCAGTTTACTTACTTGGTCAAGGAACACCTCAACTATCTTGCTGAAAAAGAAGCATTGTTAGAGCAGGGGTTGATCATTGAAGGGGAGGTCATTGTTGCCGACAGCGCAGAGACAGCGATTGAAAAATTTCGCCAGATTAATCTCAATGCAATCGAGGATTACATACAACACGATCCTACCGTTGGCTTTACGATCTTTATGATGGAAATGTATCATTCGCTGCGTCGCCGGCTTGGCATTAAATCATGAAAAAAGAGGCCAATCGGCCTCTTTTTGATTTTCCTAAAACCATACGGATTAGGCAATTTGTACTTGTTGTTGCTCGATCTCTTCACTGGGCGTGGCACCGGATTCGGCACCGTGCATCCAGCGGATTAGGGTGTTGGATAGTGTCAGCAAGATAACGCCTGAGACCGCAGCCGTGGCCGCAATACCGCCAAAAATAGCCATCGCACCATAATCACCCACATGCGAGCCAATGATGCCGGCAATGTAGTTGGCAATCGCGTTAAAGCCAAACCAAGCTCCCATCATCAATGACGCAAGACGAAGCGGCGCGAGTTTGGTGACCAACGATAAGCCAATCGGGGAGAGGCAAAGCTCGCCTAAGGTATGAAAGAAGAAGGCACCGACTAACCAAAACATCGACGTTTTCACTGTGGTGTCGCCGCCTTGCTCCAACACAGCGCCAATCATACAGACAAAACCGAGCGCTAGCATAAATAACGCTATGGCAAATTTCACCGGCGAGCTGGGCTCTTTAGGACCAAGGCGCACCCAAAGAGAGGCCGCGATAGGCGCACAGACAATAATGAAGAAGGGGTTGAGTGACTGGAACCATGCCGCTGGAATTTCAAACCCACCCACCATGCGATCTGTGTACTCTTGGGTATAAATATTCATCAAGCCACCAGCCTGTTCAAAGCCGGCCCAGAAAATGATCACGAATAAGCCCATCAATAAGATGACTTTAAGGCGATCGATTTCTTGTTTGGTCAATGGGGCATTGGTCTTAGAATGATTCGCATCGCGGGCTTGTTGTGCGGCCGGAACACGGCCTATTTCGCCTAGCCAAGAGTTGGCCATGGTTAGCTGGATGATCAAGCTGATCACCATACCAATCCCCGCAGCAAAGAAGCCATATTGCCAACCATACGCGCTGGTGACGGTGCCCGAAACAAAACCAGCTAATAAAGAGCCAATGTTGATCCCCATGTAGAAAATGGTAAACGCACCATCACGACGATGATCGCCTTCATGATAAAGGTCACCGACCATCGTCGAGATGTTGGGTTTCAGCAGTCCACAACCCGTGATGAGTAGTGCTAAGCCGGCATAAAGCGTGTGAACAATATCTAAACCATATTGGTGGGCTGGGAAAGCAAGGGTGAATTGACCGAGCGCCATCAGTGCGCCACCCACCACCACAGCGCGACGCTGACCGATAAAGTTGTCAGCAAACCAACCGCCAATGAGTGGTGTGATATAGACGAGGCCGGTGTAGTAGCCGTAAAGTTCTAGTGCATCTTTGGTTGACCACCCCAATCCACCGTTGATGGTTTGATCGGTGAGGTAAAGCACTAAAATCGCACGCATCGCATAGTACGAGAATCGCTCCCATAGCTCCGTGCCGAAAAGTAAAAAGAGCCCTCGTGGGTGACCGAGTATTGTTTTTTGGTTTTCCATAACTATTTAATTATTCGTGAGTTTTTGTTGGGTCTGCATTTCTTCAATCGGCGTGCAGTACATTGCCGAAACATCTGTCGAAAAGTTCACCTCCTGCAGTTTGTAACAAAACATGTAAAACTAGATTAATGTTTTTTTACCAAAATTAAAAACTATTATTCAAATGATAATGGCGTCATTAATGATGGTTTTTATTCAAAGGACGAAGTTTTATAGCAATGAGCAGCTGTCATCTATGGTGACGTGACAGCCGCTTGTGTCTTTGCTCGGGATCAAAAAGAGAGGAAATTATGTGATGGGAGTCACTTTTACTGAGTTGTGCGTCATGCAATGGCGTGGTGGAGCCACTGGGCAATATCCTGATACATGGCTTGATGTTCGGGATCAATCTCGGCTTGACGGGTGACAAATTGATACAGCGAGTCTGGATGATACCGCTGTCCGATCAACTGATTAGCCAGTGTTTCTAGCAGGTCTGGTGTCAGGCTATCGGTGAAGAGCTGACAGTCGACAATTTTGCCTTGGTGGACGTCGAGGTGAAGCTCCACGCCGCCCCAGTCAAATCGTTCATCGAAGGTATGCATAAACTGGGGGCTCTTGCCAAAATTCCACGCCCAGCTGCATTGCTTTTCATAGAGCGCATTAAAGCCTTCGACATCGGGCTTGGCCTCGGGAGAAATGTACTCAATCTCAGCGGTATGACCAAAGTGGTTGAAAAACGCGGTTTTAATCGCATTACACAAGGTTTGATGCTCAATGCCTGGCACATAGTTGGAAATATTCGCCACTCGCGCACGCACGGAAGTAATGCCTTTGGCTTGAAGTTTTTTAGGATCAGGATTGAGGTAATCGCCGAGTCGCGCCAAATTAGCGTTAATCAACAAGGTGCCGTGATGAAACCCGCGATCTTTGGTCTCTTTATAAGCTGATCCTGATATTTTGCGAGGACCGTTGGGCGTCTCCATGGTTAAGTCATTGCGTCCGCTGGCCATCGCCTCAATACCGAGTGTGTTTAGCGCATCCAGCACAATTTGTGTTGATACCGACTTATCGTAACCGGGCTTACCGGCCATAAAGGTAAAGTTGGTATTGCCGAGATCATGAAACACGGCACCGCCCCCACTTTGGCGGCGCGCTAAGACGACACCGTCTTGTTCCATTTTGCGGGTGTTGCATTCGCGCCACGCATTTTGGCCACGACCAATCACCACGGTGTTATCATTACGCCAAAGAAAGAGCACGTTTTGCTCTGCGGACATGGTTCGGAAAATCGTATCTTCCACCGCCAAGTTAAACCAAGGGTGGGTTGACGTGGAGATAAACACGCGTAAAGGGTGATGGTTGTCTTGCATACTGGCTCCGGATTCGTCGATATATTGGCTCGTAGGATAGCAAACTCTCCATCTGTGCCAACAAAATGGATAAACCGGTGGGTGATGGCGAGGAAAAATGGCTTAAATGCCGTTTAGCGTTTGGCATTAGTCGTGGCATTAATTAGTATGTAAGGTCAATTTATTACCTGTTCTCTCAGTCAATTGGCATTGAGGCGTATAACAAGGCGACTCTGTCAGTTTGCTCAGACAATGGGTGAAACCATGATGTCAGCAGGTATTGTCACGCACCTACCTGGTTTGGACTGCCCTACGGGTCGACGAGGAAACAATGCAACAATTAGAAGAAATTCTTGCGAATGCAACCAATGCGGTGGCCGACGCCGCCTCTGTGGCTGCATTGGATGAAGTCCGGGTAAAATACCTAGGAAAGAAGGGTGAATTAACCGCACAGCTTCAGGCATTGGGTAAATTACCCCCTGAAGAGCGCCGTGAAGCGGGTCAGAAAATTAATCAGGCGAAACAAACCGTACAGCAGACGATTGCTGAACGTAAGCAAGCGCTAGAGCGTGCAGAGCTTGAGGCTAAACTGGCCGCAGAAACCATCGACGTGAGCTTGCCTGGCCGTCGAATTGAAAACGGTGGTCTGCATCCGGTGACGCGCACGATTGAGCGCATTGAGCAATTTTTTGGCGAGCTTGGCTTTTCGGTCGAAGCCGGACCGGAAGTCGAAGATGGCTTCCATAACTTTGATGCATTAAACATCGCTGCGGATCATCCGGCGCGCACTGATCATGATACTTTCTTCTTCAACCCTGATTTGATGTTGCGTACGCATACCTCGGGCGTTCAAATTCGGACCATGGAAGCGGGCAAACCACCGTTCCGTATTATTGCACCGGGCCGTGTTTATCGAAACGATTACGACCAAACGCACACGCCCATGTTCCACCAAGTGGAAGGCTTGCTGGTCGACAAAGACATTACCTTTGCCGACTTGAAAGGTATTTTGAACGATTTCTTACGTAACTTTTTCGAGGAAGACCTCGAAGTGCGTTTCCGTCCTTCCTATTTCCCGTTTACTGAACCCTCAGCGGAAGTCGATGTACGCCGAAAAGGTGGCAAATGGCTAGAGATCTTAGGTTGTGGCATGGTTCACCCCAATGTACTGCGGGCGGTGAACATTGACCAGAAGAATACCAAGGTTTTGCCTTTGGTATCGGGGTAGAGCGCCTAACCATGTTGCGCTATGGCGTGAATGATCTGCGTGCGTTCTTCGAGAACGATCTGCGCTTTTTGAAACAGTTTAAGTAATCAGTGGGGCAAGGTAATAATGAAATTCAGTGAATCTTGGTTGAGAGAGTGGGTAAATCCAGCAAACGACACCGACGCGCTTGCCCACCAGATCACCATGGCCGGTCTTGAAGTTGACGAGATTGCCCCCGTGGCTGGCGAGTTTAGTGATGTGGTTGTGGGTGAAGTGGTTGAATGTGGCCAACACCCAGATGCGGATAAATTACGGGTCACTAAAATCAATGTGGGTAACGACGAGTTACTGGATATTGTCTGTGGTGCCCCGAATTGCCGCCAAGGCTTAAAAGTCGCGGTGGCGATGGTCGGCGCGGTACTGCCTGGAAACTTTAAAATCAAAAAAGCCAAATTACGTGGCCAGCCGTCATTCGGTATGCTGTGCTCGTTTACTGAGCTGGGTATCGATGTGGAATCGGACGGGATTATCGAGCTACCAACCGATGCACCCATTGGCACCGATATTCGTGATTATCTCGCGCTCAACGACGTGACCATCGATGTGGATTTGACCCCGAACCGCGCAGATTGCTTAAGCTTACGTGGCTTAGCACGTGAAGTAGGTGTGTTAAACCGTACTGATGTGACAGAGCCGACCATCACGCCGGTTGCTGCCAGCATTGAAGACAAGGTATCCGTGCGTATTGACGCCACTGATGCGTGTCCCCGTTATTTAGGCCGCGTGGTACGTCACGTTAACCTTAAGGCACAAACGCCTCTTTGGATGCAAGAAAAACTGCGCCGCAGTGGCATTCGTGCTATCGATCCTGTGGTCGATGTCACTAACTATGTGATGCTTGAGCAAGGTCAGCCAATGCATGCGTTTGATCTTGGCAAGATTGAAGGTGGCATTGTGGTGCGTCTAGCCGAAGAAGGCGAGTCACTGACCTTACTCGATGGCAATGAAGCCAAACTGAATGCGCAAACGCTCGTTATTGCGGATGAGAAAAAAGCATTGGCGATGGCGGGTATTTTTGGTGGCCAAGATTCAGGCGTGACCACTGAAACCCAAGACATTCTGTTAGAGTCTGCCTTTTTTGCGCCAGAAGCGATTCGTGGTCGTGCACGTAGCTATGGACTGCATACGGACTCTTCACACCGCTTTGAACGTGGTGTTGATCCAGCGCTTCAAGCCGCAGCGATGGAGCGAGCGACTGAATTATTGCTGGCTATCTGTGGCGGCGAGGCGGGCGAGATTGTAACGGCTGAGTCCACCGACACCTTACCAGTTCGTGACACTGTCACGCTTCGTCGTCACAAGCTAGATGGCTTGCTGGGGCATCACATTGATAACAGCGACGTCGACGCCATTCTGACGCGTTTAGGATGTGCGGTAACGACCTCAGATCAGGGCTGGGAAGCAACGGCACCAAGCTGGCGTTTTGATATTGCTATCGAGCAAGATTTGATCGAGGAAGTGGGCCGTATCTATGGCTACGACAACATCCCGACCCGTGCGCCGAAAGCTGCGCTCACTATGCGCGAATATAAAGAAGCGGCGATGCCACTTAAGCGTGTGCGCGATCTTCTGGTTGACCGTGGTTTTCATGAAGCGATCACCTATAGCTTTGTTGAACCTAAGCAACAGGCATTGATTGTGCCGAATGTAGCGCCGTTAATCCTGCCAAGCCCAATCTCTGCTGATATGTCAGCCATGCGCCTAAGTTTGTTGCCAGGTTTGCTTAATACGGTTGCTTATAACCAAAAGCGCCAACAACCACGCGTACGTTTGTTTGAGTTTGGTTTACGCTTCACGCCTGAAGGCGACATGAGCGGCGACATACGTCAAGAAAACATTCGCCAAGAGCGGATGCTGGCAGGGATCATTGCTGGAGCTGGTAGCGAAGAGCATTGGGATCTGACCAGCACAACCGTCGACTTTTTGACTTAAAAGGCGACGTAGAAGCGGTGCTTGAATTAACCGGTAAGTTGAACGACTTCCGCTTTGTGTCAGCATCTCACCCCGCGATGCACCCAGGCCAAACCGCGGCAATTGAGTTTGATGGCAAGGTTGTTGGCCACATTGGTACGCTGCACCCAGAGCTGGAACGTGAGTTTGGCCTCAATGGTCGCACCGTGGTGTTTGAGCTGGAATGGCAAGCGATTGATGCGCGCTTTATTCCTGAGGCGGCCGGTCTTTCCAAGTTCCCTGCAAACCGCCGTGATATTGCGGTGATTGCTGATGAGTCACTCGCATCAGGCGATGTCGTGGCCGCGTGTTTGCAAAGTGGCAATGCGCTGATTAAAGATGCGCAACTTTTCGATCTGTATACCGGTAAAGGGGTGGAAGACGGGAAGAAGAGCTTAGCGATTGCGCTTATCTTGCAATCGAGTGAGCGCACGTTGGAAGAGGCTGATATTAATGACGCTGTGTCGGGTGTTGTGCACCATCTTTCAGATAAACTGGGTGTAATCTTGCGAGATTAACCCCATTAACGCGAAAAAGCAGCGGCAACGCTGCTTTTTTTATGCCTAAATGGCTTAACATATATGCGTTTGAAAAACTGAATAAATTTGCTATATTTGTTCATTAAATGTTCAATAATTGATAAAAGCGTCTAATATCAGTAATAAGGACTGTCTGTTTATAGACCACCCAGCGGATAAGCGTGTAAAGTGTTGGTTTAAAAGGTCAATTTTTTGGACATGGCGTTTGATTTTTTCATGTAAAAAAGTTGGCGCAAATCAGCCAGTTGGCATACACTTGAGTCTAAGTGGTCCTCGAATGTCCCTAAAATACAAGGGCTAAAGAGGATGAGCCACGTGTAGAATGGTGGTGTCGATACTGCGGGATTGCCAATGTGTTAAACAATTCTTGAGGGAAAACCTATGGCGCTCACGAAAGCCGATTTGGCTGAGAACCTGTTTGAAAATATCGGGATTAGCAAACGGGACGCCAAGGATACAGTCGAAGTGTTTTTTGAAGAAGTACGAAGAGCGCTCGAAAGTGGCGAACAAGTCAAACTATCGGGGTTTGGTAACTTTGATTTGCGAGACAAGAATGAACGTCCCGGTCGAAACCCTAAAACAGGGGAAGATATTCCGATCACAGCGCGCCGCGTAGTGACGTTTCGTCCCGGCCAAAAACTTAAAGCACGAGTTGAAAATGTTGAGATTGAAAAGTAATTCAGCATCAGCTTGTTGGTGGTGACAGCACCACCATAGAAAGCCGTGGGCCTTTGGGTTCCTGACTGGCCGTTTTTAATTTTTAGTTCTCTATACCAATGGAATTACCACCAATTTGTCCAAGGGAATTAAAAAACCGACCTTGAATTCCACCCGGAACCTGGCCCCCAATTAGAAGGAAGGGCCTGAAGGAACTTGCCCAAAGGGCA
>NZ_AQOD01000035.1 GCF_000513715.1 Salinivibrio socompensis S35
AAAACTATCTTTTTAAAATAAAACCAGCTAAGTTGACGGGTTTAAAGTGATACAATTAGTACATATATCTATTACATATATGTGATCGTTTAGGTCGAACTCGATACTATGCAACCGCATAAAATATTATAACTAAGAGAGTTTGACGTGAACCAGACTATAGAGATCTCCTCAAAAAGTGTTTCACACCGCTGGACCCAGCATGACACCCATTGGGCGCTTAGCCTATTCGGGACAGCGGTGGGTGCCGGCATTTTGTTTCTACCCATCAATTTAGGCATGGGAGGCTTTTGGCCGCTGATCATTATGGCGGTGCTAGCGTTTCCAATGACTTATATGGCCCACCGAGGCCTGGCCCGCTTTGTGCTGTCTTCGCGTCACAAAGATGCCGATTTTACCGATGTTGTCGCAGAACATTTCGGCGCGAACGTTGGACGTATGATTTCGATGCTGTATTTCCTTTCTATTTTCCCCATTTTATTGATATACGGCGTTGGGTTGACCAACACGGTTGATAGCTTTTTAGTCAACCAACTGGGATGGGTATCACCAAACCGCGTGTTGCTGTCGGGCGTGCTAGTGGCTGGCATGATCGCGATTATGCTGGGGGGGAACGCCTGATGCTGCGCGCGTTCGCGGCGATGGTTTATCCATTGGTCGCCATTCTGGCGTTTTTGTCTTTTTATCTTGTTCCATCGTGGCAAATGCCGGATCTAAGCTTACCGCCGATAGGCGATCTGGGGATAAGTCTATGGTTAGCAGTGCCTGTGGTGATTTTCTCATTTAGCCATGCAGCGGCGATTTCCAGCTTTGCTAACATTCAGCGCCGCCATTATGGTGATGAGGCTCAAGGTAAGTCAGAGCAAATTCTCAAACGCGCGGGTATAATGCTGGTGGCTTTTGTATTGCTATTTGTATTTTCGTGCGTACTAACACTTAGCCCCGCGCAAATGGCAGAAGCGAAAGCACAAAATGTGTCTGTCTTGTCGTATCTTGCTAATGTCACCCATAACCCGTTTATTGGCACCTTGGGGCCATTAGTTGCTTTCATTGCGATTACTTCATCGTTTTTGGGACACTTCCTTGGCGCGCGTGAGAGTTTGAACGGCTTGGTGACTAAGCACAGTAAACTAGCGTACAAAAGCGCCGATAAGCTGGGCGTTATCGTGATGTTTTTTGCCATTTGGGGGTGCGCGGTGATCAATCCGAGCATCCTTGACATGATGGGCGCATTATCTGGGCCTGTGATTGCGATGATCTTGTTCATTATGCCAACCGTTGCGGCATATAAAGTTAAAGCGCTGGCGCAATACCGTGGGCAAGTCGGGACTTACTTTATCTTCATCACAGGGATGCTTGCGATATCAGCATTGCTCTACAACTTAATGGGCTAATTAAGCATACGTAATGCCTCGTTTAGAAAGCGCCCAATGGGCGCTTTTTTTCATTAGATTTTATAATCTTTCACCGACGGTTTTCTTATCCGTTACTCTCTGCGCATATCTTTTAGTAGTGACAGATAAATCGATTTAAATCAGTCGATAGACTCACATTCATTGCCATTGTTTGGGGTTTTATTTGTTAGCTTTTGAATGAGCCCATATTATGTAAAAACCAGTAATCTCTTTGCAGGGTAACTTGACAATTATCAATCTTTTTCTGTGTGTCAGCACCGATGATGAGATCAATGCTTATCAAACTTGAGGGCTGTTTTTATGACACATCCTACCGAAACAGGCCGCCACGTAAGTTGGGGGTGCTATCTAGCACTGATATTTGCTGTGGTGTTTTTCTCGGGGCTTTTACAATCCAATCAATGGTATGGCGTTTTCGATTTCACCACTTTGAACGGTTCCTTCGGGCAAGTTGCGTATCAGGCCACGACGGCGACGGATGGCACAATAGAGGTGGCAACCACATCACTCCGTGGTAAAGGTGGGAGTGGCGCACGCGATGGCTTTATTTTTGCGTTGACCTTAATTCCTACCGTGATGTTCGCGCTGGGTATGATTGGTGTGCTTGAGCACTATGGCGCGCTGGATGCTGCCCGCAAACTTCTAACGCCTCTTCTTAAACCTGTGTTAGGCATTCCCGGAAACTCTGGGCTTGCGCTGATCGCGTCCATGCAGAGCACGGATGCTGGCGCGGCAATGACCCGCCAACTGAAAGATGAAGGATATCTCACTAAGCGAGAAACCGATGTATTCACCATGTTTCAGTTCACAGCAGGCGCGACCATCGTCAACTTCTTTTCCTCTGGCGCGGTACTTTTTACCTTAACCATGTCAGACGGTTCGCTGGCGGTGGCATCGTCAATTGGCCTCGCTATTGGCGTGATCTTCTTGTTTAAGTTTATCGGTGCCAATATTTTTCGTTTGTACCTCAATATGACTGAGGGCAAAGGGCCGCAGCGAGAAGAGACGCAATCCTATCAAGAGGAGCACGCATCATGACCCAGTCTTCTACCAGTAAACCTATGGTCACTGACATCTTTGTCGAAGGTGCTAAAAAAGGGTGGCATATCGCAACAACCTCGACTGTGCCCAATGTTGTCATGGCGTTTGTGATCATCAAGGCACTCCAAATTACCGGTCTATTGGGCCTGATGGGGGAGGTATTTGCACCGGTGATGGCCGTGTTTGGATTACCCGGCGAAGCGGCTGCCGTGCTCATGGGTGCATGGATGTCTATGGGCGGTGCTGTGGGTGTCGTGATCACCTTGTTTGACCAAGGCATTCTCACCGGTACCCATATCGCTATCTTGGTTCCCGCTATTTATTTAATGGGCTCGCAAGTGCAATACATTGGCCGAGTAATGGGCCCGATTGGCACTGAAGGCCGCTATATCCCTATTATGGTCGGCATTTCTATTCTGAATGCTTTTGGCGCCATGTGGGTGATGAATCTTTTACTTTAGGAGGCATGATGACGTTTTCTTTGCAACGCTACTTGGATGAGTTGGCACCTTTGGTCAATGTTGACTGTGGCACCTTTCAACGAGAGGGTATTGAGGTGGTTGCGGCGCTGATGGCCGATAAATATGAGCAAATGACAGGATGGCATATTAAGCGGGTAGAATGTGGCGAGGCAGGAGTTGGATTGGAAATACGCAACCAGCCAACCAATCCACATATCGATGTGATGCTGATTGGCCACATGGATACGGTCTTTCCCCAGGGGACGGCGGCGGAGCGGCCTATGCATGTCGAGGACGGTTTCGCTTACGGTCCCGGTGTGTCAGATATGAAATCAGGCTTGCTTAATATCGTGTATGCACTGCGCGCAGTGCCGCAAGCGGAACGCGATGCATTGAGCATTTGTGTCTGCATGAACCGGATGAGGAGGTGGGTTCGATTCATTCCAGTGCCTGGATAGAGTCTGTTGCTCGCAAAGCACGATATGTGCTGGTGGCAGAAGCGGCGCGTGCAGATGGTGGCCTAGTCAAAGCCCGAAAAGGCATGGCTCGCTATAAAATTGCGGTTTCAGGGCGTGCTGCACATGCTGGGAACGAGCCTGAAAAAGGACGTAGTGCTATTACAGAATTAGCCCATTGGCTGGTTACTCTCGATAGTATGAAAGATCTAGAGGCCGGCACCAGTATTAATGCAGGCTTAATCGAAGGCGGAGCAGGAGCCAATATTGTCGCTGCTTATGCCTCGGCACTGGTTGACGTCAGGTTCTGGGACAACAATGCTTATTGCGCTCTTGATCAAGCCATTCAAGCACGCGCCTCTCACCCTTACACACCCGATGTCACCATTGAGTTGGTTCGCGAAGCCTACAAACCGGCGATGGTACCGACGCCTGAAACGGAGCACTTGATGGGTCTTGTGGAGGCGGCTGCCTTTGACGAAGCTGTGCCTATTCATTGGAAAGCGGTGGGAGGCGGATCAGATGCCAATAATACCGCAGCATTAGGGATCCCTAGTTTGGATGGCTTTGGCCCGGTAGGTGCTAACTTTCATAGTGATGATGAGTATTTACAGCTCGACTCCATTGAGCCAAGGATCCGTCTGCTCGCTCGTGTGCTATCACGCTTAGCAGAACAAAAAATGACCTAAACGTCTCGCGGCTACAATATGCGTAGCCGCCTAATACTTAATCGATCACATGAAGGACGGTACCATTTTTACCTTTGGTTTTTGGCTTGGTACATCGCTTTGTCGGCATCAACGATCTCATTATGACGCATACCGTTAGGGTAATAAGCGACGCCTAAACTGATCGTGACAGGCTTAGACGCGTGGTTGAATAGCGCTAAGCTCTGTCGTGCAATTTCATCACACAAAAGCCTCCCTTGCGCCAATGCGTGCTCAGCGCTCGCAAAATGCTGGAGCACGGCAAATTCTTCGCCGCCAATTCGCGCAATGATGGCATCGTTCGGCAATAGGCTTTTCGCCGTTTTAGCGACAAAACAAAGCACTTCATCCCCGTGAGCATGACCAAACCCATCGTTAAATGCTTTAAAGTCATCAATATCAAACACCATTAGCGCGATGTTGGCCCTACTTTGCTCCAAGGCATAGAGGTGTTGATAAAAATACCGACGATTGGGCAAGAACGTTAATGAATCGGTAATGGCCTGCTCTTGAAGCATATCGTTGGCTGTTTGCAGCGCGCGAGTTTTTTGTTTGACGGTTCGTTTAAGTAAAACAATATAACTGGTGACGATAAGAATGCCGATAGCGACCAAAGCAGGAAAAAGATAGGTAGGATAGACAGTCTCGACATCGTAGTACACCCAGCGATTGAGGAGCTGGCGTTTGGTCTCGTCATCTAGCCACGCGAACTTATTGTCTATGCGATTAAGTAAGGCCGTGTTCCCTTTCGCAAACCCGGCGTGCAGCATCTTCGTATAAAGATGCCTGACAGGGATAAAAAGATTCTGATTAGTCGTCGTGTAAAGATGGTAATTGGCGACCTGCAAATCAGCAATAAATGCTTGAACCTCGCCGGTTAGCGCCGCATCAAGCATCGCTTGATTATTCGGAAAAAGCTGCAGTGCTACGTCCGGAAACTTAGCTCTCATAAACTCTTCTTCGTACCCGCCTTGTACTACGCCAATTTTATGATCGGTCGTACCGGAAAGGACAAAGTCGGCAGATGTGCCCATCATGGATTGACTGAAAAACACTTGTGTATCGATGGCAAAAAGCGGTGTGCCGAACGCCATAAATTTCAACCGTTCAGGTGACTGAAGCAGTCCAGCGTGGACATCGGCTTGCCCAGAGCGGACTAAATCAATTGACGTTTGCCAATCGGTTAATAGAAACTCGATATCATAGCCATTGCGCTGGCCAAACTCCTTCCAAAAGTCAACTAATATTCCCCTAGGCTCTTGATTGCTATTGAGATAAGAGAATGGACGCCACGCGTGCGAGTTAGCCACTTTTAAAACTGGTTTTTGTGGCTGAGCTTGTTCGCTGTGATCAGCATGAGCGTTGGTGCTTATCGATAACAATACGCCAACGCTCAGGATAAAAACGATTTGGCGGGCCAAAACATACAACGCCCCAGAATGCCGCATAAACAACCCTTGAATATGGCAATAAATTAAATATACGACGCGCAACGCATCACGTCGTTATCATCAGTATATGAATAAACCTTAACGTCTGGGGATAAATGTCATTTTTTCCTCAATATTGAGATGAAAATGCCACAGCGCTGACGACATCACACTGCAGCAATTTGGCGACACGCGCTGAAGTAACAAGGTGCGGATAAGCTGATGCGTTAAATCACTATCCGTTACTATCCGTTAATGAGGCCATCAATGAGGGCATCTCGCTCAGCCATCACGCGCTCGTGGACCGTTTGATACGGATACGATGCCAGTGCGCCAAACCCAGGTATGGCTTTTGCTTTGATTTTTGTATGAAGCGGTGACGATAGCCGAGTAAAAAGCGCGTTATCGCCGCTGAGGTTGGGGTGCCGTCGCAAGCAGTGACAAAATGCTGACACCATGAGGATAATGCTTGCGCATCGATTGTCGGTAATTCAGGGCGCGGGGGCAAATTGGCGATCTGGCCTTGGCATACCGAGCAGTGCCCACAGCGGGTGGGCGCGGCGTGATCGCCAAAGTAGTCGGCAAGGCGCTGGCTAATACAGGTTGAAGAAGCCAACAATGTCAGTAGCTGGTTGATGCGAGCAAGCTCACTCTGTTCTTTTTTGGCAAAAAGGGCATACAGCGTCTCAGCTTGATCATGAATATCAATCTCGTGGGTGTTCACGCCAAACACTTGTGTGGCTTGTTGGGTTGCGAGTGATAACCAACCTTGTTCATGAAAGTACTCCAATGCGGTTAACGCGCGCTTTCTTTCTGCCCCAAAGCGTTGCCACAGTTGCTGGAAATCCATCTTGTACCAGGTTTTTGCTTTGATCGCGCATGCAAATAGCTGGGCAACAAATTCGTGTCGTTCGCCGTGAAATTTAGCCGTAATGGTGGTGGGCGATTCTATGCATTGGAATTTCACATCGGCAAAGTAACTGTATTGACTGGTGATCACTCCGGCCATTTCTAAGTAAACCAGTAGTGTCTTAAGGGGTAAAAGCCGAATATTATACGCCCGTGACAGGCTGTGGAGCATGACCTCCCATTGTTGACCAGCTTGTTGTATTTCTTCAAGAAGTGCCTGGATCGCCATTTTATCTGGCGTATCGCCGTAGATAAAATTCTCCAGGATATTCAAACTCGATTGGTTGGCGAGTACGGTGCACGTCGCCTCATGGCCATCTCGTCCCGCGCGGCCAATTTCTTGGCTGTAGTTTTCAATCGACTTAGGTAGATCAAAATGGATGACACGCCGGATGTCAGCTTTATCGACGCCCATACCAAACGCGATGGTCGCAACAATACATGGCGATCGACCCGACATAAACGCCTCTTGTATTGACACGCGGACATCATGATTCATACCTGCATGGTAAGCCGTCGCGGGAATATGCTGGCTTTGTAACCATTGGGCTACTTCCTCCACAGTTTGCTGCTGGGTGACATAAATGACGGTCGGCAAATGGGGTTCAGGCTGTAACTGCTCAACCAGCGCTTGCCGCTTTTGCGCCTCTTCCACGGCGACCACATTTAGATGCAGGTTAGGACGATAAAACCCCGTCAATGTGGTGTTATTCGCTGGGATCGCAAATTTTTTCTGCATGTCTTCGACCACCGCTGGTGTCGCAGTCGCAGTCAAGAGCMACACTTGCGGAATATTCAATTGCACTCGGTAAGCGGGGAGTTTGAGGTAATCAGGGCGAAAATTGTGTCCCCATTCAGAGATACAATGCGCTTCATCCACCACCAATAACGAGATTGGGATAGGGGTAATAAACTGGCGAAAGCGTTCGTTATTCAAACGCTCGACTGAAATCATCAGCACCTGGATATCGCCGCGACGGACTTGGGCCATTACTTGTTTGGTTTGCTCGGGAGTCTGCGTGGAATCGATGGTGGCAGCGGCAATGCCTTTGCGGGTCATAAAGGCGATTTGGTCATGCATTAACGCCAGCAAGGGCGAAATCACCAAGGTTAAGTGGGGCAGTTGTGTGGCAGGCAATTGATAACAAAGTGATTTACCCGCACCGGTAGGAAAAATTGCACAGGCTGATTCACCTTGCATCACACGCGAGATCACCGATTCTTGTCCTGCACGAAATGATGAAAACCCAAAAACTTGCTCAAGTGCCTGCGTCAACATACCGCCTCTCTCCATTTTAACCGAGTGTTTGTTTATGAACCGGAAAGAGACGGTATCGGCTACGAGCCGACGTTACAAGCTCGGGAGGCATGCGTGCGAGCGACCCCATTCATCTTCGATAAGCGGAAAAAGCTTTCCTGACCCGATGCGAGAGCCATCACAACGCCTTAACCAGTGTTGCGATCTCATCCCACTTTTGCTCATCAATTAATGTGGCTGGGACCATCCACGTACCGCCACATGCCAGCACAGAGGGTAATGCGAGATAATCGCTGACATTCTTTTCGCTCACGCCGCCAGTCGGCATAAAGTTGACGGGATACACCGCAGATAGCGCTTTTAACATCGCAATACCGCCGGAGGCTTCCGCAGGGAAAAACTTCACTGTCTCGATCCCAAGTTCCATGGCTTGCTCGACTAAACTTGGGTTGTTGATCCCAGGGATGATGGTAATACCGCGTTGCTGACAATGTTTCACCGTGGTGGGGTTAAGCCCAGGGCTGACGATAAAATCGGCACCAGCGTCAATCGCGGCGTCTACTTGTGCTGTGGTTAGTACAGTCCCCGCGCCAATGAGCATGTCGGGATACGTATCGCGCATGTTACGAATCGCGCTCGCGGCGGCGTCGGTGCGAAAGGTGATTTCTGCACATGGCAAGCCATTGTCTACCAAGGTTTGTGCTAACGGGACAGCATCGTCCGCATTATTGATCGCAATCACTGGCACAATACGAATTGCCTTAAGGCGTTGATTCAGTTCAGTCATGAGATTTCCTTACAGTAAAACGCTTAATAGCGCGACGATAACAAATGCGATAGTCCCGAGCAGGGTTTCCATCACAGTCCACGTTTTTAGCGTGGTTTTTTCATCCATTTCGAGTAAACGCGATACGAGCCAAAAGCCTGAGTCGTTGAAGTGAGAGAGCACGGTTGCCCCACCTGCAATCGCAATAACAATAAAGCATAAATCGAGTTGGGAGAGGCCAACAGTATGCGACACCGTGGGCGCAATCAGCGCGGCCGTGGTGGTGAGTGCCACCGTGGCAGAGCCTTGCGCGACGCGTAAGCAGGTGGCAATCACAAATGCGGCCAATATTACCGGCATACCGGTGTCAGAAAGCATGGAGGCTAAGGCCTGACCAATGCCGCTGGCACGCAATACCCCACCAAACATCCCGCCGGCGCCGGTCACCAAAATCACCGCACAAATGGGTGCTAAGGAGTCGGTACACAGTTTTTCCATTTTACTTTTGCCAAGCTTTTGGCCAAAGACGAGCAAGCACGTTAGTAGTGTGATCAGCAGTGCCACCGGCGTTTTACCCAGCATACGCAGAAAACCGACCAATGGGCTCTCGCCGTCAATGACGCCTGCAACACTGAGCGCGTTCAAACCTGTATCAAGGAAAATCAACATGACAGGTAGCAGTAAGATCATCAGCACGGTAGAAAAGGCGGGGTGATCCTTTTTGCTTTTAAACATCACTTCTGTATTTAAAAACGCCTTCGCCAGCGGAATATTGAATTTCTTGCCGGCATACAAACCGAATAGATAGCCGCCTAAATACCAAGTGGGTAGTGAAACCAGTAGCCCGACGACCAATAATAGGCCCATGTCTGCACCGAGTAAATCCGAGGCAGCAACGGGACCAGGATGTGGTGGCACAAAGGTGTGCATAACGGCAAATGCACCGGCAACCGGTAGGGCATACTTGATCGGAGAGCCGCCTAATCGCTTCGCGACGCTAAACATAATGGGCATCATCACAATCAGCCCCGCGTCAAAGAAGATCGGAAAGCCAAATAGCAAGGATGCGAGCCCCAATGCAAACGGCGCCCGCGCTTCTCCAAAGCGGTCGATCAGGGTATCGGCCAACACATTGGCCCCGCCGGTGACTTCGAGAATTTTACCTATCATGGCACCCAGCCCGACCAGTAAGGCGACCGACGCTAGCGTGCCGCCAAACCCTGTCATCATGGTTGGCACGACGTCGTCGATAGGGATACCCGTGGCCAGTGCTGTGCCTAAGCTCACCAATGTCAATGATGCAAATGCATGCACCTTAAGTTTCATTATTAGTAGTAATAACAATATGATAGCGCCCAATGCTATCAAGAGTAGGGTAGTGGGTTCAGGGCTTTGTGCGAGTAGTTCCATGGCTCACCTCTTTAGACCAGGATGTTTGTGTCAAACTTCACAAATCTCAACGTTACCGGTAACATGTTACCGGTAACCACACTAAGATAAAGACAATTATTGAATGCGTTATCAAAAATGAGATCTGGTTAAAATCTCGCTAAGGAGTGGGTATGGCAATTGGCAGTGTGATTGTGATGGGCGTCAGTGGCTCGGGGAAAAGTACCTTAGGCACAAAGCTGGCACAGCGCCTGGGGGCGAAGTTTATTGATGGCGATGACTTACATCCGCGTGCGAATATCGAAAAAATGGCAACGGGCAAGCCGCTTGATGATCATGACCGGACGCCTTGGTTGGAGCGGATTCGCGATGCTGCTTTTAGTTTGGAGCACAAACATGAATATGGCGTGATTGTGTGCTCAGCCTTAAAGCGCCGCTATCGCGACCAGATCCGTGATGGCAATCAGAACGTTACCTTTTTGTTTCTGGATGGGGACTATGCGCTGATTTTAGCGCGGCTTCGTGCACGCAAAGGGCATTTTATGAAAACCCATATGCTAGATAGCCAGTTTTCTACGCTCGAAGTGCCGGATGACGATGAGCCTGATGTTGTCCGCGTCGGCATTGATGCTGATATTGATACTGTGGTGACGCGCGCGGTGCAAGCTTTAGCAAACAAGGAGGATGCCGAATGATACATCCGACGCTTGTTACGGTAACCGACGCCTTGTGTGAACGCAGCCAGTCAACGCGCACCGCATTTTTACACCAGACGCAGATGCAAGCCGATGCGGGAAAAGCGCGTACCAACCTGTCTTGCGGCAACATGGCGCATGCGGTTGCCGCGTCGTGCCAGCAAGATAAACAGCATATGCTGGATATGACCACCGCCAATGTGGCAATTATCAGTGCCTATAACGATATGCTGAGTGCCCATGCCCCTTATGCTCACTACCCAGACCAAATAAAAGCCGCCTTGTTACCGCTGGGCCACACTGCGCAAGTGGCGGGGAGTGTGCCGGCGATGTGTGATGGGGTGACGCAAGGCCAGCCGGGGATGGAGATGTTCGCTGTTTTCGCGTGATGTGATTGCACAAGCGACCGCGATTTCGCTGAGTCATAATGTGTATGACGCCACACTACTGCTTGGCGTATGCGATAAAATTGCACCGGGACAATTGATGGGTGCGCTCGCCTACGCCCACTTACCGACCTTATTTGTTCCCTCCGGCCCAATGGCAACAGGTACCAGCAATGATCAAAAAGTGGCGGTACGTCAAGCTTATGCCGCAGGCGAAGTAGGTAAAGACGCGCTACTCGCCATGGAATGTCAGGCTTATCACAGTCCGGGAACCTGCACCTTCTATGGCACGGCTAATACCAATCAACTGGTGCTAGAGGCCATGGGATTAATCTTACCGGGTGCCGCCTTTGTCGCGCCAGACTCAGCATTGCGCCAAGCATTGACTCACCACGCGGCGACAGCATTGGCATCTCAGCATGCGGGAAGTGCCACTTACCGATCATTAGCCGATGTGGTGACTGAAAAAAGCGTTATTAACGGCGTGGTCGCGCTCTTAGCGTCGGGCGGCAGCACCAACCATACCATCCATTTAGTGGCTATGGCGCGTGCGGCAGGCATTATCCTGACATGGGAAGATATTGATGCGCTGTCCCATGTGGTCCCTTTGCTTGCTCGTGTTTATCCCAATGGGCCGGCTGATATCAATGCCTTTGAAGCGGCTGGAGGCGTACCCGCGCTCATGGCGCATTTACATGACGTCGGGTTATTGCATGCCGATACCCTGCCTGCAGTCGGCCAATTTAGCGACCAATTGACGCGACCCATATTAGACGATGGGCAGCTTGACTGGGTGCCTGCAGCGCCTTCTATTGATGCTGAGGTAATTGCCACTCCCGGCTCGTATTTCAGTGCCACCAGTGGGTTACGTATGCTATCCGGGAATATTGGTAACGCGGTGATCAAAGTCTCCGCGGTGGATCCCGCGCATCGCGTTGTTTGTGCGCTTGCACGGGTGTTTGATTGTCAGCACGAGGTCGAGCGGTCCTATCAACGTGGCGAGCTCAACCAAGATGTCGTCGTTGTGGTACGTTTCAATGGTCCTGCCGCCAATGGCATGCCAGAGCTTCATAAACTCATGCCTATTCTCGGCAATGTGCAAAAAATGGGTTACCAAGTCGCGTTAATCACTGATGGTCGACTATCGGGGGCGTCAGGTAAGGTGCCTGCTGCCTTGCACGTATGCCCTGAAGCCATGCATGGCGGTGCGCTTGCTGCCCTTCAAAACGGGGATATGATCACGCTAGATGCCAATGCTGGCGTGTTGACGTGTCAGGCTGACTTATCTCAACGCCCCATGGCGGAGCCGCTTCAAGCGACCAAAACGTGGGGACGTGACTTGTTTGTCGCGGCGCGTCAGCAGGTGTCACGTGCTGACGAAGGGGCGACTTATTTATTTCCATCATCACCCATTCAAACTTAATGGTTATAAGCTGGTGCCGTCTGTGATGGTGTGTGCGACAGCATGTACTTTTTCGGTGATGGTTTCGCCGCTCAACGCTTGGATCAGCAGTGTCGCACTGCGCTCACCGATTAATTCGCGGGGCGTAGCGACACTGGTGAGTCTTGGGCTGACCACAGTGCCAATATCCAACGCATTGTAGCCGACAATGCCTAGCGCTTCAGGCACGCCAATGCCTTGCTCTTTACAGGCAAGTAATGCACCGACGGCGAGGTCATCATTGGTACAAAACAACCCATCACAGTTTGGGTAGCGTGCCAAGGTTTGGTTGAGTAAGGTTTCGCCCAAACTAAAGGAGGAATGTTGCTCTGTTGCGACACAACGAGGAGTGAGTCCGGCCTCTTTCATCGCGCGTTCATACCCTTTGCGCCGCAACTGGGTTCGGGTATCTAGCCGAGCCGCCAAGTACACAATCTGTGTTTTACCTTTGTTGATCATCGCTTGAACCGCATCATAGGCGGCTTGCTCATGATCAAGCCCCACGGCCATATCAATCGGAGTGTCCGGGAGCTCCATGGTTTCTACCACAGGGATCGCTGCCGTTTTTAACATTTGCAAAGTACGTGGCGTATGGTTGGTTTCTGTCAGGATCAAGCCATCTACTTGATAAGAGAGCAGGGAAGCAATTTTCTCTTCTTCTGCCTGCTCGCTGTAGCCGGCGTGCGTAATTAAAATATCGTAGCCATGTGCCTGGGTTACGCGCTCAATACCCTGTACTAAATGGGCAAACACCTGGTTAGACAGTGAGGGCAGTACAATACCAATCGCTTTGCTCGATGCTTTGGATAGCATGGCGGGCACACGGTTTTGAATGTATCCCAACTGTTCAATCACAGCGGCAATCTTGTCGCGTGTACCGGGAGCGACTGACTCTGGGTTGCGCATATAGCGTGAGACCGTCATTTTAGTCATCCCCACGCGGTCAGCAATATCTTGTAAGGTGGCCCGGTTTCTTTTTTCTGTCATCTCAATACACTAACGATAAATGTTACTTGTAACATTAGAGCAATCCGGTTACGGATAAGCAAGCAAAACGTGGTGGGGAGATAAAAATATAGACTGCAGAACAGCAGACCCAAGATATTGAAGGTTAAGGCGCCACTTTTCCACGCAGAGACTTCGTCTGACTTTTGCGTTTTTTGGATTCTACGCGGCGACGCTGTGATGCTTTCGTGGGCCGGGTTGGCTTGCGTTTTTTCTGTTCGACCATTGCCCCCTTGATCAGTGCGGCAAGGCGTTCTAACGCATCTTCTCGGTTTAGCTCTTGGGTGCGATAGTTTTGTGCTTTGATCACAACGACGCCATCTTTAGAGATACGCGAGTCAGACAACGTCATTAATCGCATTTTATAGGCATCAGGGAGTGACGAGGCAGTGATATCAAAACGCAGATGAATCGCACTCGACACTTTATTGACGTTCTGTCCGCCTTTCCCTGCTGCCCGAATCGCCGTGAGCTCAATCTCAGCGTCAGGAATTGCCACCTTATTCGATAGGGTGAGCATACAACCTCTCATATTTGGAATAAGGGCGCAGTGTACATAGAATCCGGCCTATGGCGCAAATGTGGCCGCAGGCCTTAGCCCTTTAGGCAAGTTGAATAGAACCGTCAGAGTAAATCAAACACTAGGCTGTCTCTGTGCTCAATGGCCCCTTCTAACACCAGACTGGTAATTTTCATATAACGGTGTCCGTTGTTATCATTAAGGACGGATAGTTAAAAGTAAAAATAGCTTGTAATGTGACCACTCACCTCTTCGTTCTTCCAATGCTGATAGCGTGCTTGACTGCGTATAGACCAATCATTGGTGACGCGCCAGTGCCAAGTCATATCGACTTGTGATTGCGTCAGTGAGGAACGATTAAGCAGCGGCAGATACTGTGCTTGCACGCCGAGACGATGGTCATCAGCAAGTTGCCATAGTAATCCTGATTCTAGGCCGGTTGCTAGATTAAATTGATCATCGCTGGCAGCCCCGTGACTCAAAGAGGTGGACCACAAGGCATAAGCGTGTAAACCGTTACTGTCTCCCCATGACTGACCCATGCCTCCTTGCGCAAACCAACGACCTTCCTGCTTGTCCGTGGTCGGCTGGCGATCAAAACCTGCACGAACGTTCCACGATAGGCTAGAGAAAACCGGCTTTTTCGGCGCGATGGTCATCGCATCGATCAGATAGAGCTTATCCAGTTGTGTATGACCGTCCTCATCATGACTGACTGCGACATCGACAAAACTGATTTGTGCGCCGGGCACAAAGCCATCTTGAGGATCCAATAAGTCATGGTAAGCGGCGCGCCACGCAAACGTAAGGGCATCTGAACGATACATCGCTGCTCTCGCGCCAATCCCAATACGTGTAGATCCGTGGCCTTTATCCGGCGCGATATTGGTATTTTTTACTGGTTCAAACGGCGAGGCGGCATCGATTTGGCTGCGCAATGCAAGTAACTGAGTGAGACGCTGTGCATAAGGATCCCTGGGAAGAGCTTGATCATAAAAATCGAAATTAAGCCACTCGTAAGCAAATTCATAAATCGCGGCCAATTGCTCGTCAGTGTATTGCTGGTGGTCTGGAAAATCGCCATTTTTTGCTTTTTGCGCAGCGTCAAACACAGTATGAGAGGCTTGTTGCGATATATTTAATAAGCGAGTACCAAATGAGGCACGGAAATTGGGCGTCTTAATCAAATCATGATTGGCTAGCGTTTTTACTGTATCTGACGGGATCGCTTGAAACGGGAAGTCATCAACCAAATTTAAATCATTGCGAGCCAGCTGAAGCAACGCGAGCAGTTGGTATGAGCAGTTTTCGTCAAGAAAGTAGTAATCGAAGGTCGCGCTTTGCATCTCCCACAAATGCAGCAATACGCGGTTGACCTCTTGTTCGGACAAGTTAAGGGGGTACTCCCAAATATCTCGTGACTCAATGTCGTTATACTCGCGAACTTTGCGATAATAAGGCATCACGGTAAATTGTCCTGGGTAGGCGCCAAATAGCCCCTTTGCGGCATACAAAGCGGCGTTGTCGTCTTGGCTGGGTTCCGCAGCAAAATTGACTGCGAATGCCACCAATTCTTTATTCCGTGTTTGATCTTGCGCGTCAATTCGCAGCAGTGTATGACCAAACATAGAGGAGGGGTTGTTCATAAAGGCAGTTGGAAAAACCAGGTCATACCGTCGGGATCAAGCACCTTTTGCCAGCGTTCAAGTTCCGGACAATCCAGTTGTGCAGTGCGTCCCGCTTTCGACTCGAGCCAGGTAAAACGCGCGGGATATTGGCATCTTGCCGCTTTTGCGACGGAAGCGTCAGCATGGTAAAGCGCATTGATTGTTGCCGCTAGCTCTTGTTTCGGGTGTGTCTTTCCGTTAGCGGCAAGAAAAAAGTCTTCTGAATCAATCGTACTTTCATAGCCCGATAGCGTATTAGGGAGGTAGTGACCCAGTTTTAGCCAGTATGACTGGTTGGCCAAGGTAGGAATATCAAAGTCACTATTTTTCGTAACAGTCGCTGTCTTCGCAAACGTAGCCGTCTTTGTAAAATCAGACGTCTTCGCCAAAGCTGACGCGCTAAAGAGAGAGAGAATGATGAGACTAAGACGAACAAATAGCGAGGCGCGAGAATTAAACAGTCTCATATCAGTACAACGATTCACATCCAGAAACATGAAAGTGCCCAAAAAGGGCACTTTCGTACTTAATAACCGCCTCTGCATGGCGGATAACCATCAAGTGTTATAACACTTAGATTTTATACGCTGACAGCTGCTCGTTCTGCGCAACCACGGTATTTAGGTTGGTGAGTACTTCCTGTGAAGTCACTTGGTCAGAGGTCACAATTGACGCGAAGTTTTGTTTTGCAACGTTATTAAATGCTGCTTTATCTGCATCTTTGATGCCCCACACTTCAGAAAGCGTTGCCAACGTCTCGCCTTCGCCACGTGCGATATCACGTGCTAAATTGTCCATATTTCCGTCGATGAACATGGCTAGCTTCTGCTGTGAATCAATGGTGCCGGTGCCGTCACAGCCTAACGTACCAAAGGTGATACCAAAGGTTTGGTTACCAGAGGTGCCGTTTGTTGTGGCGCCGAGGACTTTGTAAACCTTTCCTTGTTGACCATCAAATACCATTGTGCCGAGACCACAACCGATATCTGAATCTGCCAAGCCGCGCCAGAAAGTGGAAGGGTAGCAAGTGCAGCAATAGCGATAAATTTTTTCATGGTAATCCTTTTGATTGAAAATGATGTAAAAAGAGTTTACCCCAAAATAGCTTCTCAAATGTGAGATTATTAGACAGGAAAACGCTAAAAATTTGGTGTGCTGATTTTATTGACTGTTTTGTATAATTTCAACGACATCTCTGCGAAATTGGGATTAGCTGCTCAAAGCAAGACAAATAGCGCGCTATAACACCTTATTTGGACCAAAATATATGTAGTCCAACGCACACAGGTGGGTCAAAGCACCCACTATAGACATACTCGTTAGCTATTAACGCCCCTAGCGTGCAAGGACAGCACTAAGTGAACTTATGGCAAATCAAACCGCAACGGACACAGTCTCGGCAACATCGGTGTCGACCCGAAAAAGTAAAAATCTCACCATTCTTTGGGAGCTTATTGCCTTTATTCGCCCTTATCGCTGGCAAGTAAGCGCCGCATTGCTGGCCTTGGTGTTCACCGCGTCATTGACGCTCTCGGTAGGACACGGTGTTCGGCTTTTGATAGACCAAGGCTTTGCGCAGCAATCACTGGTTGAGCTTGGCAATGCCGTGCAGTTTCTTTTGCTGATCACCGTATTAATCGCCGTCGGCACCTTTTTTCGTTTTTATTTAGTGTCTTCGGTCGGTGAACGGGTCAGTGCTGATATACGCCAAGCGGTGTTTGATCATGTGATTGGTCTGCATCCGAGCTATTTTGAAACCCACGGCAGCGGCGAAATCATGTCGCGGATCACCACTGACACCAGCTTGCTGCAAAATATCATCGGTTCCTCGTTTTCCATGGCGATGCGTAGTGCCTTGTTGTGTCTAGGCGCCATCATCATGTTGTTTGCTACCGACATCAAACTGACCTTGATTGTACTGGCATCCGTGCCCTTTATTCTGGTGCCGATTTTGATTTATGGCCGCCGCGTGCGGGTGTTATCGCGGCAAAGCCAAGACTCGATGGCGGAGGTGGGCAGTTATGCCGGTGAAGCGATCGCCAATATTAAAACCGTGCAAAGCTTCGCGGTAGAAGATCACGCCAAAGCTGCATTTGGACAAGAGGTAGAGCGTGCCTATCACATCGGGCGCGAACGCGTGAAACAAAGAGCCATTCTTATTTCCGGCGTGATCGTGATTGTATTTAGCGCCATCACCGGCATGTTGTGGGTTGGCGGTCGAGATGTGATCCACGGCACCATGTCGGCTGGCGATCTGGGGGCGTTTGTGTTTTTCGCCATCATGGTTGCTTCCTCGATGGCCACCTTGTCTGAAGTGCTGGGAGAATTGCAGCGCGCGGCTGGCGCGACGGAGCGCTTGGTGGAGCTTTTGCACGTGCAAAGCCATATTCGTACGCCAACCACCGCGCCAATCAACCCTCAAACGCTGAGCAATGCTATTCGCTTTGAAGCGGTGCATTTTCATTATCCCACGCGTCCCCATCAAGCAGCGATTGATACACTGAGTTTATATATTCAGCCAGGTGAAGTCGTCGCCTTAGTCGGACCGTCGGGAGCGGGGAAAACCACGGTATTTGAATTACTGCAACGCTTTTATGATCCGCAGTCAGGCGCGATTATGCTGGGCGGGCAAGATATTCGCACCTTGTCCCCGCAAGGCTTGCGCCAACAAATGGCATTAGTGCCGCAACAACCGGCCCTGTTTAGCGATGATGTGATAGGTAACATCCGCTACGGTAAGCCAGCCGCCAGTGAGCAAGCCGTGAAAGAAGCGGCGATTCAAGCGCACGCCGATGAATTTATTCAGCAATTGCCGGAGGGTTATCACAGCTTTCTCGGCGAGCGAGGCGTGCGGCTTTCGGGCGGACAACGGCAGCGCATCGCGATTGCACGCGCGATTCTCAAGGATCCGCGGATTTTGTTGCTTGATGAAGCCACTAGCGCGCTGGATAGTGAAAGTGAGCATGCGGTACAGCAAGGTTTGGCTGCTTTGATGCGTGACCGCACTACCTTGATTATCGCTCACCGCTTATCGACCATTCAGCATGCTGACCGCATTGTAGTGATGGATCAAGGTAAGCTGGTGGATGTGGGCAGCCATACCGACTTGCTGACGCGCTGCCCTTTATACCAACGATTGGTCAACCGTCAATTTAATGAGCCTGTAAACCCCTAAGCGTTTTTTTCTAGGGCTTTTATTTGTTGATCTATTTTTTCTGCTTCTTCGGTCATGAGTGAGTAACCTCTGATATCGCCATTGCGTTGCGCTTCAAAGGCTTGTTGTTGCTTGGCATCGTACTGTTTTCTAGTTTTACTGGATTAGGTTTTAAAAACGAGAACATAGTGGATCCTTATAGATTGATTACCGTCATCATTACGATGTTTACCTAAGCTTAGATGACCGTTCTGTTAACTGGATGCAAATTGATTGCATTCAGCATCACGCTTTTCTCGCGGGTTTAACACAATGTCGCATTCAACGTACGTGCATAATTAGTATGTGCTAATATTTCGATGGATTACAAAAAGGAGTGCGTCATGAACAAGAAACGGATGATCGGTAGCTTATTCGGATTAGGGTTATTCACGGGTGCAGCTCAAGCATCTACGGATTCGGTGGAACAAGCGTTGGTGATGGTCAACAGCGGCGAATTGCAGACCCAAGGGATGGCTATGGTATTAGCAAATACCATGCAAGCCCAAGGGACGCACGTTGATGTGTTGTTATGTGGTAAAGCCGGTGAGTTAGCGTTTAAAGACACTGAAAACTCACCGTTAAAGCCCAAAAATGTCACGCCAGAACAACTGATGATGAAGCTACAACGAGGCGGTGCTGATATCAGTGTGTGCGCACTCTTTTTGCCTAACAGTGAGAGAGGGCAAGCGGCACTGCGTTCTGGGATTTCAGTGGCTAAGCCACCACAAATTAGTCAAATAATGCGAAACAAAGACGTGCGAGTGTTTAATTTCTAATCCTAACAACGACTGTATCGCGCGACGCTGACCTTATCCGCTAGCACTAAAACGAGTAGGTCACGCCCAGCGCGCCGCCAAGTTGCAGCTCTGGGCCGCCGTGGAAATTGACTTCTGGATGCACCTGACCATAAGCACTGATCTGTTTGGTGATGGCCCAATCGAGTCCAATCGGCAAGCGCACGCCATAATCGTCATCCCATTCGGCCCAGCCACCTGCGCCCACATACCAATCAACAGGGATCTCGGGATTATCAAAAGTGCCGTGTTGAAAAAGGTAATCAAACGCGGTGCCGTCATTGCCGAGAGTAAAACGGTACTGATCGTCGACTTCCAGTATAGCGCTCAGTTGTTGATCGACGGCAAGACCCGCCGCGATATTAGTCTTCTCTTCTGCCAATGCCTGGGTAGCCAGACCAAGGGTTAATAGGATGCTGAGAGCGATAGGTTTCATAATGTGCCTTATTACTGATTTTTCAGATGGCACAGAATGTAGCGGTGTTCGGAGAACAATCTGTCAAGCGTTTGTCAGCGACATTTAAAAGTTCATCCTGTTATGTCAGCCTTTGTGCAGTGCAAGCCATTCATAAAAAAGGCGAACCGAGCGGCTCGCCTTTAACATCACTATTTCCGCGAGCGGAGTGGATTACTCATCCATATAGTTTTCGATGCTGGGGCAAGAGCAAATCAGGTTGCGGTCACCATAGACGTTATCGACACGGTTGACCGATGGCCAGTATTTGCTTGCCTTGCTATGGGCGGATGGGAAGCAAGCGAGCTCACGTGAATAGGTGTGAGACCACTCGTCTGCCATCAGGTCCGCTTGGGTGTGGGGCGCATTGACCAATGGGTTGTCTTCTAACGTCCATTCACCGTCTTGTACCTTGGCAATTTCCTCGCGGATGGCAATCATGGCATCACAGAAGCGGTCTAATTCTTCTTGGCTTTCACTTTCGGTCGGCTCGACCATCAGGGTGCCCGCGACCGGGAACGACATGGTCGGCGCGTGGAAGCCATAATCCATCAAGCGTTTGGCGATGTCTTCTTCGCTGATGCCGGATGCCTCTTTGAGTGGGCGAATGTCAATAATACATTCGTGCGCAATGCGTCCGTTTTTACCGCGATAAAGCACGGGGTAGTAGGGACGCAAACGCTCCATCACATAGTTGGCGCTGAGAATTGCCAACTCGGTCGCGTGCGTTAGGCCTTGTTCACCCATCATGMGATGTACGCCCATGAAATAGGGAGAATCGAGGCACTGCCCATTGGCGCGGCCGACACGGCAAAGGCGTCGCCTTGCTCCACATGACCCGGAAGGAAAGGCGCAAGGTGCGATTTCACGCCAATCGGTCCCATGCCCGGGCCGCCACCGCCGTGGGGAATACAGAAGGTTTTGTGCAGGTTGAGATGCGAGACATCTGAGCCAATATAGCCCGGCGTGGTCAGCCCCACTTGCGCATTCATGTTGGCGCCATCCAGGTAGACTTGGCCGCCAGCATCGTGCACCAGCTCGCACACTTGTTGCACGGTTTCTTCGTATACACCATGTGTCGATGGGTAGGTGATCATAATGCACGAGAGCGCATCGCGGTGTTTATCGATCTTGGCTTTCAGATCGTCAATGTCGATATTGCCATCGTCATCACAGCCAACCACCACCACTTTCATTGAGACCATCGCCGCGGAGGCTGGGTTGGTGCCGTGCGCCGAGCTTGGGATCAAGCACACGTTGCGGTGACCGTCACCACGGCTTTCATGGTAGCGCTGAATCGCGATTAAGCCCGCATACTCCCCTTGTGCACCTGAGTTTGGCTGCATAGAGATCTCGTCGTAGCCGGTGATTTCACACAACATGTCACGCAGTGATTTACCCAGTGTTTGATAGCCTTTGGCTTGCTCCAACGGCACAAACGGGTGCAGGGCACCAAACTCTGGCCAAGTGACGGGGATCATCTCGGCAGCGGCGTTCAGCTTCATGGTGCAGCTGCCTAGCGGGATCATTCCGTGGGTGAGGGAGAAGTCTTTGTTTTCCAACGCTTTCATATACCGCATCAGCTTGGTTTCACTGTGGTAGCGGTTAAAGACGGGATGTGTCAGGTATGCACTGCTGCGGCGGCATGCGGCAGGGATCGCGGCAAATTCATCGGCTTCAATATCGCTCGCCACGCCTTCCGCATTGCCTTGGCCGGTGAGCGCGGCAAGCAGTTGATTGACTTCTACCAGCGTGCTCGCTTCATCAAAGCTTACGCCGAGTTGGCCATCTAATTTACGCAAGTTAAAGCCGGCATCCTGCGCTTTTTGATACAAGGTGTCGGTTTGCTCGCCCGTATTGAGCGTCACAGTGTCAAAGAAGCTGTCGTGAGCAAGGCTCAAGCTTGCCGCTTGTGCTGATTTGGCGAACAGCGCGGTGAGGTGATGTACACGGCGGGCAATTTTCTTCAGCCCCTCTGGGCCGTGATACACCGCGTAAAAAGCCGCCATGTTGGCCAGCAAGGCTTGAGCAGTACAAATATTCGAGGTCGCTTTTTCACGGCGAATATGTTGCTCACGCGTTTGCATCGCCATACGCAGGGCTTGGTTGCCTTTGCTATCGACCGATACGCCAATCACACGGCCAGGCATGGTGCGCTTTAGCTTATCACGCGTGGCCATAAAGGCAGCGTGTGGGCCACCGTAGCCCATGGGCACGCCAAAGCGTTGTGCCGAACCAATCACCACATCGGCGCCCATTTCACCCGGCGCTTTGAGCAAGGTGAGTGAAAGCAGATCGGTGGCGACCGCGACCAGCGTCTTTTTGCTTTGTGCCTCGGCAATAAGCGCACTGAGATCGCGCACTTCGCCGGTGGTGCCTGGATACTGGAGTAGGGCGCCAAATACGTCGTGCTGGTTAAGCTTGTCCGTGTCATCAACAATGATGTCAAAGCCCAAGAAGTTGGCGCGCGTTTTAATCACGTCCAGCGTCTGTGGGTGCACATCACTGGCAACAAAAAAGGCGTTTCCTTTGTGCTTACCACCTCGTTTGCACAGGGTCATGGCTTCCGCGGCTGCGGTGGCTTCGTCGAGCAGTGACGCGTTAGCCAAATCCATCCCCGTTAAGTCCATCACCATTTGCTGAAAGTTCAGTAGGGATTGTAAACGACCTTGAGAGATTTCTGGCTGATACGGAGTATAAGCGGTATACCAACCGGGTTTCCGTAATACATTACGCAAAATTGGTGGTGGGGTATGGGTGTGGTAATAACCTTGGCCAATCAAGCTGCGCTTAATGGTATTTTGCGCGGCAATGTCGCTCAGTTCCGCCAGCATCTGGGTTTCGCTTTTTGGCGCGTTAAGGTTCAGCGGCTTTGGCAAACGGATGTCAGCAGGGACGGTTTCTTCAATCACATGCTCAAGGCTGGTGGCATTGATCGTAGCGAGCATGGCATCTTGCTGTTGGGTATCTGGGCCATTGTGGCGAGCGATAAAGTCATTATCGGCCACTAGGCTATCGAGTAAACGAATATGCGTCATGATAGTCGTCCTGAATTAGTCGTGGATGGCCGCGGTATAAGCGTCCGCGTCCATCAGATGATCCAAGTTGGTGTCGTCAGCGAGTTTGATTTTCGCAATCCAGCCGCCTTCAAAAGGTTCGTCGTTAACCAACTCTGGGCTGTCTTCTAGATCGTCATTGATAGCAATAACTTCACCATCAACCGGTGCATAGATATCTGAGGCAGCTTTAACCGATTCCACTAGAGAAAAACCTTCACCTTTCTCAGTACTGTCACCAACCTCAGGTAGATCGACAAACACAACATCGCCCAGCAGACCTTGGGCATGATCGGTGATCCCCATGGTGACCGTGCCATCGCCATTGTCTTTGACCCACTCATGGCTTTCGGAATACTTCAGTGTCGCGTCCATTTGCTACTCTCCTGCTAAACTACGGACTGCTCGCTTTATGAGCAATTTACATTGTAAATTGAGGCGGACCCATTTCTGTTCGCCTCATTATTTTTAACTGTTTGATTTGTATTGTAATTGTTGGCAATTGGTCTTTGCTGATAACTTAGCTCTTGGTTTTTATTGACGATAAAGTGGGAAGCGCGCGCAAAGTTGCTGCACTTCTTTACGAACCCGTGCTTCAACCTCAGCGTTACCTTCTGGTGCCTCGACGAGGGCATCTAATACATCGCCAATCCAGTCACCAATCTGACGAAATTCGTCGGTGCCGAAGCCGCGGCTGGTGCCAGCCGGTGTGCCAAGACGAACGCCTGAAGTGATCATGGGTTTTTCAGTATCGAAGGGAATGCCGTTCTTGTTACAAGTGATCCCGGCACGCTCCAGTGCTTGTTCTGCCTGGTTACCTTTTAAGCCTTTCGGGCGCAAATCAACCAACATCAAGTGGGTATCGGTGCCGCCCGTAACAATGTCGCAGCCCCGTGTTTGCAGAACCTCGGCCAGGACTTTGGCGTTAGCAACCACTTGATCAATATACAATTTAAACTCAGGCTCCAGCGCCTCACCCAATGCCACGGCTTTGGCGGCAATTACGTGCATCAATGGACCGCCTTGCAAGCCGGGGAACACCGCCGAGTTGATCTTCTTATTGATGTCTTCATGGTTGGTGAGGATCATCCCGCCGCGTGGGCCACGCAGGGTTTTATGAGTGGTGGTGGTGACCACATGTGCATAGGGCAGTGGCGAAGGATGCGCGCCAGTGGCCACTAGGCCAGCAATATGTGCCATATCGACCATTAAATAGGCACCCACTTCATCGGCAATCGCGCGGAAACGAGCGAAGTCAATTGGGCGTGGGATCGCGCTGCCGCCAGCAATGATCATCTTGGGTTGATGCTCACGTGCCAGCACGGCGACTTCATCGTAATCAATTTCTAAGCTGTCTTTGCTCACCCCGTATTGCACCGCATTAAACCATTTGCCAGATAGGGCAGGGCGCGCACCGTGAGTCAGGTGGCCCCCGGCATCCAGTGACATACCTAAAATGGTATCGCCAGGTTGCAGTAGCGCCAGCATCACGGCGCCATTGGCTTGCGCGCCCGAATGCGGCTGCACGTTGACATACTCGCAGCTAAACAACTGTTTTGCACGGGCTTGGGCAATGGCTTCGACTTCGTCGACGTGCTCACAGCCACCATAATAGCGGCGGCCTGGATAACCTTCGGCATACTTGTTGGTCAAGCAGGTGCCTTGCGCTTGCATCACCGCTTGCGAGACGATGTTTTCTGATGCGATGAGCTCAATTTGCTGCTGCTGACGTTTGTGCTCAGCCTGCACTGCCGACATCACGGCACCATCGGACTCCGATAAATTGGTGGAGAAAAACTGCTCCAATTCTACATTCGGGTAGCTCGGTTTCATTGCGCTTTCCTTAATTGGCGATGGTGGCTAACAGGCCACAACATTAATTGGGATCACATTGGTAGCAAGGCCGCCTTGTGAGGTTTCTTTATATTTGCTCATCATGTCAAGCCCGGTCTCGTGCATGGTTTTAATCACGCTATCGAGCGAGACGTGGTGCTGACCGTCACCACCCATTGCCAACCGGGTCGCGTTAATGGCTTTTACGGCGCCCATGGTATTGCGTTCAATGCAAGGGACTTGCACCAGGCCATCGATTGGGTCGCAAGTGAGGCCAAGGTTATGCTCCATACCAATTTCTGCCGCGTTTTCAATTTGTTGATTGCTCGCCCCCATTGCCGCGGCTAATCCTGCTGCTGCCATTGAGCATGCGACGCCGATTTCTCCCTGACAGCCGACTTCTGCCGCCGAAATGGAGGCATTGGTCTTGTACAAGGAGCCGATAGCCGCCGAGGTGGCCATAAAGGTACGGATCCCGTCTGGATTATTGGGCGAGACAAACTTGTCGTAATACGCCAGTACGGCAGGGATCACGCCGGCAGCACCGTTAGTTGGCGCGGTAACCACCCGGCCGCCCGCAGCATTTTCTTCATTGACTGCCATCGCAAACAGATTGACCCAATCATTGCTATCTGTGGGTAAGCCGTGAGCTTGCTTGTCATGAATGGCATCGTACATGCCTTTAGCGCGTCGCTTGATGTTTAAGCCACCGGGTAGCACGCCACCTTGTTGAACCCCGCGGTCGATACAGTCGCGCATCACTTGCCAAATATGGTCTAGCCCTTGGTTGACGGTCTCACGTGTCGCACTTGGATCGGCATACTGAGCTTGCGCGATTTCATTGGTAAACATCAACTCACTGATGGTCATGTCAGTTTTCGCGCATTGCTCAAGCAACTCTGCGGCGCTATTGAACGGATAGGGTGGCGTAAAATCGGTCGCCAAGCATCCGTCTCGCCCTCTTCGACAACAAAGCCGCCACCGACAGAAAAATAGGTTTTACTGGTCAAACAATCACCGGCTTTATCGTATGCGCTGACTGTCATGCCATTGGGATGCTCGGGCAGCACCTTCTCATAGTGAAAGGCAATATCTGCCTCCCAGTTAAATCGAATATAGTGGCGTCCCGTAAAGGGCAGCTCGCCGCCGTTTTTGACCATCTTGGTCATGGTATCGATTTCATCTGATTCGATGGTCGCGGGCATTTCGCCCATCAATCCCATAACGCAAGCCACGTCCGTGGCGTGGCCTTTTCCCGTTAGCGCCAAGGAGCCGTATAAATCGACGCTCACGCGATGAATTGCATCGAGCGATAGCGTTTGGATCGCGAATTGTGAAAAGCGAGCGCAGGCCACCATTGGGCCCACGGTGTGCGAGCTTGAAGGCCCAACACCTATCTTGAACAGGTCAAACATGCTGTGACTCATGGCCTGTCTCCTAAATCAGTAAGGTACGTTGTTGTCATTATTTATACTGTTCGACATGTCAGATGCCGACATTGCTTCACGTTACACTCAGCAGACCGCGACTGCGCTTTACTGCTGATTTAAACATTTTGTTAACGTACCTAAGCGTTTACTTTTCCGCAAAATAAATTTCCAATAAGAAACCTATGTTGTGATCCTAGAGACAAAACCTCACCTTTCTTTTACACTACAACACTACGCAAACGTTTGCCTTTTTATCTTAAGCTAGGGTAAATTGCAAATCAATGCCGATGAAAACAAAGGGTTTTGCGGGATGTTTATTGGATGATTTTTTGATAGGTTTGCATGTAATCTTATGTTATTAAAGAAAATAATATGACGTTATTACCAAGTGATGCGTGAGGGAGACGTGCACAGCACCTGACTCAATTCGCTTGCTATGTCACGTTTATGGTATCGCTATTTTCCGATAGGAACTTTTTTGTTAAAAGTGTTAATGCACTAAACAGCACAAGACAACCGATAGAGGTGAACAGCAGGTGACAACAGAGCAATCAACACAGGATGTGTACCCGTCTATGCAGGTTGAACGATCGCAACGTGAGGGCGAAGTGCGTGAGCCTATTGCGCCTTTGCGATTGGGTCCGCGCTTAAAAGCCGTGCGGGTCGGTTTAGGGTTAACGCTTGAAGAGGCAAGTCAACGGACCGGGCTCGCTCGCTCGACATTGTCCAAAATTGAGAACGAACAGATATCGCCTACCTTTCAAGCCATGCAAAAGCTCGCGCATGGGCTGGATATTGATATTCCGCAGCTGTTTGCCCCACCCAAAAAGCGGCAAGCAACAGGGCGACGAGACGTGACACTGGCGGGACAAGGCAAAGCGCATCCTACCGGTACCTACGAACATGAGCTATTGGCTACGCAGCTAAGCAATAAGAAGATGATGCCGTTTAAATCGCGGGTCAGAGCGCGTGCCTTTGAGGACTATAGCGACTGGATCCGGCACGACGGTGAAGAGTTTTTGCTGGTGTTGGAAGGTAGCATCCAATTTTATTCTGAGTTTTATGAAGTGATTACGCTCACAGAGGGCGATAGCGTGTATTACGACGCCACCATGGGACACATGCTGGCCTCTGTCAGTGATCACGATGCCCTGATTTTATGGGTAACCGCTTCTTAAATGGATGACATAAACACATTGCTAAATGCGGGTTAGTGGCCCGCAGGCACAATATGGAGTTAAACAATGGCTGAGTTACTAACCACCCCGTTACACGCTCTACACGTAGACATGGGTGCAAAAATGGTGCCTTTTGCTGGTTATGAGATGCCAGTGCAGTACACGCTGGGTGTGCGCAAAGAGCACTTGCACTGTCGCGAACACGCGGGATTATTTGATGTGTCTCACATGGGACAAATTCGCCTCCATGGTAATGACGCGGCGAAAGCGCTTGAAACACTCGTGCCTGTCGATGTCGTGGATTTACCGAAAGGAAAGCAACGTTATGCGGTGTTTACCAATGAGCAAGGTGGGATCCTCGATGACCTTATGATCGCGAACCTTGGTGACCACCTTTTCTTGGTCGTTAACGCGGCGTGCAAAGCGCAAGACATCCAGCATTTACGCGACAACCTCAAAGGCGATGTTGCGGTAGATGTCATTGACGATCGCGCGCTATTGGCACTACAAGGACTGAAAGCGGCTGAGGTGCTCGCTGCCTTTAACCCGGTAGTGAACGACATGGTCTTTATGGATATTCAGCCTGTGACCATCAATGGCATTGACTGTGTGGTGAGCCGCTCAGGTTACACCGGCGAAGATGGATTTGAGATTTCTGTGCCTGCTGAGCACGCAGAATCACTCGCGAAAGCACTGCTTGATGATGATGCGGTGGAATGGATTGGCTTGGGTGCGCGAGATTCATTGCGTCTGGAATGCGGTCTTTGCCTATATGGCCATGATCTCGACACCACCACCACGCCCGTTGAAGCCACGCTAATTTGGGCGATCAGCAAGGTGCGTCGTGCCGACGGTGAGCGAGCAGGCCGGTTCCCTGGCGAACAAATGATCCTAGACCAAATCGCCACTAAAGACGTGAGCCGCAAACGGATTGGTTTAGTCGGTCAAAGCAAAGCACCGGTCCGTGAAGGCAGTAAACTGTTTGATGCAGAGGATAATGAAATAGGCGTAGTCACCAGTGGCACATTCGGCCCAACGAAAGGCATGCCAGTGGCCATGGGTTACCTTCCGCCTGCGTTCATCACCCCTGGCACCGAGGTCTATGCCGAAGTGCGCGGCAAGAAACTGCCGATGACAGTCGAAAAAATGCCCTTTGTGCCCCAGCGGTATTATCGCGGTTAATCTGGGTTGCTCTACAAACGAAGAAGCGCAGTCGACAGTGACTGCGCTTTTTATTTAGTGTCGTATTAAAGAACTACGCCTCACTCAGTTGCTCAACCGCCTCTAGTGCTTGAGAGCCGTAAATCAACGACGGACCACCGCCCATCACAATGGCGACATTAATCGTTTCTACGCATTCTTGTTTAGTCGCGCCGTGTTTCAATGCGGCGGCCACGTGTGCGCCGATACAGCCATCACAGCGCGCGGCAATCCCGATACCTAACGCAATGAGTTCTTTGGTTTTAACATTCAGATCGCCCTCTGCCATTGCAGCACGATGAAGCTGGCCAAATGCAGTCAGTGTCTCGCTGCTGTGCGCTTTAAATTGTTTGTTGAGTGCCAACTGTTGCTGGTTAATCTCTTGGTAGTCTTTCTTACTCATTCCCAATCGCTCCTTGTTATTTAGATCATACTAATTTACAACCTTTGCATGTAGGATGCAATCAAACTTTGCTAGCTTTATTCATTCTCTTAAAAGCGTAGCTTGTTATTTTTTAAGGAAAAACAGACATCAACATAGAATGAAAGGGGAAACGTAAAAACCACAAAACAAGAAGGCGAGCATATCAGCTCGCCGTTTTATTTTCAGTATGTTTTGCGTATTGCTAAACCACTTCCACAAAACCCATCAGGCCGGTTTTCATATGCTCAATCACATGGCAATGATACATCCACCGGCCTGGGTTATCGGCCACAAAAGCCGCCTTGGCGTGGCCATTTTTACCCAACAGCACGGTGTCAGTGTGGAATGGAGTGACCGGTTTGCCATCCATTTCTAGCACAGTAAAAGTGTGGCCGTGCAAATGAATAGGATGATGGTATTGGGTCACATTTTTTAAATCGAAGATATAAGTTTTCCCGCGTTCTAGCGTTGCTATTGGCTCAGGGATATTACCTTTGCTCATTCCCTCCCAGGCGCGCTTATTCATCAGCCAAAACTCATGGTGCCCTTTTCCTTGCTTATCCGCAGGAGTAATGGCACCTGCCCACTCAAAGGTGAAGTGGCGTGTTTCGGCGTTGGCTAAATCAATGGGTGTAATTGGATTCAGAGGCAACGCAGGGAGTGGTTTTTCAATCAACGTTGACGGTGTTGTGATGAAGCTTGCCAGCAAGAAAGGAAAACGCCCTTTCATGTACATGACTTCGACTTTTTTGCCTGCTTTCGGTGCAATTAGCCCAATATCGACACGCATCCCCGGCGCGATTTTGTGCTCATCTAACCGTCGCGGTGTGGCAATCGGGTTGCCATCGATGGCGATTATCCAGGCTTCCGCACCACGCACTTGAATTGGGTAGGTCAGTGTATTGTCCACGTTTGCCAAACGTAGCCGCGTGGTGGCATTTTCTTGCAGTGTATATTCAGGGTGGTGGCTCCATTCACTGTCCCCCATTCCGCCGGGGGTGCCCATACGCGCGCTGTAGCGAGGAATAGCGAGATCTTTCCAATTGCCCTGACGGTCGAGATGCCAGTGTTTGAGTATCAGTGTGTGCTCTTCATCAAACTCAACGGGGGCCGCTTCTTCAACCACAATAGCGCCCACCAAACCTTTGCCCAGTTGCACTACAGAATTCATGTGCGGGTGATACCAAAAAGTGCCAGCATCGGGCGGTGTAAAACGATAGGTAAAGGTTTCACCCGGCTGGATCGGCGCTTGAGATAAGAAGGGAACACCGTCCATTTCTATAGGAATACGCAGTCCATGCCAGTGAATCGTCGTCGGCTCGTTTAAGTTGTTGGTGAAGTGAAGGGTCACTGGCTCGCCTTGACGACAGCGAATGGTGGGCGCTGGGATCTCGCCATTAAAGGCCAATACGTCGGTTTGGTGACCGGGCACGAGGGACGCATGGCTTGGTTCCGCACTCAAATGGTATTCCCACTGTCCCGTTTTCCGGGAAGCAGAGATCAGTGAGCAGGCGGGAAGGGTAGAAATAGCAGCCATTGCCGCTGTTGATTGCAAAAAACGACGACGAGACCAACCCTGCGCCATCAATCCTTGTTGTCCTTTGTGCATACAACGCCCTCTATACTCACAAAAATTGTACGGCATTGTATCGTAAGATCATTAATTGAGAAAGGTTATCAATTGTATTTGTGAGGCAGTTAAAGGACGCCTACCCAACAGCCACATATCGTCGAATTATTGACGATGGAAAGCCTCTAAGCCAGGTGATTGATTAATCGGAGGTAATGATTCAAAACCCGGTTTGGCAATGTAGTAGCCTTGGAATAAATCGACGCCCAACTTAGCTAAACAAGCAAGCTCACCTTCCGTCTCTACACCTTCGGCGATAATTTGACGGCCAAGCTCGCGACACATGGCAATGCTATGACGAACAATGGCTTGTTTGGTGGGATCCGTGTCAATATCACGCACTAAAGCCATATCTAATTTGACGATATGCGTTTCTATATTGGCGAGGGCAGTGAGCCCCGAATAGCCCGATCCAAAATCATCAATTGCCGTCAAAAATCCTTGAGAGCGGTAGTGGCGCATGATGTGTTGAATATGCTCGTAATCTAGTACTTCCTCGCCCTCAGTGAACTCAAACAGGATTCTATCGAGTGGAAACTGATTATCGCGAGCCGCTTTCAACGTTGTTTGAATGCAACGTTCAGGCTCGTAAACGGCATTAGGCATGAAGTTAATGCTGAGATAACAAGGTATTGAAAGTTCTGCCGCTAATTTGACAGCTTTAATACGGCAGGTTTGGTCAAATTTATACTGATTGTCCGCGTTAACATGCTTGAAGACACTGCCGGCACCACTGCCATCAACACCTCGCGCTAACGCCTCATAGGCAAACACGGTTGCCGTCGACAGTTGAATAATGGGTTGAAAAGCCATGGTAAAGGAAAAAGGAAGTGGCTGTGCACTTTTACATGCCTCACATTGTGAATTCATTGATGCCATAAGCTGATGCCAGTAATCAAATAATGATGTGTCTTCTATTTACGTCAAGATTAATGGAGTTTTGGGCAGAATGCGAATTGAATGGTGCAAAGTATGCGAGTTAGCACGGTTTACGGCTGCGTCGGCAAGCTTATTCCATCATGTTGCCGCAAAACCAGGTACCTTCGCTCAAAAGGCATGTTTACTGACGTATTCGTAGAGATGATTTAATCAATGATTCAGTCGTATACGCATTATTATAACGTCGCAAAACAAGTTGGCACTAGATATGCTTAAATTTTAACCGGCAGTCAGAAAGTGTCATTGTGATGGCGGAGTCGGCCAACACCAATGGATTTTCCGATGATTACCACAAAACACTCAGAATTGGTTTATACCTTAATAGGTGGCTTTACAACCAAACCTAAGACGTGCCGGTTCAAGGTAACTGGCCAGTGACAGAGGATGAACGTCATGCTTGCTGAAAAACGGGATGAAATAGACAACCCCCTGATTTGGCCGATACTCAGTATTTTAGAATCGACACGACAAAGCTGGAAAGTGCATCATCTGTTGGGTGAGTTGCGCAAAGAAACCATGATAGCGCAACTCGATGATGACCCCCACCTTGATTTGTTCAAACGTAATTTCCTGATCATGAACGCCTTGTATCAACTGCAAGAAATGTTGTTGCCCCAACAATGGTTGCAGGTTGAATCTATGGATATTCAACTACAGTGGCGTGTGAGCAATCCGGGTTGTGTAGCGAAAGAAATCGATTACCAGGATCCATTGCGTGACTACTACATGGACTGGAATAACTACGATGCCAGCCAAGATGATGTCAAAGAATTGCTGTCGTCCTTCTGGAAGCACTACCAGCGTCACATAGGCAATGACACGCCGGGGGCAGCGATGCTGGAGCGATACAAAGCACTTAACGTGTTGGGTTTAGATGAAAATGCTAGCGAGCATGAAATTCGTCGCCAGTGGCGAAAAATGGCACTGAAATGGCATCCAGATCGCCCAGAGGGTGACGCAACAACGTTCCGTGAAATGTGCGAAGCGTGGCAGAGCTTGAGGCTTTAACTGTCGCAATCGACCAGCGCTGTATCGACCAAAGACAGGATGGTAGGGCACGATTAAACAGGGTGAATGTATATTCATTCCGTTTAATCGTGTTTTGGTTAAATTAATCGTATTTACGGTAGAATAGCGTCATGATTCTGACACTCGTTACACTTAGGCATTATTCAAACTGCGGCTTCGTAGTTCAAAAATCAGCTTCTCCGCGCTGCACTCAAACTGCATTTTAATCGTCAGAGCATCGTTTTTAACCTGCTGGTTATTAAAGTCGTGCTTCACGGCAGGATTAATGCTTTTTGCCAGTTCAAGATATTGTTCGAAGCGAGCTTTTAGCGCTTCAGGGCTGGTCGCTTCAATCGTGACCTCTGCTACATCATCGCCTTCTGAGATAATGTATCCAATCTCAGCACTTACACCGCATGCATCGCAAGCGTCAGTTTGATTCTCTTTCATGGTGTTCCCCTACATAAACGCAGCCAATAACGTCGCGTTTAAGACGTGGCTGCAAACCAGTGGTACGATCTTTAGCAAACACATGCCTGTGGCACATTGAGATAGGTCAGGTTTTTGTTTCTTTTCTGCATCGACGATGGAAAAACCACCGGTTTCCCGTTTAAAGGTAGCACCCAAAAGAGAGAGAGCGTTTTAATCTGAGGGTCTGGCGGTGCCCCTATACATCTTGGATGAGGGCACCTGTTACGCTATGCCCAGTCTTCTTCCCACTGCACGAGCGTGCCTTTGGGCCAGTGAGTGCCCAGATCGTGGTATTCCTGCTCTATCTTATGACGACGAATTTTTAACGTCGGTGTGAGTTTACCGTTTTCAATACTCCATGGTTCTTTGATCATCAATACCCCTTTAATTTGCTGATGCGACTCAAGCTCACCATTGATGGTATCTACCACTTTTGTCACTCGACGCTCGTAGCGAGCTCGGTCAAAATGCGGGAAATGGTGTGGGAGGGCGAGAAGAATGGGTGCTGGCATGCCTGATCCAATCACACACAGCATTTCGGCGTTCGACAATTCAAATAAGCGCTTTTCAATCGGCACAGGAGCGACAAACTTGCCTTTGGCAGTTTTGAACGTATCGTTTTTACGCCCTGAGATACTTAAATATCCCTCGCCGTCGAGCTCCCCTAAATCACCGGTGTGCAACCAACCATCGACCAAGGTTTCTTTGGTGGCCTCTTCGTTTTTGTAATAACCGCTGAACAGCCCTTGGCTTTTAACCAAGATCTCTTGGTCGTCTGCGATCTTTATTTCAACCCCCGGGCCGGCATTGCCAACGGTACCAATTTTATCGGCACGGAAGGGATAATTAATGGTGCTGTATGCGTAGCTTTCCGTCATCCCCCAGGCCTCGGTGACATTGAGTCCAATTTTGCGATACCACTCAAGCAATGCCGGCGCGACTGGGGCTGAACCACAACCTAATACACGTGCTTGATCTAGGCCTAAATTCTTGGCGACTTTATTTTTCACGATTGTACTCACTAACGGAATACGGAGCAGTAGGTTCAACTTACCATCAGGCAGTTTTTCTTGAATCCGCTGCTGAAACAGCGTCCAAAGTCGTGGGACCGAAATAAACAGGGTTGGACGGTGCATTTTGACATCTTCAATAAAGGTATCGAGTGATTCAGGAAATGCTGTCGGGATCCCGCCCATAATGGCTGATCCCATGATATACACACGTTCTGTAATATGCGCCAGAGGCAGATAGGAAAACAAACGATCGTCAGGCTCAATACCAATATGATCAATCAGGCGTTGCGCAGACCAGCAATAACCGCCGTAGCTCAACATGGCCCCTTTAGGTGGCCCTGAGGTGCCCGAGGTATAAACCAGCGACATCAGATCGCCATCAAGATGAACAGGGCGCTCGTCGGAAGGCGCATGATTGGCGATCAAATCGTGCCATTCATAATGACAGCTTACGGTGGGATGAGGAAAAGCAATTGTTTTGATATTAGGCATGCTCTCCAGCGAGGCCGTTAGGGCTTTACTGTCATCCAGTTTACCCACGAACATCGCTTTCGATTCACTGTGGGTGACGACATGATCGATGGTGTCTTTACCCGCGGTGGGGAAAATGGGCACACTGATATAGCTCCCCATCATCATTGCCAAATCAGCGATAAACCATTCAGCACAGTTTTTGGATATCAGCGCGATTTTGTCTCCCGGCTTGAGCCCATATCACGGAGTGCCGTGACCATTTTCTGAGCCTGCTCGGCGACATCGGCAAAGGTATAGTCATGAAAACGGCGGCCGTGGATTTGGCGCAGAAAGACATGGTTTGGACGCTCATCGGCCCAACGTAAGATTTGGTCATGCGGTTTGATATGTGACATTGGACTTCCTCATTGTCGCAACGTGGAGGTACGTTAAACGTTATAATAATGTTAACTTACGGATCGTTGGCCGTGATACGCAAGATAATCATTTAAACGGGTGTCCAAATTATGACTGATGACACTATTTGCGGTGATTTTTATCTGATTTTTCAGTTTTTTCACCCTATTTTCGTGGGAGGGTTTCAGAAGTCGATCCGCCTCAGCGTTCACACAAGGGGTTTAGTGTCAGGCTTTATTGGTGACTCTGTACTATTTTTAGTAAGGGGAAGGCTTTATTGCGAGCCAGCCTCAACCGCGAGCCAGATGGCGCGCGTTACATCACTGCGCCATCAGTGGCGATTGACGGGGAGAACAGGTTACGCATGCCAAAACGGAGTAAAGCGCAAACGCAACAGACCATCGAGACCATACTGGCAGAAGCTAAACACCAACTATTGATGCTTGGCTATGAAGGAATGTCGTATACCACATTAAGTGAAGCGACCGGCGTATCGCGCACCGGGATTAGTCACCATTTTCCCCGTAAACAAGACTTTATGGTCGCACTGGAGCCTTTTATCGTAGAGAGTTTACGCGAGCCGCTTGATACAACCAGTACGACCAACGCGTTTATGACCAGTTGGATGCAGGCAATGCACGCAAACGGTGACTTTAAAGCCACGCTTAAACTCTGTTTCTATCTACTGATTAGTGGTAAAGCGGACAATGGTGCAGCGTTTAGGATCTTAAAAGCACTACAAAATGAGTGTGAGCAGCATATGCAAACGGATCTCACCGTCGCGTTCTCGCAATTATTGGGCGCAAGCCTGCTACTGTGCCGTCAAAAAAGTGAGAGGTACGCAAAGTAAGTGTCTCTACCGGTGCAGTCAGGTCAATTGCCAGACACACCGATAAAGTTGACGCTCAACTGACAGACATGTCCTCATTTTTTTGTTATATTGGTCACGCTTTCAAAGCAATACATTTTTTGGAGATAACTATGAACAATACCGACCATCCTCCGAGTCGATACGGAGAAAAATAGCGACCGTTGGTATTGTCTCTGTCAGTTTACCAGCCGTTGTTGATAGCTGGTCCCACCTGCTTTATTTTTCTCCTCTCGCTGTAACGCATAATGCTGCCTTTTAGGGGCTATACGTTGTTGATGGTCGTTACCTGTTGCCAATCGGGAGATTCGCCATGACGGTAATGAACAACACCTTTGAAAATACTGCAACGTTCTCAACCTCTGAGATCGTCGCGGCACGTAATGCCTTTTTGCAATACGATTTAAACCGACAAGTCGAGTTACTCACGATAATGCCAATCGAGGAATCGATGGGCGTCCTGCGTTACTGCTCAGTGGCCCATGTCCAGCATTTGCTCGATGCGTTGGGCGAGCAAGGTCATCAGCGCCAAGCGGATAAATATGCGCATCGCCTTGGCGTGATGCCACCGAAAGCAACGTGTTCTTGCGTATGATTGACACAGTACTCGCGCAACGAAAAGCGATAACGATTATGTCGATAGTGATGGGCATGGCAGGTGTGGTCGGTTACCTATCACTTTTGTTTTTGCCTAGTTGATGCGCACTTAGCTTGATCTTACGCAGTAAATTGTTGGGCAATTATGCTATCAATGTAACAATAGTTGAATTTTTCAAAAATATTTTAATAATGGGGTGGCGGCCACACGCCGCGATCCCAATTCTGCCAATAAGGTAAACCTATGAGTGATGCACTGGTACTCGTTATAAATTCAGGCAGCTCGTCATTAAAGTTTGCACTGATGGATGCGCAAACAGGCGATGCTGTGATTTCAGGCGCCGGAGAATGTTTTGGTCGTGACGAGGCTTGCATGAGCTGGAAAGTCGACGGCAACAAAACAGAAAAAGCATTGAGCGCAGGGAGCGACCACCATCAAGAGGCCATGGACATTATCGTGGGCCTTATCGAAAACAACCAATTAAGTGATCAAGTACAGGCAGTCGGGCACCGTGTGGTTCATGGTGGCGAAACCTTCAGCCGAGCGACGTTGATTGATGATGCCGCTCTGGCACAAATTGATGCTTTAAAAGCCTTGGCACCGCTGCACAACCCTGCGCATGTGGTGGGTATTAAAGCCGCACGTAAAGCCTTTCCAAACCTGCCACAGGTCGCTGTTTTCGATACGGCTTTCCATCAGACCATGCCAGAAAAAGCGTATCACTACGCGATCTCGCGTCAGCTCTATAATGACTACGGCATTCGTCGTTATGGTTTCCATGGCACTAGCCATTATTATGTCAGCCGAGAAGCAGCAAAATGGCTAAACCAAGCGCCCGAGCAAACCAATGTGATTACCGTTCACTTAGGTAACGGTGCGTCTTTATGTGCGGTGAAAGACGGGCAAAGTGTCGATACCAGTATGGGATTCACTCCTTTAGCTGGCCTGATGATGGGGACACGATGTGGTGATATTGACCCTTCCATTTTAGAGTTTCTTGCCAAAAAAGGTTTGAGCACCGATCAGATTCATCATGAACTGCTCGACAAAGCCGGCTTACTGGGCGTTTCTGAGTTGACTAATGATTGTCGCGGCTTGGTGGAAGCGGCAGAGCAAGGGCACAAAGGCGCGCAATTAGCGCTCGAAATGTTTGCTTATCGGGTAGCAAAATATATTGCAAGCTACATGGTGCCTTTATCTCGTCTTGATGCGATCGTTTTCACTGGCGGCATTGGCGAGAACTCGCTACCGGTCCGAGAAATGATCCTCAACGAGCTCGCGATTTTCGGTTACCAGTCAGATACCGATGCCAACGCTGCGGCTCGCTTCGGTGCCGCTGGCCAAATCACGACCCAAGACTCACCGATCGCATTAGTGATCCCCACCAATGAAGAACTAGTGATCGCACAGAAAGCCATGGCAATGGCCTGATTGCCTCGCTTCGCCTCATCATGATAAAAAGCGAGCCTTAACGCTCGCTTTTGTAATGAAGACTCATCAACCTATATCAAGCCTAGAGTGATCCCACACAAGACTCACTGCCTATAATGATAGACATCCCGTGTCCGGTTTTGGTTTAATGCCCGAACAATAAAAAGGTTGATTAGGTATGAAACTATATAACGTTATCAAAGCTTACTTATTGGAATCGCTGGTTTTGGGAGGCGTGTTAGCACTTGGTATATGGTTGGTGTTTGCAGGGTAGTCACTTATCCCGCGCTCGCCATTAACGTAAGCGGTTAATAAACCCCACATACCCATAAGACACGGGCTTTGCCATAGTACCTTTTTGACTGGAGGTACGATGAAACAAGCACAAAAACGCGCGCACTGGGCGGCGATCATTGAACAACAAAAGCAAAGCACAGTATCCATCAAGCAGTTTTGCCAAGACAACGCTATTCCCTATCAAACTTTTTATTATTGGTCGAAGCGATTACGTGAGCACGAGCAAGCGCAAACCGTGCAGCCGGTCGTGGTCGAGGCATCCGGTCACTTACCAGGGGCGTCCGTCGTGCTTGTCTTTGCCAATGGCA
>NZ_AQOD01000036.1 GCF_000513715.1 Salinivibrio socompensis S35
TATGACTGTACTCATCGCTACACGTGAGCGAGTATGACTGTACTCATCGCTACACGTGAGCGAGTAGCTGTACTCCGAATCATCTGCAGTGGCGTGGGTAAACTATGCTGGTCAGCCGAGCCACCCTCATTATGAACGTGCTAAATCACTGATCCTCGGTGGGTTACCGGCCTCACTGCTGTCATTCGGCTTAAAAGGCGGCTTTGATGAAGGGGTGCAGTTTTACGATGCGCTGAATCTGTTTAAACGCTTAGTGAACATCGGCGATGCCAAGTCCTTAGCCTGCCATCCTGCCTCAACCACCCATCGTCAGCTTAATGCGCAAGAGCAAGCCAAGGCCGGGGTAACGCCTGAAATGATCCGTCTTTGTGTCGGCATTGAGCACATTGATGACATCATTGCCGACCTTGAACAGGCATTGAGCAGAGTGAAATAGCCCTGTACGGTCCACTTACGCGAATCAATTGTTGTACAAATAAATGTGGATATAAAAGATGTCACTTCCCCATGTAATACTCACAGTGCTCAGCAACGGCGACGCCACGGGTTATGATATTACCAAGCGTTTTCCACCACCATCAATAATGTGTGGAAAGCCAGCCATCAACAGGTCTATCGTGAACTGAATAAGCTCGCCGAACGAGGCGCTGTCACCTATCGCTTAGAGCCTCAAGTGGGTAAACCGGACAAAAAGGTGTATACCATTACCCCAGTAGGCACTGAGGTGTTAGAGGCGTGGTTTATTAAAGCACCCAAGCTGGCTCCGCCTCGCGACGAGTATGTCGCACGGCTACTCAGCTGTGAGGTATTGGATCCCGCGCCGATGCTCGAGCATGTCAATAACTTGATTGCCGAATCGCAACAGCTGCTTAACCATTATGCCCTGCTTGAGCTGCGTGAGTACGGCCAGGACGCACAATTAACTCAAAAGCAACGCCTGATGCGATTAGCATTACGCCGCAGTATTCACCAACGCCGTGCTTGGATGGCTTGGGCGCAGGAAGTGCGCGACGAGCTCACCATGCTGGCTACTAGCGCTTAATACACATAACACAAACACAACACGCAACCGAATGCGCCCCGCGAAATGGGGCGCATTTTTTTGCTAAACAATAAACCGTTCTGGCAGGTTGACTAAGGAGCGACGGCCATCGGGCGAACCCCTAAGGTATGGCAAAGCGCATAGGTCAATTCAGCGCGGTTGAGGGTATAAAAGTGAAAATCTTTCACCCCTTCACGACTGAGCACTCGCACCATATCGATGGCAATCGAGGCACCAACCATCTGGCGTGTCACCAGATCATCCTCCAGGCCTTGGTACTGCTTGTGCATCCACTGTGGGACACGCACATCGGTCATTTTGGCAAACCGAGACGCTTGCTTGAAGTTCGAGACGGGAAGAATGCCAGGAACAATTTCCACATCAATCCCCGCCGCTACGCAGCGGTCACGAAAGCGTAGATAACTTTCCACATCAAAGAAGAACTGGGTGATGGCTCGACTCGCACCGGCATCCACTTTACGTTTCAGATTAATCAAATCCGCTTGCGCGCTTTTCGCTTCAGGATGTACCTCAGGATAGGCGGCGACCGAAATATCAAAGTCATGTTCTTCTTTCAGCAGCCGCACTAAATCCGCCGCATACATATTCGGTTTTTTCTCCGGCGACGGTAAGTCCCCGCGCAAAGCAACAATGTCACGAATACCACTTTGCCAGTAGTCACGGGCAATATGCCGGAGTTCGTCTTCGCTGGCATCGATGCAAGTCAGATGTGGGGCCGCCGCAATCCCCGTTTGATCATGAATACTTTTCACTATGTCGTGAGTGCGATCACGCTCGCCAGAATTCGCGCCATAGGTCACCGACATAAACTTGGGTTTGAGCGCTTTTAGACGATGCACAGAGTGCCAAAGCGTTTCTTCCATACTGGGCGTACTCGGCGGAAAAAACTCAAACGAGACGTTAATGTCGCCGTCTAAGTCGGCAATATTCTGATTTAGTGCATCAATGTGGCCTGCGTGCGTGTAGCTCATACCCTCTCCCTGCAACCAATTTTATTCGCGGTAATATGCGTTTTTAATTTATACGTTTAGACGTCCATATGTCTAAAGGTTGTCGTTATCTGGGTGAAATGTCAACGATCTCAACCATGAAAAGAACTCATGGTGTTATGAAGGTAGACTCAATACGAAAAAAAGCTGCCTACGCAGCACGCAGACAGCTTGATAACAATAGACTATGAGCGGATTAGTGAAGGCGACGAATCAAACAGTTTAGATCGGATTGAATGGCGCCGGCGGTGACATCACGGCCGGCTCCCGGTCCGCGGATCACTAACGGATTTTCGCGGTACCATTGGCTTTCAATTGCAAAGACGTTATCACAAGGCAGTAGATGCGCAAGTGGATGCTCACTGGGTAAGGATTCTAAGCTAACATGAGCGTTGCCATTGGCGTCTAGACGCGCCACATAGCGCAATACGGATCGGTCTTTATGCGCTTTTTCCAATCGCTCTTGTAAACACGCATCCATCTGATATGCGTTATCAAAAAACGCATCTAAAGAGAGAGAGGCCAGCGACTTGGGCACCAAGGACTCAACCTTAACCTGCTCAGGCTCCAATGACATGCCGGCTTCCCGCGCCAAGATAACCAATTTACGCACCACGTCGGCCCCCGACAAATCATCACGCGGATCCGGTTCAGTTAGCCCTTGCTGCCAGGCCTGCTCGAGTAAAGCACTGAACGGTGCCTCGCCCGTGAATTGCAAAAATAGCCAAGACAAGGTGCCCGAGAAAATCCCCGACAGCGCGAGGATATGATCACCGCTTTCCCGTAAGTCTTGGACCGCATAATTAATGGGGAGCCCAGCCCCTACCGTGGCGTTATATAACCAATGACGACCGGTTTTGGCAAACGCATGTTGAACCCCATGATATTGTTCGGCCGGGGCCGCGCCCGCTTCTTTGTTGGCAGAAATTAAATGAAAACCATGCTCGGCGAGACGCGGATAAAGTGCCGCCAGTGAGGGACTGGCGGTGACGTCTAAAATCACAACATCATCATAAGGATGATTCAATAAGCGTGTTAACCACTCATCATCAAAGTATGGCGTGCCATTATCATCAAAGTCATCCCTTACTTGCATCGGAGCTATCCCAGCAAAGTCCAACCATTGATTGCGACTATCCACCACAGAAATCAGCGACACTTCCTTTCCATGACGCTTTTCCAGGTGTAACTTTTGCTCGGCAAATAGGCTGAGCCAACGCGTCCCAATGTTGCCTTTTCCGACCAACACCAGGCCAATACGACGCTGGGCTTGGAAAAGCGCGTCATGCAAGCTGGCCACAAGTGCAGGCGTGTGTACCTGGCGCAAAATCGCGACCATGCTCAGGCCAGACGCAGATTCACTGATAAATTCGACGGGCTGTGACTTTAGCTGTTGATGAAAACCATGACAATGCACCGGATTATTGACCACCCCCGCCCCGACGGCCGCAACCATGTTGAACCCTTCGCGTAGCTTTAATTCAGCGGACAGCCCTGCATCCTGGATTTGCGCCATGACGGAAGCCACGACCTCTGCCGTAAAGGCCAGTAAAATACGGTACTGATCGTCTTGATAATCGGTGGCCAGTGGCTGCACTTTCAACTGAGAAAGAATGCGGCTTAATTCTTGTTTAATCGCCTGAAAATCTTGCCCGCGCGCGACATCGAATTGCAACAGGCACACATCATCTAAGGATGTAATGATTTTTGCCCCTCGCCCCGTGGCTAGCACACGTTCAATATGGGTCGATCCACTGTCGGGAGCATGAGTACAGCGTAAGGTAAGATCCGTTGCACTTTGCGCCACTGGCTGTAAAGTACGGCTATGAAGCACAGGTGCCGCCAGGCGTGCCAATTCGCCCGCTTCATCGAGTCGGATTAAGGGCAACAAGCAGGCGTTATCCACATGGCGTGGATCCGCGCTGTATACGCCGGCAACATCACTCCAGATGGTGACGCGGCTGACACCGGCCAACGCACCGAGCACGGTGGCCGAATAGTCGGACCCGTTGCGCCCCAAAAGCACGGTCTCCCCGGCTTGGTTTTGCGCCATAAAGCCGGTGATGACCACATGAGATTGCGTGTGCTGAGAAAGCTGATGCTGTAAAAGTGGCCACGATGCGCCGCGGTCTACTTCGGGTTGGGCGGCACGTTCCGCGCGCAAACAGTGACGCGAGTCTAACATCACCGCTTGACGATGATGCTGGTTGAGCAATGCGGCTAACAGGCGCGCGGACCAAACCTCACCGAATCCCTGCACATAGGATCGCACGCTGTCACTCAGTTCTGTCTCCCCGAGCGACGCGATGGTGGCAATATCCGTATATAAGGCGTCAACAAGCTGCTGCTTATGATCACCGTTGATCAAGTTTTCAATCAAGTCCTGCTGAAACGCGCGGACCCCTTGTAATGTCTCGTGGGCCAACCGGCCGTCTTTGCCGAGTTGAGCGAGCCAATCAATCAGCTGATTGGTGGTTTTTCCTGCCGCCGAGACTACAATTAAGTCGTGTGGTTTCGCATGCGCCGTCAGCACATCGACCACACGACGGTAACAATCTGGCTCGCTAAGCTACTGCCACCAAATTTATGCAATTGGCGTTGTGATTCGGGGGATGTGTCCATCGGTTGCGCATGCATGACAAGGTCTCTCTTGGTCTCAATAAATATCAGTAAAGCGGTGCGGTGCCAAGCAACACCTAAAGCAATCGGTATTACTGGTCAGCTAAATGGGCGAAGGCATGAGCCAAATCGGCCACTAAGTCCTCGGCGTCTTCCAGTCCAATAGAAAAACGCAGCAACGTGGAGGTGATGCCAGCCTCGGCTTGCGCGACATCACTCATCGCACGGTGCGTCATTGATCCCGGATGCGTCACCAGGCTTTCCACGCCCCCCAATGACTCAGCAAGCGCAAATAAAGACAACCCCTCAATAAAGCGCACGATCCCAGCTTGATCGGTCTCAAGCTCGAGGCTGAGCATACTACCAAACCCAGACTGCTGACGGGCGGCGATTTCATGGCTGGGTGTGTCGACAAACCAGGATAATAGAGTTGCCGCACCGCAGGCACGGTTTGTAAATAGGCCAATACCGCTTGCGTATTTTGCTGGTGTTGTTTAACCCGAGCGCCCAGTGTGCGCAACCCTCGCAATGTCATATAACTGTCAAAGGCGTTGCCTGTTGCGCCTAAGCAGTTTCCCCACCAAGCGAGCGTTTCCGCTAATTCCGGCGTCTTCGCCACCACGGCGCCACCAACGATATCAGAATGACCATTAATAAACTTGGTGGTGGAATGCACGACGATGTCGGCCCCCAGTGAAAACGGCTGTTGTAGCGCTGGTGATAAAAAGGTGTTATCGACTACCACCAAAGCGCCCGCTTCATGGGCCTTTTGACAGATGTCAGCGATATCCACCACACGTAATAGTGGATTGGATGGCGTTTCCACCAGCACCAGTTTCGGCTGCTTAGCCAGTGCGTGAGTCAAGGCATCATTGTCCGATTGATCGACAAAATTGACCTGCCAGATTCCTTGCTTCGCGCGTGAGTCCAACAAGCGATAGGTGCCACCATAACAATCGTGCGGCGCGACGATATGATCGCCAGCATCAAGTAAAGAGAGCACCAAGTTAATAGCAGCCATCCCACAGTTGGTCACCACAGCGCCGGCACCGCCTTCCAGTTCCGTTAACGCTTGCTCTAACTGCGCACGGGTCGGGTTGCCTCCACGGGCATAATCATAGGTGGGTACGTCGCCAAAAGCAGGAAAGCGATAATTGGTTGATAAATATAAAGGCGGCACGACCGCATGATGTTGGGTATCAGTGCCAATTCCGGTTCGCACGGCAATGGTATCGGTTTTTTTACGTGTCATGGTTCATCCTTGCTATTCTGGCTCTGGCACGATTTACGTGATCCCGTCGTCATCATACTACCTTACCCCCGCACTTTTAGGACGTCAACACTTCTAGACGTCTAAACACCTTTGCATGTGGCGGTTAATATAGCTAAAATCTCCGTAGCATTATTCTGGGTATTCCATAATCAAGATAGGTGAGACATGGCGCAGTGGAACGGCGATTACATTAATCCGTATGCCGAACATGGTAAAAAGAAAGAACAGGTAAAGAAGATCACCGTCTCTATCCCACTCAAAGTATTAAAAATACTTACTGATGAGCGTACTCGCCGTCAGGTTCATAACCTGCGTCATGCGACCAACAGTGAGCTGTTGTGTGAGGCATTTTTGCATGCCTATACTGGGCAGCCTCTGCCAACCGATGACGATATCCGTAAGGATAAACCCGACAGCATTCCTGCCGAAGCACGTCGGATCATGGAAGAACTTGGGATCGAGTTCGATGATAGCGAATACTAAAAAAMCCGCCAATCGGCGGGTTTTTATTGGTTCAGCATCCTTACTGTCTATTACTTGTGCGTGAGAATACGCCACGCTATAACATATAGTTTTCAGGCATCTTGATACGGGCAACGCCAGTTTCAACAGCCGCCAGCGCCACCGCGCGTGCCACCTTAGACAATAAACGCGCGTCCATGGGCTTAGGGATGATGTAGTCAGGCCCAAAACTGAGTGATGATAAGCCCGCTGCGTCTAAAACCGATTGGGGCACAGGTTCTTTAGCAAGGCTGCGAATCGCTTCAACGGCCGCAAGCTTCATCGCATCATTAATTTCACTGGCACGCACATCTAACGCGCCCCGAAAAATAAACGGGAAGCACAAGACATTATTCACCTGGTTAGGATAATCCGAACGTCCCGTCCCTATAATCAGATCACTCCGGACTTGGTGCGCCACCTCTGGGTTAATCTCTGGATCTGGATTTGAGCAAGCAAACACGATAGGTTTATTCGCCATCAGTTTTAATGCCTCAGGCGAGAGCAAATCCGGACCTGACACCCCTACAAACAAGTCCGCGCCTTCAATCACGTCTTCGAGGGTGCGTTTGTCGGTGTTATTGGCAAACAGCTGCTTATACTTGTTAATGTCATCACGACGGGTGTGGATCACGCCTTTGCGATCCAGCATGTAAATCTTTTCGCGCTGTGCGCCACACTTGATCAATAGCTCCATACAGGCCACCGCAGCGGCGCCCGCCCCCAGACATACAATGGTGGCCTCTCCGATTTTTTTACCTTGCAACTCAAGCGCGTTCAGCATACCAGCGGCAGTTACGATCGCGGTACCATGTTGGTCATCATGGAAAACAGGCACTTCGCAGCGCTCAATCAGCTGCTTTTCAATTTCAAAACAATCTGGGGCTTTAATATCTTCGAGATTAATACCGCCAAAGGTATCCGCAATATTGGCAACGGTATCAACAAACTCATCGATGGTGCGATGTTTGACTTCGATGTCGATCGAGTCCAAGCCTGCAAAACGCTTGAACAATAACGCTTTACCTTCCATGACGGGCTTTGACGCCATCGGCCCTAAATTCCCTAATCCCAAAATAGCGGTCCCATTGGATATCACCGCGACCATATTGCCTTTACCGGTATAGCGATACACCGCATCCGTATCTTGGGCTATTTCACGCACAGGCTCAGCGACCCCTGGGCTGTAGGCAAGTGCAAGATCCGCCGCTGAATCAGCAGGCTTACTCAGTTCAACGGAGATTTTTCCGGGGGTAGGGTATGCATGATAATCCAGCGCTTGCTGGCGTTTATCGTCCGACATGTCGTTTTCCTAGTTATTATCGTGAAGGGATAACCAATACCGGTAAGGAAGGATGACCGGTATTAGCCAGACACTCTACAAACCACACAGGAAAGGTTTGTATAAGGGTAAAGATGGTAACGCAGAGGGTAAACGTCCACCAGCCTTAACCACTGATTCAACAGAAAGCTCGGACCGGTTGGGCGAGAACAGTGACACTAAGATCAAAAAAAGGACGCTTACGCGTCCTTTCTCTGTATTCGGTCTTTAGCGGCTTATTTTTTGCTGCTAAGGGCACCGAAACGTTTCTTAAAGCGGTCAACACGGCCACCAGCATCAAGGATACGCTGCTTACCGGTGTAGAATGGGTGACATTTGTCACACACGTCTAGGTTGATGTTTTTACCTAGCGTTGTGCTGAACGAAAATTCGTTACCGCACGAGCATTTTGCTGTGACGGCTTTGTACTCTGGATGGATACCAGCTTTCATAGGGATAACCTCATTTTAAAGGCCGTGTCGCTCTCCCGATCCTAAGCCGGGCACCACACGTCGTTAACAAATATTTTCTAAGGCGCGCAATTCTAATCAAGCCCCTCCGGTTTCGCAACTTTTTTGTGCAACCACCACGCCACGTCACCGTACAACAAGGCTTTGCCAACCCAAGGTGAACCGTTACACTGAGCTTCCTTCTAGTCAATAAGATGTTGTGATGGAACAGTTTGCTCAAGTGGCCCTACCGGTCCCGTTGGCGAAAACGTTTGATTACCGAATTGGTGACAATCAACGCCCCATCATTGGTGGGCGCGTGAAAGTTCCGTTTGGCCGCCAACACAAAGTTGGCATTGTCATGGGCTTATCCTCCACCGCTAGTGTCGACGCGAGCCAACTCAAGGCGATCGATGCCGTGCTGGATACCCAACCGGTTTGGACGCCTGGCGTCTACAATTTACTCCATTGGGCAAGCCGTTTTTATCATCACCCGTTAGGCGATGCGATGGGCGCCGTGATGCCAACCCAGCTTCGAAAAGGACGGCCGGCGACATTACAGCAGCAAAAATGGTGGCAAATTACCGAGTCAGGACAAAACCAACCTCTTTCGGGTCTGAGCCGTGCACCCAAACAAGCCCGGGTGTTGCAGTTACTCACTCACGGCCCTGCCACTCATGCCGACTTGATAGAACAAGACATCGGCGCACCGGTGACTAAAAACCGTAGCCGAAAAAGGCTGGATAGCCCCTTACACACCACCGCTAGATGCCCAAGTTTGGCAACCGCATTTTGCCGTGACCGAAGATAAACCCGCGCTCAATCATGAGCAGGCGATGGCGGTGGCGACTATTAATGCCAATGATGGCTTTGCTTGCGCCTTACTCGAGGGGATCACCGGGTCAGGGAAAACAGAAGTGTACCTGAACGTGCTCGAACCCGTGCTTGAACGCGGTGAGCAAGCCTTAATTTTAGTACCAGAAATCGGCCTCACCCCGCAAACCATTCGTCGATTTGAACGCCGCTTTCGTGTCCCCGTCACCGTGATGCATTCAGGCTTAAATGACAACGATCGACTAAAAGCCTGGCTGGCGGCGCGCGAGAACCAAGCCGCGATCATTATTGGTACGCGGTCTGCGCTGTTCACGCCAATGGCCAATTTGGGCATCATCATTATTGATGAAGAGCATGACCCCTCGTATAAACAGCAAGATAGCTTCCGTTACCATGCCCGGGACTTGGCCGTTATGCGCGGGCATGAAGAACAGGTGCCGGTAATACTCGGCTCTGCCACGCCCTCTTTAGAAAGCTTACATAACGCGAAAACCGGTAAATATCAGTACCTCAAGCTCACTCAGCGCCCCGGCAATGCGGTTACGGCGCGCCAAGGGATACTCGACATCAAAGGGCACTATCTCGAGGCCGGGTTATCCGCCCCACTCATTGCCGAAATGCGGCAGCACCTGCAACAAGGCAATCAGGTGATGCTGTTTTTAAACCGCCGTGGTTATGCGCCCGCCATGATGTGCCATGAATGCGGTTGGCTCGCTAATTGTCAACGTTGTGATGCTTACTACACTCTTCACCAGCAACATCAAGAATTGCGCTGCCATCATTGTGGCCATCAAAAACCCGTCCCGCACCAGTGCGGCGATTGCGGCTCCACCCAATTAATCAGTGTGGGCGTGGGCACCGAGCAGCTAGAAAACCAGTTGGGCGAGCTTTTCCCTGAGTATCAAACCGTGCGTATTGACCGCGATAATACTCGGCGCAAGGGGAGCTTAGAGACCTATCTTAACGGGATCGAAAAGGGCGAATATCAGATACTACTGGGCACGCAGATGCTCGCCAAAGGGCACCACTTCCCCAATGTCACACTGGTGGCTTTAGTTGATGTCGACGGTGCCTTGTTTAGTAATGATTTTCGCGCGCCCGAACGACTCGCTCAGCTGATGGTGCAAGTGGCCGGACGAGCAGGACGCGCCAGTAAACCAGGGACGGTGCTATTACAAACTCACCACCCTGAGCATAGCCTGATCCAATCGCTGGTGCATAAAGGCTATCAAGCCTTTGCCGAATCAGCCCTCACGGAACGCCGCCAAGCTTGGCTTCCGCCGTACACATTCCTGAGTTTATTCCGTGCCGAAGGTCACGAAGAAAACAGTGTGCAGCAATTTTTACAACAAGTGCGTCAAACCCTCGCGGCTTCACCCATTCAACAAGATCAAAGCCATATCATGGGTCCTATGCCCGCAGCGATGGCCAAACGCGCGGGCCGTTATCGCTGGCAATTATTAATCCAAGCACCAAGCCGAAAAGTCATGCAGCAATGGTTAACGGTTGCTCTTCCTGCGATCCATCAATTGCCGCTTTCACGTAGAGTACGTTGGTCATTAGATGTTGAGCCGCAAGACCTTTCTTAACATTCCCTTGCAGTAAAGCGACATAGATCACGCTTTCATTGCAATAAGTGTTAGCTTGTCCGTGTTTAAATTGGACAAGGCTAGGTAAAATAAAGCCGCAATTGGCTAAGAAAACAGGTCAGATGAGCTAATAACTGTTTGATCTCACAATACAGATAACAAGAGGACTGTCATTATGGCGACAATGAAGGACGTTGCCCACATTGCCGGTGTATCCACAGCAACGGTATCGCGCGCACTGATGAACCCAGAAAAGGTATCAGCCTCCACGCGTAAAAAAGTTGAGCATGCTGTGGTTGAAGCCGGTTATTCCCCCAATTCACTCGCACGGAACTTGCGCCGCAACGAATCAAAAACCATCGTCGCTATCGTACCGGATATTTGTGATCCTTACTTCAGTGAGATCATTCGCGGCATTGAAGAAGCCGCAATGGAACATGGCTACCTGGTTTTACTTGGTGACAGTGCCCAGCAACACCACCGCGAAAATTCATTCGTTAATTTGGTCTTTACCAAACAAGCGGATGGCATGTTGCTGCTTGGCTCTGATGTCCCTTTTGATGTCAGCAAGCCTGAGCAAAAAAACTTGCCCCCCCTGGTCATGGCCTGTGAATATGCGCCAGACTTGGAGTTACCAACTGTTCATATCGATAACCTCACCGCCGCCTTTGAGGCCGTTAATTACCTGACACAAGTCGGTCATACCCGAATCGCTAACATTACCGGTGTACCGGAGACGGCATTAACGCAGTTCCGCTCACAAGGCTATCAGCAAGCGTTACATCGGTCGGGGATCACCATCAACCCTGCTTATAGCGTCGTTGGTGACTTTAGTTTTGCGTCCGGTGCCCGCGCCATGACTCATTTGCTTTCACTGCCTGAGCCACCGACTGCGGTATTCTGTCATTGCGATGTGATGGCCGTCGGAGCGATGCAACAAGCGAAACGTTTGGGGATGCGAGTGCCGCAAGACATCTCGATGGTAGGCTTTGACGATATCCAGTTTGCTGAATATTGCGATCCCCCCCTCACGACCGTATCACAACCTCGCTACGACATTGGTCGCCAAGCGATGTTAATGTTACTGAACACCTTACAAGGACGAGAAGTGAATCCCGGATCGCGACTTTTGGACGCCAAGCTGGTGATCCGTGAGAGCGTCGCCCCACCGTCTCGGTAGTAAGACTAGTCAGCACAGGCTGAAGCCAGTAATATAAGCCTTTTACTGGCTTCTTAATTTGATTATTTGCTGTGGCAACTCGTGATTACGTCAAACGTGGCAAAGCGCCGCGTAAAAAAAATACCCGCCGCCAACCGACAAAGACGCGCGCTGGCTTCCCGTTTAAATGGGCCCTTCTCGCTGCAATCTTAGTTGGCGCGTTTGCTTATGGCCTGTATTGGTTGAGCAAAACCGATGCACCAGCACCGCCCTTCTCCCCCTGCAACTCGCGATCAGCCAGCCACACAAAGCCAGGGGGAAAGCCTCCCGAAAAAGCCGGAAGAAAAGTGGCGCTATATCGAAGAGCTGGAAGGCAAAGAAGTGGAAGTAAAAGCCAAAGCGCTGCCACAATCTACCCGTCCTTACCTCATGCAATGCGGTGCTTACCGTAGCCAAGGGCAGGCCAATGAACGTAAAGCCATCATTGCGTTTCAGGCTTAGAAAGCCAAATCAAAGTAAGCCCTGGCGAGAAAGGCACCTGGTATCGTGTTGTGCTCGGTCCGTACCCTCGCAAACGGCAAGCAGAGAAAGATCGCAATATGCTGCGCCGTGCCGGCGTCGAACCTTGTGCCATCTGGTATTGGGAATAGTCAGCGGGGAGACAGGATCAAGGGGTCAATTTATTAAACGAGGCGATTTGTTCGCCTCACCGCCAAGTGAAATTCCTCCCACCCCTTGAAAAGTCAGCGTCAAAACCCAACCATTTACACTAATCACCCATCTGGTGTACCAGACACAAACAAAGAGGTTCCCGTGACTACAATCGTCTCCGTCCGTCGCGAAGGTAAAGTGGTTATTGCTGGCGATGGTCAAGTATCGCTCGGCAATACCGTGATGAAAGGCAATGCTCGAAAAGTTCGTCGCTTATATAACGGCCAAGTATTAGCCGGTTTTGCTGGCGGTACCGCGGATGCCTTTACCTTATTTGAGCGCTTTGAGCGTAAGCTTGAGCTCCACCAAGGGCACCTAACCAAAGCCGCGGTTGAGCTTGCCAAAGAATGGCGAACCGATCGCGCACTGCGTCGCCTCGAAGCCTTACTGGCCGTCGCCGATGAAACCGCGTCCTTAATCATTACCGGTAATGGTGATGTGGTTGAGCCAGAGAACGACCTGATCGCCATTGGCTCAGGCGGAAACTATGCGCAAGCCGCTGCCATTGCCATGCTAGAAAACACCGAGTTAGACGCCCGCGAGATTGCAGAGAAAGCGCTAACCATCGCCGGTGATATATGTGTGTTTACAAACCAACAACACACGGTTGAAGAACTCGAGAGTAATAAACAGGATTAGTGATGTCTGAAATGACTCCACGCGAAATAGTGCACGAACTTGATCGCCATATTATCGGTCAAGACAATGCCAAACGTGCGGTGGCGATCGCACTGCGAAACCGCTGGCGCCGTATGCAACTGCCAGAAGACTTGCGTGCGGAAGTGACCCCGAAAAACATCTTGATGATCGGTCCTACCGGTGTGGGTAAAACCGAAATTGCGCGTCGTCTCGCACGGTTAGCCAATGCACCTTTTATCAAGGTAGAAGCGACCAAGTTCACCGAGGTGGGCTATGTGGGGAAAGAAGTCGAAACCATTATTCGCGATCTCGCGGATGTGGCAATGAACCTGACCCAGCAGCAGGCGATGGAAAAGGTCAAATTCCACGCGGAAGAGCAAGCAGAAGACCGGATTCTCGATATCTTATTGCCACCAGCGCGTGATGCATGGGGTCAAAACGAAGAGAGCCAAGAAGATTCGTCAACGCGCCAAAGCTTCCGTAAAAAATTACGCGAAGGGAAACTTGACGATAAAGAAGTAGAAGTCGATGTGGCTGCACCGCAAATGGGTGTGGAAATCATGTCACCTCCAGGCATGGAAGAAATGACCAACCAGCTGCAAGGGATGTTCCAAAACCTTGCCGGCAACAGCACCAAAAAGCGTAAGATGAAAATCAAAGACGCAATGAAGGCGCTGACCGAAGAAGAGGCCGCCAAGCTGGTCAACCAAGAAGAAATCAAAGAGCAAGCCATTCACATGGTAGAGAACAACGGCATTGTGTTCGTGGATGAGATTGATAAAATCTGTAAATCCGGCAACACCAGTGGTGGCGATGTGTCCCGTGAAGGGGTACAGCGTGATCTCTTACCGTTAGTTGAAGGCAGTACGGTCTCAACCAAGCATGGCATGATCAACACCGATCATATCCTGTTTATCGCTTCCGGTGCCTTCCAGGTATCACGTCCATCTGACCTGATCCCAGAGCTACAAGGCCGTCTGCCAATCCGCGTCGAACTGGAAGCGCTCTCAACCAATGACTTCAAGCGGATCCTCACCGAACCTAACGCCTCACTGACCCAACAATACTCGGCGCTACTCAAAACCGAGGAGATTGACTTGAGCTTTGAGCAAAGCGGTATTGATGAGCTCGCTTCCGCGGCGTGGCGGGTCAATGAGAAAACCGAAAACATCGGCGCGCGTCGTCTCCATACCTTGATGGAGCGATTGATGGAAGATGTCTCATACGAAGCCAGAGAACGTGCCGGTCAACAGGTCGTGGTTGACGCGGAATACGTCCGTAGCCACCTACGAAGAGCTGGTGGATGACGAAGACTTAAGCCGCTTTATTCTGTAACCACTGCGTTAATATCGAATTCAGGGCAGCAAACGCTGCCCTTTTTTGCATCAAAACTTGAGCTGGCGCAATAGGACGCCGGATTTCGACCGCAAGCTCGTTACTCCTTATGCCGCTTACGCGATAATAGCGATATCGTTTTTTCGTCTCGAGGATCGCTATGCTGCACCCTACTCTTGCTATTTGGCTTGATGCTGCGCGACCCAAAACCCTGCCTTTGGCCGTGACATCTATTCTATCGGGAAGTGCCGTCGCTGCCACGCAAGGAAGCCTCTCTTGGTCCATCAGTGTGATGGCGCTGATCACCGCCTTGTTCTTACAAATCCTCTCTAATCTTGCCAATGACTACGGGGATGCGATAAAAGGCACGGACAACATGACCCGATTAGGTCCGATGCGCGCGATTCAATCGGGTAAAGTGAGCCTCACCACCATGCGTCGGGCCCTGATATTCAATGTTGCTTTAACGGTCTTAAGTGGCGGCGGACTGATCGCAATCGCCTGCCAACAGCCCACCGATATTATTAGTTTTTTATTGCTCGGATTAATGGCAATCGTCGCCTCCATCACTTACACCGTCGGTAACAAACCTTATGGATATCGAGGGCTCGGTGATTTATCTGTTCTCATGTTTTTTGGTTGGCTAGGCGTCGCAGGCACCTACTATTTACAAGTTGGACAGATCGACTCACTGGTCATTTTGCCCGCTACGGCATGCGGATTACTGGCTGTCGGCGTACTAAACATCAATAACTTACGTGATATTGACAACGATCGAGCTTGTGGCAAACACACACTGGTGGTGCGCCTGGGGCCCGAACGAGGCCGGCAATATCATGTCATCCTGCTTGCCGGTGCGATTGTGTGTTACTCACTATTCGCGGCGTTAACCTTACAGGCCTGGTTAGGATGGCTATTTTTGGCGAGTGTTCCTCTATTAGTACGCCATGGACGTGAAGTGTATCAAACGGCCAATGCGACCGCGCTTCGTCCCATGATGGGAAGCATGGTGCGCTGCGCCTTGGTAACCAATGGGCTATTTATGACTGGAATGCTGTTAGTCTAATAAAGACACAGATTAGCCGCTTTGTCATTGCAAACCCTTATTGCCCCGTTATACTTGGACTTGCCATGTTGGCAGCGTAAGCTTGTCAGCCTTTTTCTGCCTCAACAAGAAGTTAGACTATGGAATACAATACCTCGGAACTATGCGACATGTACCTCGACCAAGTGGATGTCGTGGAGCCAATGTTTAGCTCTTATGGGGGCCGCAACTCGTTTGGTGGCCAAATTACCACAGTAAAATGCTTCGAAGATACAGGCTTAATTCGAGAGATGGCCGAGCAAGACGGCGAACAGCGGGTTATGTTGATCGATGGCGGTGGCTCGTTACGCCGAGCCTTGATTGATGGCGAGATTGCACAGCTCGCAGCAGATAACGACTGGGCTGGCATCATTGTTTATGGCTGTGTGCGTGACGTCGATACCATTGATGAAATTGATATTGGTATCCAAGCGCTAGCGTCTATTCCTGTGGGTGCTGATGAGCAAGGCACCGGAGAAACCGACGTTCCCGTCAACTTTGGTGGTGTCACCTTCTTGCCTGATGACCATGTCTATGCCGATACCACAGGCGTTATTTTATCGCCGGATCCGCTTAGCATCACCGAGGTCGACGAAGAAGACGATGACCTCGACGAGGATTAATGACGCACGCTGACCAATGAAAAACAGAGCCCATCGGCTCTGTTTTTGGTTTATTCAACGCTCTCAATCTTACCCAGCAAGCTGCGAATGCGATTCTGCCAGGCTTCTTGCTCTTCTTTTAGCTTGGCGTTTTCTTGTGCCAATTGCTCACGGCTTTCTTTTTCCGCCACGGCGTCTTGCTCCAGCGACCCGTTCTTCTCTTTGAGCTCTTCGAGTTCCATTTGTAGCAGCGAAATGGTATCCACCGCCATTTGTACTTTAGCTTCGAGTTGTTCTAATACTTCCAATGACATCAAGGCCACCTTATTTCTGACGATTGATCCCGTTACTGCCCATCAGGCAGCAACCCGTGCAACAGGTGTGCACCCCGACTTTATTGTACTCAGGTGATATCAGACTGCCACTATTCTCACTACCTGTTCATGGACAAGTGCGCAAAAATGCAGCGACTTCGCCAACTATCACACGGCGATGAAAAAAATCACCCTCGCGACCGTCACGCAAACGTTTTCTATTTCTGATAAACTGCGCGAAAATTAGGCTGACGCCTGTCTTAATATGGCTGACATTCTGGAGTACTCATGAAACGTGATCTCGCATTGGCTTTTTCTCGCGTGACCGAAGGTGCCGCTCTCGCTGGTTATAAGTGGCTGGGAAGAGGGGATAAAAACGCAGCAGATAATGCTGCGGTTGAGGTAATGCGCACCTTGCTTAACCTCACCGAAATTGACGGTGAAGTTGTCATTGGTGAAGGGGAAATCGATGACGCCCCCATGCTATATATTGGTGAGCAGGTCGGGCTTGGCGGAGAAGCGGTCGATATTGCCGTTGATCCCATTGAAGGCACACGCATGACAGCGATGGGTCAAGCCAACGCCTTGGCAGTACTGGCCGCTGGAGAAAAAGGCAGCTTTTTAAAAGCGCCGGACATGTACATGGAAAAGTTAGTGGTGGGCCCCAGTGCCAAAGGCGCGATTGACCTCAATAAACCCCTGCTTGAGAACCTCGATAATGTCGCCATTGCACTGGGCAAAACACTCGACACCTTAGTCGTCGCAACGTTAGCTAAACCCCGCCATGATGACATCATTGCTCATATGCAAGCACAAGGGATCCGGGTTTTTGCATTTCCTGACGGCGATGTCGCTGCCTCGATTTTGACCTGTATGCCAGAAAGTGAGGTGGACGTGATGGTTGGGATCGGCGGCGCACCAGAGGGTGTGATCTCCGCGGCCGTGATCCGTGCATTGGGCGGGGATATGCAAGGCCGTTTGCTGCCTCGTCATGATGTGAAAGGTGACACCCCAGATAACCGCCTGCATGGCGAACAAGAAATCGCACGTTGCGAACAAATGGGCATTCAACCCCGACAAGTGCTCACGCTATCGCAAATGGCCAGTAGCGATCATGTTGTTTTTGCCGCCACCGGCATCACCAAGGGCGATCTGCTTGATGGGATCAGCCGGCAAGGTGATCTAGCAACCACAGAAACCTTGGTGGTTCGTGGCCAATGTCGGACTATTCGCCGCATTTGTTCCACCCACTATTTAAGCCGTAAAGATGAGGCGATCAAACCGCACATTTTATAGCTTTCACCGTCATGAATGCGGCCGCTGACTGGTCAAGTCTATCGATTTCGATTACCCTTTTATAAATACTTTACTTTATTTATTTGTGAGTATGCGTTTGCACACTTGCCATTGGGGTAATCGAGGTCCGGACCATGAAATCCACTGACCGCATTTTAGACACCATTAAGCGCGAAGGCAGTGTCAGTGCAAAAGTCTTAGCGGACAAGCTGAATATGACGACTATGGGCGTGCGTCAGCATTTACAAAGCTAGAGCGTGATGGCTTAGTGGATTTTGAAGATATCCGCGCCAAGGTCGGCCGTCCTACACGCCATTGGTCTCTAACGGCGACTGGACACCGTCGATTTGCGGATAGCCATCATGATTTATCCGTCACCTTGATCGATTCGGTGCAAGGAGTTTTTGGTGACCAAGGGGTGGCGAAAGTGATCGCCCAGCGTGAAACAGCGATCTTCGCCCAATATCAAGATGCGCTCAAAGATTGCGATAATTTAGAGGCTAAATTGCAAACCTTGGCGTATCTTAGAGAGAGCGAGGGGTATATGGCCGAGCTTCACCGAGACGGCGCCGACTATATGTTGATTGAACATCACTGCCCTATCTGTCAAGCAGCGAAAACCTGCCCTGCGCTATGTCGCTCAGAAATTCAGTTATTCCGACACTTACTGGGCGACCATTATCGGGTTGAACGTGAAGAACACATTGTTTCAGGACAGCGTCGCTGTACATACCGCATTGGAGATAAAACGTGAGGAGGTAATATGGCCACTTGGATCAAGGCTGACGTCGTGGAGAACCAACATTGGACAAAGGATCTCTTCAGCCTGGTGTTATCCGCCCCTGTCTCGCCGTTTACGGCAGGCCAGTTCACAAAGCTAGGGATGGAGATCGATGGCAAACTGATCCAGCGCGCCTATTCGTTTGTGAACCCTCCACAAAGTAAATACTTAGAAGTGTATGCGACACGTGTCGCTGATGGCCTGATGTCACCCCGCCTTCACGCGCTCGAACCAGGTGATAACGTGATGATCACCCAAGATCCAGCCGGCTATTTTACCTTGGATGAAGTACCACCAGGTCAGCACCTCTGGATGATTGCCACGGGGACAGCCATCGGCCCTTACATATCACTGATGGAGCAAGGCGATGTCTGGTCGCGTTTTCGTAAAATCATCTTGGTCCATGCCGTCCGTTTTGCCGCGGATTTGACGTATCAAGCCCGTATCAACGCACTGGCAGAAAAATACCCCGATCAACTGGTGGTTCAGCCCTTCGTCAGTCGTGAACCTACCGCTGGTGCCTTGTCAGGCCGTATCACACACGCACTCGACGACGGATTACTCGAGCGCGTGGTTGGCCTTCCCCTGACCCCCGAGCATAGCCAGGTGATGTTATGTGGTAACCCTGCGATGGTCAAAGAAGTGAAAACACTGCTCGAAGGAAAAGGCTCAGTAAAAATTTACGCCGCAAGCCCGGGAATGTGACTACGGAGCATTATTGGTAAAACGCTCCCCTGCTTTGCTGGTACGCATACGGTAAAGCGGGGCATTTTTATCCGCGATAATAAACCCATAAAAACGACATAGATTCAGTTAATTACTCCACACACCGCCTACTTCTCTATTCATACCGCCAACGTAGCCAGACAGCGCAAGTTTGATCCCTGATAAACCCCGACTCATAGTTATATTAACGCTTTGGTAACACGGCCACGCGGCCGGCGACGCGTAAGGAGTATGCGATGAAGACCCTTCCTTCTTTTGACGAGCTGGCCGCTTTGGCCCAGACCGATCCCCACGCGTTAGAAACACTGCGGCTAAAAATGAGCGAAGAGGTGATCGCTAATGCGTCCCACGCTACCCAGCCCCAGCTTCATGCCATGTTGAGCCATATCAATCGCATGATTGATCATGGTAAAAATCCGTTACACGTCAATATGATGCTTTTCCAAGCACTGACTCGTCAGTATTCGCGCTTTTCGACTGCGTTTACCAACCCAGACGCCTTGCGCAGCCACCAAGCGGACATCATGGAATTTAAAGTGGGACAAGCCGCCAACGCACCCACACTCCCCCACTCAATCGAGATAAACGGGGTTTAATCACTCATAAGGCATGATTGGGGCCGACCCACTTGCGATAACTGGTAGTATCCATGTCACGGACTTCCACCGTTAGGCTAGTGACATGGCCAGCATGGTCACGCAGCGGCCTGGCTAACGCGTCACTGATTTGCTGTTTTTGTTGATCACTGCGTCCCGCCAGTAAGCGAAACTCAACATGCACAAACTCGCTACGATCGGCTTGCGCGCCGACACGCCAAACACCGCAAGGGACAGCACGTGATTTTAGCGCGTCAGGATCAAAACAGTCCGTAGCCATCGCCGCTTGGTGCAGATCATCCACCAGCTGATCAATATTGACGCGCTCCGCAAGCGCTTCGGTATATTCCATCACCAAATGGGGCATAAAACTCCCTCTTTTAAAAATGCCAACCCGCATAGTGCCGAAACTCATCGCATGACACGAGCGCGGCGGTCACACTTTCGTCGATATCGGGATGCCAATATGATGAAAATTTACTACTTAAGGTTCCCTTTTACGTCTAAAACGGGTAAAAACGGAAACATTCTCGTCATTCTATGATTTTAAACAGAGAAGGCCACGCGACAATAGACTACCTTCTTTACATCTTTTAACTTCAAATCAACTCAACCGCGGAGGAACTCCTATGCGCCATCCATTGGTAATGGGTAACTGGAAACTCAATGGCAGCAAAGCCATGGTCACTGAACTGCTTAACGGCCTTAATGCTGAACTAAAAGACGTTGAAGGCGTTGACGTGGCGGTTGCACCCCCTGTGATGTATTTGGCACAAGCAGAGCAACAGCTGGCTGATAGCGCGATAAAACTTGGCGCGCAAAACGTAGACACTAACAACAGCGGCGCATTCACCGGCGATATCTCGGCAGAGATGCTGAAAGACGTCGGAGCGACGCATATCATCATTGGTCACTCTGAGCGCCGTGAGTATCACCAAGAGTCTGACGAGTTTGTGGCGAAGAAATTTGCTTTCTTGAAAGAAAATGGCCTAACGCCTGTTCTGTGTATCGGTGAATCAGACGCGCAAAACGAAGCGGGTGAAACCCTAGCGGTATGTTCACGCCAACTGGACGCTGTGATCCAATCACAAGGGGTTGAAGCCTTGAACGATGCAGTGATCGCGTATGAGCCAATCTGGGCGATCGGCACCGGCAAAGCGGCAACTGCTCAGCAGGCGCAAGATATTCACGCTGCCATCCGTAAGCACATTGCGTCTTATAGCGAAGATGTTGCCAGCAAGGTGGTTATCCAATACGGCGGCTCAGTAAAAGCTGGTAACGCGGCTGAACTGTTCGCAATGCCAGATATCGACGGCGCCCTCGTTGGCGGCGCTGCCCTCGACGCAGCGGGCTTTGCGGCGATCGCGAAAGCAGCGGCTGAGGCGAAAAAAGCGTAAGTCACTCGCTCGCTAAACGCATAGAAAAACGCCCCCAGGTCTAATGGGGGCGTTTTTTATTGTGCGCCATTAAAGCCAAGTTGCCGCCAGGCTTCATAACCAATGATCGCCACGGCGTTGGAGAGGTTGAGACTACGTGCCTCAGGCTGCATCGGGATACGCAAACGCTGCGTATCCGGTAATGCCTGAATAAGATCGTGCGGTAGTCCACGTGTTTCAGGGCCAAACAACAGCACGTCACCAGGTGCAAATGCTGCCTGGGTATGATATTGCGTCGCTTTGGTGGTACACGCAAAGATCCGACGTCCCGCCATGGCATCGATAAAGGCGGCATAACTGGCATGCCGGGTGACTCGCGTCAGATCATGATAATCCAACCCCGCACGGCGGACCTTTTTCTCTTCCAAATCGAAGCCTAATGGTTCAATTAAGTGCAAGTTGGCACCACAATTAGCACATAATCGAATAATATTGCCCGTGTTGGGCGCAATTTCTGGCTCATAAAGCGCAATGTCAAACATGGTCAGTTACCACAGTGAGAAATAGGACGTTATTGTCGCAACCGCAGGGAACCAGCGCAATGTTAATGCACCGGCCAGCGAAGTGTGACCATCAGTCCACCATCCGGTCGATTTTGGGCCAGCACCTGTCCACCATGCTGCTGTACCGCTTGCGCGGTGATAGCAAGCCCCAGCCCTGTCCCGCCAGATTGCCGCTCGCGGGCGGCAGAAACACGATAGAAAGGCCGGAAGATATCGTCCAACATAGCGTCTGGCACCCCCGGACCATCATCGGCGATCTGGATGACCAGCATGGTATCATCAAGGTAGGTGTTGATATCGATACCCACGTGTGCATAACGGATCGCGTTTCTTAGCACGTTTTCCAACGCGCTACAGGCTAGGCGCGAATTCACACTCAATGTAACCAACGGCCATGGTGTAATGGTGATCTGTTTACCTTGTTGACTCGCTTCGAAACTCGCATCTTCAACCACCGACTGCCACAACGCATCCGCACGAGTTGACGCTCGCTCAAGCTGCCCTTGTGCTTGCAGCTTGGATAAGGTGAGCAGCTCAGCAATTAAGGCTTCAAGTTGACCGGCTTCCCGGTCAATTCTGGCCAAACTGTCACTTTGCCCCAACTCACGTTCAGCCAAAGCTCTTGCCATTTGTAAGCGCGTCAGTGGCGACCGCAATTCATGAGAAATATCCGAGACCAGTTGCTGTTGCCCGGTCACCATTTGATTGAGCGCGGTCACCATGCGGTTAAATCCCTTCCCGGCTTCACTGAATTCCCGCGGGCCACTCTCTAACACAGGGTCCGGCACCAAGTCACCGTTGGCCACACGGCGACTCGCCGCCTCAAAACGGCGCGCGGGACGCGTCAGTGTATAGGCTAACCAAAGCAACAGGGGAGTGCTCACCAACATAGTAACCAGCAACAAATGCTGCGGTGTTTCCAGTATTTTCAACACGAAAGGAAGACGAGGCTGCCAACGACGGGCATGATAAAGATTGCCTTGTGCATTATCGGTGCTTACGGGAAAAGGACCGGCAAGCATCGCGCGACGCACCAAGCGTTGCATCGGCTGCTCCGTCTCGGCGGTTTGGGCCATAAAGCGGCGTAACTCGGTCGGTAAATCGTCAATCCGGGCCGATTTGGGGACCCAGTAAAGCGTGTTCGCCACCCGGCTGTGGCGGTGACCCCGGCGCTGATTATGTCTGGTAACGAGCGTCACTATCGGTATATCGCGTGCCGTCGAGATGCTCACTAACTGATTTATTTGAGCAGAAATACGTGCTTGCTCCGCGGCCGACATCGAGTGCAGCGATCGCGGATCGCCACGCTGTACCCAAATTACCGCCGCTAATACCAGTAATAATGTGAGCCAAAAAATCACGAAAACCCGACCATACAAACTGGTCAAAAAAGGAACACGAGATAGGGTTTGACGCACGCTGGCTAGTCGACCCATAAATACCCCTTCCCTCTCAGCGTTTTGATTCTTGGTTTGGCATCCGCACGCTCAGGTAACTTTTTGCGCAAATTAGAAATATGCACATCCACAGCACGGTCAAATGGCATCAGACGCTTGCCTAACACCTGCTCGCTCAAGAGGGCTTTACTCACCACCTCGCCTGGGTGTGCCAGCAAACACGCCAACATTTCTGTCTCCATGCCGGTCAGATCGACAGTCTCACCTTGGCATACTGTTTCCAGCCGGTGTGGATAGACACGCACGTCGTCATGGGCCAAAACAGGCTCTTGCGCTGGGGTCGGCAAGTCGGGGGCCGGTAAGCGAGTGCGTCGTAAAATCGCCCGCATTCTGGCTAGCAGCTCTCGATCACTAAACGGTTTGGCCAGGTAATCATCCGCCCCAAGCTCTAAGCCCATCACGCGGTCGACCTCTTCACCTCGCGCCGTCAACATCAAAATCGCAACATGTGACGTCGCGCGGATCTGACGTAAGGTTTCCATGCCGTTCAAGACCGGCATCATGACATCGAGCAAAATGATATCTGGTGGTAATTCACTCGCCATCGTCAAACCCATTTGCCCATTATCCGCACAGCGAATCGAAAACCCTTCCAGTGACAGCAACTCCTGAAGCAGTGCGGTCAATTCGGTGTCATCGTCAATAATTAAAACCTGCTGCATCGCCCGCGACCCTCCCTCAATCCAGTGACACTTAATACAATCTTTTTATCATAGCGGCACCGGCACAAGCATGACTTTACCCATCTTTACATCGCATAACGTGACTTTACATCCCAACGGTTAGTCTAAAAGCGTACACCTCAATATTGGAGAAACAGGATGAAACGTTTAACCCTTGGCTTAGCGGTGGCACTTATTGCGATTCCCGCACTGGCTACCCCGCATTTCGGTGATGATTCAAATCGCGGGATCTGGCGAGATCTGGATTTAACCAGAGCACAACAATCACAACTCGACACCCTGAGCGAAACCTATCGCGAGCAGCGTCTCCAGGCGCGTGACGGATTCCAGCAGAAAATGGGGCACTGCTTACTCAACCTGAATTTGATGAAGCGGCGGCCACCGAGCTAGTCAATGCCATGCCACAACACGGCCGAAAAATGCACGGGCAAGGTATCGAGCGTGTTCGCCACATGCATGCCATGATGCAAGTATTGACGTCAGAGCAGCAACAGACCTTTTTAGCTAAGATGCATGATCAACGCCGACACAGCGGCTGGGATAAAGAAAAAGGCCAGCGCGGCCAAGGTCACCATGATCGTCGAGGCAATTGTTCACGATAAATCGGCGTCGTGTCATACGCATCGGGTCAACAGTCTATATACTAAGGGTTGCGTTTCATTACACAGCCCTTTTTTATGAAAAAACAGTATGCTTTCTGGGTCGAGGCCGCCGCGTGGGCTGCCACCGCAGTCGCGACCACGTTACTCCTAGCCAAATTGATTGCATGGTGGCTGACAGGATCGGTCAGTGTGCTGGCCTCATTTGTCGACTCTCTGCTTGATTTATTGGCCTCGTTGACCAATTTGATCGTGGTGCGGTACGCCGTCCAACCCGCTGACAGTGAACACAGTTTTGGCCACGGCAAAGCCGAATCCCTCGCCGCACTCGCGCAATCAACCTTTATCGTCGGATCGGCCTCCTTTTTGCTCCTCAGTGGCCTTGAACGCTTGTTCAAGCCAGTGCCGATTGCATCCCCAGAGCTTGGCGTTGCTGTCAGTGCCGGGGCCACAGTGATTACGCTAGGGTTAGTTTTATTTCAAAAATGGGTCATTCGCAAAACCGCCAGCCCAGCCATTGCCGCCGATGCCCTCCACTATCAATCTGATTTATTTATGAATGTCGCGATTATTGCCGCCTTAGGGTTGAGTTGGTACGGCTGGACCCAGGCGGATGCTTGGTTTGCCATCGGCATCAGTGTGTTTATCTTGTCGCAGGCGATCAGAATGGCTTACGAGGCCATCCAATCACTGCTTGATAGGCAGTTACCGCTGGAAGAACAAGAAAAAATCGCGGTCCTTTCTAGCTCTGTGGTTGGGGTGCATGGCATTCACCAACTGCGCACCCGCCAAGCAGGTATGACAAAATTTATCCAACTCCACATAGAGCTGGATGACGAGCTACCCTTAGTGGATGCACATACCATTGCAGATGTCGTGGAAGATAGGTTGTCGGTCGCCTTTCCCGGCGCCGATGTCATGATTCACCAGGACCCAAAGTCGGTGGTGGCAAAGGAAACAGGCGGTGACAAGGGAAATACAAGCGTGATGAGAGACTGAACAAAAGCTCATCGGGCTGACATGTATCAACTTTTTTTCTACAGTAATTGTAATACTATTACAGAAGTAGGAAAATTACACTTTAAGCAAGCGTCATTGCGGGTTCACTGGGGCAAGCAGGTTGCCATTTCCGCAATCGGCACGAAATAAGTGACGAACAGTCAGAGGGTAACCATGGTTAGAAAAATTGGTGTTTTGACCAGTGGCGGTGATGCGCCAGGTATGAACGCAGCGATTCGCGGTGTTGTTCGCAGCGCATTGAGCGAAGGATTAGAAGTTTACGGGATTTATGACGGCTTTCTTGGCTTGCACCAAAACCGTATCGAACGCCTAAACCGAACAAGCGTGTCTGACGTGATTAACCGCGGCGGGACTTTTCTAGGTTCAGCTCGCTTCCCCGAGTTTGCTGACGAAAAAGTCCGTGAGCAAGCCATCCAAAATTTAAAAATGCACGGCATTGATGCACTGGTGGTGATCGGTGGTGACGGATCGTTCATGGGCGCGAAAAAACTGACTGAGATGGGCTACCCTTGCATTGGCCTACCAGGCACCATTGATAACGACGTGGCCGGTACCGACTATACCATTGGGTATATGACCGCGATGAATACCGTGATCGACGCTATCGACCGTTTGCGTGATACCTCATCGTCGCACCAGCGGATCTCAATTGTTGAAGTCATGGGGCGCCACTGTGGTGATCTTACGCTGATGGCATCAATTGCAGGTGGCTGTGAATACATCATTACGCCGGAAGTGGGTCTGGATAAAGACAAGCTCCTTGCGAAAGTCAAAGAAGGCATTTATAAGGGCAAAAAGCACGCCATTGTCGCGATCACTGAGCTGATGACCGATGCCAATGAACTGGCGAAGTTTATTGAAACCGAAACTGGCCGCGAAACGCGTGCTACCATCCTAGGCCACATTCAACGTGGTGGGCAACCCGGTGCGTTCGACCGTATCCTTGCCTCTCGGATGGGTGCCTATGCGGTCGATCTACTGCAAAGCGGCGAAGGCGGACGTTGTGTCGGGATTCAGAATGACAAAATGGTTCACCACGACATCACTGATGCGATTGAGAACATGAAACGTCCATTTCGTGATGACCTTTACAAAGTGGCAGAAAGCTTTTCTAAGTCGCTCGCAATATCGCGCTGAATCGCGCATAGCAATCAAAAAACGGAACCTCGCGGTTCCGTTTTTTTGTGTTTTGCCGTGACAGTGGTTAAATGCCGTCACCAGAGATAAAGGTTTTGTGTGAGCCGTTAAACTCTTGATCCATGTCCAATGAAGGCATTTGTGAGCTCGGACGTCCAACAATTTTCGCTGGCACGCCCGCGACTGTGGTGTGCGGCGGTACCGGATTGAGCACCACGGAGCATGAGCCAATTTTCGCGCCCTCACCAATATCGATATTGCCAAGGATTTTAGCGCCTGCACCAATCATTACCCCCGTCCGGATTTTCGGATGGCGGTCGCCGCCCTCTTTACCGGTCCCCCCGAGGGTCACATCTTGCAGTATCGAAACATTGTCTTCGATGACAGCGGTTTCCCCGATCACGATGCCGGTGGCATGGTCAAACATGATCCCTCGCCCGATACTGGCTGCCGGGTGAACATCCACTTGACTGGTCACTGAAATTTGGTTTTGTAAATACGTTGCCAGCTCATTCCGGCCTTGATGCCACAACCAGTTCGCTACGCGGAAACCTTGCAAGGCATGGAAGCCTTTTAGGTACAACAAAGGCGTGGAGTAAAGCTCTACTGCAGGATCTCGCTCTACCGTGGCACAGATATCATAGGCAGCGGATTCAGCCACCGAGGCGTCATGAGCGTAGACTTCTTCAATCACTTCTCGCACCGCCATCGATGGCATCGACGGCGTGGATAATTTATTGGCCAAAATATAACTTAAGGCACTGGCGAGGTTATCGTGCTTGATAATCGTGGCATGGTAAAAGCTGGCCAACATGGGCTCACGCTCTGAGTGTTCGCGTGCTTCTTTTTTTACCGCTTGCCACACACGGTACTGCTGGCATTCTTTTCTGACCTGATTCACTGCCTTCATCCTTATCAAAATCATCGACAACGGAACGTTTCAACACCCAGCGCCAGTGTATAAAAAAAACGCGCGGTTCTCATCCCGCGCGTTTATTTATAAGCGGATACACGTGGCCGCTATTCGGATTTTTTGTCGCGAGCCAGCAAATCTCGCGCAGCGTGATGCGCCAACTTACCTTGATATAGCACTTGATAGATTTGCTCCACAATCGGCATTTCAACCCCAGTGCGCTGCGCCAAGGCCCATACCTCTTTCGTATTGCGAAAGCCCTCAACCACTTGGCCGATATTATCCTGCGCGGCTTGTACACCGTCACCTTGGCCAAGTGCCAGCCCAAAGCGACGATTACGCGATTGATTATCGGTGCAGGTCAACACCAGATCGCCTAAACCGGCCATGCCCATAAAGGTCTCTCGCGATGCGCCTAGCGCTTCACCCAAGCGCGTCATCTCCGCTAAACCACGTGTAATCAAGGCCGTGCGCGCATTAGCACCAAATCCGATACCATCAGAAATCCCCGCGCCAATCGCAATCACATTTTTTACCGCGCCACCTAATTGCATGCCGATAAAATCATGATTGCCGTAAACGCGGAAGCTCTGCTGGCAATGAATCGTCTCTTGCAAATCACGCACAAACTCAGGGTCAGGCGAGGACACGGAAATCGCGGTTGGCATACCGGCCGCTAACTCTTTGGCAAACGTTGGGCCAGAGAGTACCGCCAGCGAACGTGTGCCCCCTAACTGCTCACGGGCCACCTCTTGCAACAAGCGTCCTGTTTCTGGCTCTAGGCCTTTGGTGGCCCAGCAAACCCGAGAATCCGCGCGTAAGTGTGGGCAAACTTGGCCGAGCACTTGGCCAAAGACGTGGCTCGGCACCACCAACAACAAATCACGACTCGCATTTACAGCCACAGAAAGATCAGCACAAATCACCAGGGAGTCCGGAAAGGCGACACCGGGCAAAAAAGCCTCGTTGGCACGGTCAATTTCCAGCTGCGCAAGATGACTCGGATCGTGCCCCCATAACACAACGTTGGCACCATTTCTCGCCAATGATATCGCTAAGGCGGTGCCGTACGAGCCGGCCCCTAATACCACAATCGCGGCGTCTTGAGTGGGAGCAAGATCGGTCATGATGACTCCTTAGGCCTGCGCGTCTTCGCCAGACTTCTCATCCGCCTGTTGCTGCAAGTAGTTCATGAACAAGGCGTCAAAGTTAACGGGTGCAAGGTTTAGTTGTGGGAAGGTTCCTTTAACCACCAAGCTAGAAATGGTCTCACGTGCGTATGGGAACAGGATATTTGGGCAAAAAGCACCAAGACAGTGAGCTAACTGCGGCGCGTCCATACCGGTAACCGAGAAGATGCCGCCTTGTTGGACTTCGCACAAGAACGCGCTGCTCTCTTGGTTTTTCACTGTCACCGTCAAACGCAGGACAACCTCGTAAATGCCTTCACCTAGCTCGCGGCTTTGCGTGTCTAAATCCAAGTTAACGTCAGGCGCCCAATCTTGCTGAAAAACGTCTGGTGAATTTGGCGCCTCAAAAGACACGTCTTTGAGAAAAACGCGCTGGATAGCAAAGTTTTGCTCGGCTTGTTGGTTGTTTTCTGCTTCAGCCATGGTGGTTCGTCCTTTCTAAATAGTTGCTTATGTGCCGGGCACAGTAAAAAATGCGAGCCACCGCGTCATGCAGTCGCTCGAGATTTGAGTGAGGGATCACTTTTTCTTTTTGCTTTTGCCTTTACCGCTTTTGGCGCGGACAAGCGGCATTTTGGCATCGTTCCACGAGGTCAAGCCATCTTTGAGCACATTCACAGACTCAAAGCCCGCTTTAGCCAGCTGGTTGGCGCTATCAGCCGCGGTTTGACCCGTCTTGCATACTACGATGATGGGGTCAGTTTTATGTTTTTCAAGTTCGCCGAACGAGTGCGCTTTAATTTCACTGGGCAATACGTTAATTGCTCCCGTGATATGACCCGCACGAAACTCGTCATGGCTGCGAATATCAACAAACACGCCATTTTCACGGTTATTAAGAATCGCGGCATCGTTTGGCGTAACCACTTTGTAAGCGGCGGTTTTCTGTTTGATTAATGACATCAATAAGGCGGCAACTAAGCCAACCCATACCAGTGCCATAATCATGTTGTTGGAGACAAAATCGATATATTCCTGCATAACCTTTGCTCTATACTGCTTGTTTGTCCCGCGTGGCGAGAGTCCATCAAGGGGTGAAAATGGTGTCGAGTATAACCTGCTCGCCAAGGTTTTAAAGCCTGCCAAGACGAAATCGCGTGCTTGCTCACTCGTCGTGTTCGATCAACGATTTTTCTCCCTCCTCAATAAGTTGAAAAGAAAGAAGGTTTCATCAATCGCAGACATCGAGTGAAGCCATTCGCGTATACCGACAATCTTCGCCATAATGAGGGGAGTCAAGGGTAGAAGGCAAGTCATGCAACCCTTGCTGGTTACTTGTCAGCTGGAATAATTGATCTTAGCCTACGTATCCTTGCGTAAAATGTTGTAAAATTACGCACACTGCACCACTGAGGCCTGATGCTAGCAACCAATCTGGCACCAAGCCTCAGTGGCTGCTCCATGACATCCAATGTCAGTGGCATCCAATGTCAGTCTTTAGCGTGAATTAAGAGGACGTAATATGTCTGCGAAAAAACCACTTGCACTGGTGATTCTCGATGGCTGGGGCTATCGTGACCCACAAAGCGATAACGCCATCACCAATGCTAACACACCGGTTATCGACAGCCTGATGGCCGACAACAGCACCTTGATTTCAGCATCCGGCTTTGACGTTGGCCTGCCTGATGGGCAGATGGGTAACTCAGAAGTCGGCCATGTTAATATCGGGGCAGGTCGCGTGGTGTATCAGGAACTCACCCGTATCACCAAATCCATCGCCGATGGCGAGTTCAACCAGACCCCTGCGCTCGCTGCTGCGGTCGATAAAGCGGTTGATAAAGGCAAAGCGGTTCATATCATGGGCCTGATGTCCCCAGGTGGCGTCCATAGCATGAAGATCACATTGCTGCTATGGTTGAATTGGCCGCTGAGCGCGGTGCTGATCAAATCTATCTGCACTGTTTCTTGGATGGCCGTGATACGCCACCGCGTAGCGCAAAAGCATCGCTTGAGCGTTTTGACGCGCTTTTTGCCAAGCTGGGTAAAGGACGTACCGCCTCACTGGTGGGTCGCTACTATGCAATGGACCGTGACAACAACTGGGATCGCGTAGAGCGAGCGTACGATTTGCTGACCTTGGCACAAGGCGCGCATAGCGCCACCAATGCGGTCGAAGGACTTGAAGCGGCGTATGCACGTGAAGAAAATGATGAGTTTGTCGCCCCGACAGCGATTTATCGTGATGGTGACAACAAAGCAACCATCAACGACGGTGACGCCGTTGTTTTCATGAACTTCCGTGCCGACCGCGCGCGTGAAATGACTCGTGCCTTTATGCCTGAGTTTGATGGCTTTGAGCGTAAGAAGTATGCCGAGCTGTCCGACTTTGTGATGCTGACCGAATACGCAGCCGATATCGACACCACGGTGGCCTTCCCACCGACAAGCCTGTCTAACACCTTGGGTGAGTGGCTATCGAAAAACGGTAAAACCCAGCTACGTATCTCAGAAACGGAAAAATACGCACACGTCACCTTCTTCTTCAATGGTGGCATGGAAACCGTGTTTGACGGCGAAGAGCGCTCTTTGGTTGCGTCGCCCAAAGTGGCTACCTACGACCTGCAACCAGAAATGAGCTCTGAAGAGCTGACGGACAAACTGGTCGATGCTATCAAGTCTGGCAAGTTCGACATGATCATCTGTAACTACCCGAACGGTGACATGGTTGGCCACACAGGCATTTATGACGCCGCCGTCCAAGCCTGTGAAGCCGTCGATGGCTGCATCGGTCGTGTGCTGGAAGCCATTAAAGAAGTGGATGGTCAAATGCTGATCACCGCCGACCACGGTAACGCCGAAATGATGGTTAACCAGGAAACCGGTGGTGCATACACCGCACACACTAACTTGCCCGTACCGCTGATGTATGTCGGTAGCAAGCCGGTGATCTTGAAAGATGGCGGTAAGCTGTCTGATCTCGCACCGACTATGTTAGCGCTATCTGATATGCCGATTCCTGAAGAGATGACTGGCAAGCCTCTGTTCGATCTGAAATAATCGCTCCATGCGGGAGAAACGAACACGCCTAGGTCAAACCCTCCGCGCCAGTGCCTTATGCACTGGCGTTTTTCTGTGCCTATTCACTGGCCCTGTGCACGCGAACTCACAGCTTGAAGGGGTGAGTGATGAAATTGCTCGCCAACAATCACAGCTGGCTGAACACAATAAAAAACTCAATGCGCTTCAGCGTGACTTAAAACTCCAATCTAAACGCATTGACACCTTATCGAAGCGGATCCGCCAAGCACAAGCTAGCCTGCAAGAAACGGACACCGAAATCACCCAGCTGACACGCCAACAAGCGCGATTAAAGCAGGAAATGATCGCCCAACAAGCCCAGTTGAGCGAGCTTATCGACGCGCAATATCGTCAAGGCAAACACGACCAACTCAAACGATTGCTCAGCCAAGAATCACCGGCCACGCTTGATCGATTAACACGCTATGCCGAAATCGTCGCAGGCACCATGCAACAGACGATTGAATCACTCGCCGCTACCCGTACCGATTATCAGCTCACCGCCCACCAGCTAAAACAGCAACGGGACAAACAAACCCAGCTTGTGGCAGAGTTAACCGATAAAAAACAAGCCCTTGAGAACGAGCAAAACACGCAAAGCCAAACAGCGAAACAAATTCGTACCAAGATTGCCAGCGACAGCGCGTATTTAGCCGAGCTCAAAACCAACAAGCAGCGCTTGCAAGAACAAATTGCCGAAGCGGCGCGACGTGCGCAGGTAAACATGGCGGGCATTAGTCACGCCAAAGGCAAACTCACTTGGCCCACCCAAGGTAACCTCGTGCATCGCTTTGGGGAACGCCAATCGGGCGAAGTGACTTGGAACGGTATCGTCATCGACGCCAAACGGGGAACGGAAGTCAAAGCCGCTCATGCGGGGAAAGTGGTGTTATCAAGCTGGCTACGTGGCTATGGGCTTTTGATTGCTGTTGACCATGGTAAAGGAGATATGAGCCTGTACGGTTATAACCAGGCATTACTTAAAGACGTTGGCGACACAGTCACTGCGGGTGAGCCCATCGCATTAGTCGGCGACAGTGGCGGACAATCAACCCCATCACTGTATTTCGAGATTCGCCGCAAAGGCAACACCATCAACCCGATCCCATGGCCTTGATAAATAACGTCGAATACGATCAAAAACGCCTACCCAACGGTAGGCGCTTGTCTTTCTGACGTAGTAGATAAGTCTGACGCTGCAGATAAGTTAGCTCTGCCAATCGAGGATCACCTTGCCAGATAGCCCTGAACACATCACCTCAAAGCCTTCTTGGAAGTCATCGACACGGTAGTGGTGAGTAATGATCGGCGTGAGATCTAAGCCTGACTGAATGAGCGATGCCATTTTGTACCAGGTTTCGAACATCTCACGGCCATAAATGCCTTTAATGACTAGACCTTTGAAGATCACTTGGTTCCAATCAATGCCCATATCGGTTGGCGGAATACCTAATAAAGCAATGTTGCCACCATGGTTCATGGCGCCTAACATACTGTTAAAGGCAGCCGGCACACCTGACATTTCCATGCCAACATCAAAACCTTCGGTCATCCCAAGCTCCGCCATCACCGACTCTATCGCGGTATCGGCAACATTCACGGCACGGGTGACACCCATTTTACGCGCCAGATCCAAACGGTACTCGTTAACATCGGTGATCACCACGTGTCTTGCCCCCACATGACGCGCGACCGCCGCAGCCATAATACCAATCGGGCCTGCACCAGTAATCAGCACATCCTCGCCCACTAAATCAAACGAGAGTGCGGTATGCACGGCATTGCCAAATGGGTCAAAGATCGAGGCTAAATCGTCCGACACTTCTTCTGGAATTTTGAAGGCATTAAACGCCGGGATCACTAAATATTCTGCAAACGCCCCAGGGCGATTAACGCCCACCCCTTCGGTGTTGCGACAAAGATGGGTGCGTCCGCCTCGGCAGTTACGGCAGTGCCCACAGGTAATATGGCCTTCGCCAGATACGCGATCACCGATGGAGAAGCCTTTAACTTCTTGGCCGATTCCAACCACTTCACCCACATATTCGTGACCAACCACCATAGGAACCGGAATGGTGTTTTGCGACCATTCATCCCACTTATAAATATGAACGTCGGTACCACAAATCGCGGTTTTACGAATTTTAATCAGCAGATCGTTATGCCCAAGCTCGGGCAGCTCCGCCTCCGTCATCCAAATGCCCGGCTCCGCCTTTAGCTTCGCCAAGGCTTTCATGCTTGTTTGTGTCATGCGATTACCCAATCAGTTGCATTTCTTTGCCGACCTTGATGAAAGCATCAATGGCACGGTCCAGTTGCTCACGCGTATGCGCGGCTGACATCTGAGTGCGGATACGTGCTTGTCCTTTCGGCACCACCGGATAAGAGAAGCCCACGACATAAACGCCTTCTTGCATCATACGCTCAGCAAACTCGCTCGCGACTTTGGCATCTCCCAGCATCACCGGAATAATGGCATGATCTGCGCCGGCGAGCGTGAAGCCTGCATCGGTCATGCGTGAACGGAAATGAGCGCTGTTATCCCATAACTGTGCGCGCAAATGGTCACTTTCGGCCAGCATATCGAGCACGCGAATAGAGGCCGAAACAATCGCCGGAGCCAGCGAGTTTGAGAACAGATAAGGACGTGAACGTTGACGCAGCCAATCAATCACTTCTTTTTTACCCGAGGTATAGCCACCCGAGGCGCCACCCATGGCTTTACCTAAAGTACCGGTGATGATATCGACGCGATCCATCACTCGGTGGTATTCGTGGGTACCACGACCATGATCACCCATAAAGCCCACTGCGTGAGAGTCATCCACCATCACTAGCGCGCCATACTGCTCCGCCAGATCGCACACAGCGGGTAAGTTAGCGACCACGCCGTCCATTGAGAAGACGCCGTCAGTGACAACCATGATATTTGCTGCGCCCGCTGCTTTTGCCGCTTTGAGCTGAGCCTCTAGCTCATCCATATCATTGTTGGCATATCGGAATCGCTTCGCTTTACATAAACGCACCCCATCGATGATCGAGGCATGGTTAAGCGCATCAGAGATAATCGCATCGTCTGGACCCAGGATGGTTTCAAACAAGCCCGTGTTCGCATCAAAGCATGACGAATACAGAATCGTATCTTCCATCCCCAAAAAGTCAGAGAGTTTGGCTTCGAGGATTTTGTGGGCATCTTGCGTGCCACAAATAAAGCGCACTGACGCCATACCAAAGCCGTGCTCATCCATTCCCGCTTTAGCTGCCTCAACCAAGGCGGGGTGATTGGCTAGCCCTAAGTAGTTATTGGCGCAGAAGTTGAGCACCTGTTGCTCATGGTTTACGGCCACACTGGCCGATTGCGGGGAAGTAATAAGACGTTCACTTTTGTACAAGCCATCAGCTTTTACTTGCTCAAGCTGATGACGGATTTGCTGATAGAAGGCAGCCGTCATCGCAATCTCCATGCTGGTGATGATTACTTTTGGAAGGCCGCCGCACAGTTTCTGTACGGCGAATGATTGGCTGCTATCATGCACGTTCATTAGGTTTGTGCCAATAACCCGCGCAAGACAGTGATTCATATCGTGTAATCGCTTCACGACTGGGGGAATATCGCGCAGAGTATCAGAAGGGAAGTCAGACTGTTTAGTTCAATGTATCCTGTGCGCGTAAATCTTGGCGAACCAATTGCTGCTGATAGTGGTCCATTAATGCAGCGATGGCGGTTTGGCCCTGCGCCGACGTCAGCGAATGCAGTAATGCTAGCATCTGCAAAATGCCTTTGTAGATCACTCCGGCATGAACTTGCGTTTGTGGCGCTTGCGCACTTTGGTAGAAAATCCAGCTCGACGCGATCTGCTTCAGTGTTTCGCCCAAAGCAGCCAATCCACTCTCGCTCAAACTCAGCCATCCAGCTTGGCTGTAATGCTGCAAAATGGTCATAAGATTAGTTTGAAGCTGTTGTTGTGCATCGAGGTACTTGTTTTGTAGCGCCTCATCCCGATGCAGGATGTCTGGCAGATTGGCGTAAAAAAAACGATAGCGCCACATCAAGCTAAACGTTGCATCAAGATAATGTTGCAATAGCGCTTGGGTATCTTCTTGAGGCTGACTAGGATCAAAAGCAAGGGCTAGATCTTGCGCGTATTGGTCAAAAATACTGTGTATAATCGCCTCTTTATTACGAAAGTGGTAGTAAAGGTTTCCCGGGCTTATCCCAAGATCAGCCGCAATATGGTTCGTGGTAATATTGGGCTCACCGTGTTGATTGAATAAAGCCAGTGCAGCATGGATAATTCGGTCTTGGGTTTTCATGTATGGTTCAGTCCTCTGCCCGGTTGATGCGTAACCATACTATCACAGTCAACAATAATGGCGACGGGGGTCTGTCGGCCTGCAACGATGAATTAGGTAACGATATGATTTTTGTGACTGGTGGTGCCGGCATGATCGGTAGCAACTTAGTAAAAGCACTGAACGAGCAAGGCTACCGTGACATCGTTGTCGTCGATAACCTTAAAGACGGAACCAAATTCGTTAACCTGGTTGATTTGGATATCGCTGACTACATGGATAAGGAAGATTTTCTTACCCAAATCATGGCCGGTGAGAACTTCGGCCCGATCGAAGCGATTTTTCACCAAGGTGCTTGTTCTGCCACCACCGAGTGGGATGGTAAGTACATGATGCTCAATAACTATGAGTATTCCAAAGAACTGCTCCATTATTGTATTGACCGTGACATTCCATTTTTATACGCCTCCTCAGCCGCCACCTACGGCGGCCGCGACCGAGACTTTATTGAAGCGCCAGAGTACGAGGGCGCGCTGAATGTTTACGGCTACTCTAAGCAGCAATTCGACAACTATGTCCGTCGTGTGCAAGAAGATGCCAAGGCGTACGGTGACACTCTGCCACCGATCACCGGTTTCCGTTACTTCAACGTTTACGGCCCTCGCGAACAGCATAAAGGCAGCATGGCGTCCGTTGCGTATCACCTGAACCAGCAAATTTTGAACGGTGAAGACCCAAAACTGTTTGAAGGCAGTGACACCTTTAAGCGTGACTTTGTCTATGTTGGCGACGTGTGTCAGATGAACATCTGGTTCTGGCAACAACAAATCTCCGGTATTTTTAATTGTGGTACCGGCCGTGCCGAACCGTTTAGCGCTGTTGCTAACGCCGTGATCGACTTTCACGGCAAAGGAGAAATAGAAGACGTCCCGTTCCCAGATCACCTTAAAGGTCGCTACCAAGCTTACACGCAGGCCGATCTGACCAAGGTCCGTGAAGCAGGGTATACCGCCTCCTTTAAAACCGTGGCTGAAGGCGTTGCCGCCTACCTAGCTGAAATTAATCGCTAATTCCATGATGTTTACGCCAAGCCGTTGCGCTTGGCGTATGAGAAAATCGAATAATGACAAAGCAGCAACACGATTACGATCCGAACGCCTACAACCCTGAGTTTTCGCGTGCCTACCTGGCACCGAAATATTGGGGCACTTGGCTCATGTTATTGGCCGCCTTACCGGTTAGCCTCCTCATGCCTGCGCGGGTGAAATATCGCTTTGCCCAATGGGTCGCACGCAAGCTGGTGAAAAAGAAAACAGGCACAATTCTCAATGCATGGCTTAATCTAGAAGCCTGCTTTCCAGAGCAATCAGAACAGGCACGTGAAGCGATTTTAGTCGAGACGCTCACGACGGCGGGTGCGTTTTTACTTAATTTTCCACTGATTACATTACGCAGCCGCCAATGGTTTCAACACCATTGTGATGTGATTGGCATGGAGCATATTACCCGCCATACCGACAACGGTGAGCCGGTGATCCTGTTTGTGCCTCATACTTGGGCGATTGATGCGGCGGCGATTTTATTTGCCTCACAGGGCTTGCCCGTGGCGGCTTTCTCAAAACGACAAAAAAACCGTCTCCTCGACTGGCTGATGCACCGCCAACGGGTACAATATGGTGGGAACTGCTACGAGCGTGAAGCAGGGATTAAACCCTTCATTCGTGCGGTTAAGCGCGGCTTTTTGGGCTATTACCTGCCCGATGAGGATATGCGTGACGAGAGCAGTGAATTTGTCCCTTTTTTCTCAGCGACCAAGGCAACACTGCCCAGCCTCGGCAAGTTGAGCAAAGTGACGCGTTCGCATATCGTGCCCGTGCTATCTAGCTTTGATGCCCAAACTGGCCGGTTTGTCATTGAGGTTCATCCTGCGTTTAATGACTTCCCGACGGGAGACAGCCACACCGACGCACGTATGATGAACCAACACATCGAAACCATGCTCGACGGTAAGCTAGATCAATACATGTGGATCCTGCAGCTTCTTCGCACCCGCGAAGATGGTCGCAATATCTACCAAGAGGCAAAAAGGAAACGGGCATCATGACACGAGTTTTAGTCATTGGCCCGTCTTGGGTCGGCGATATGGTGATGTCGCAATCACTGTATAAAGCCATCAAACAACAACACCCTGACGCCAGCATTGACGTGATGGCGCCTGGATGGTGTGCCCCTATTTTGGCGCGTATGCCAGAGGTTAATCGTAGTATCGACATGCCGCTGGGCCATGGTGAGTTCGCGCTAGGAAAACGTTACCAACTAGGAAAAAGCTTGGCACAGCAACACTACGATCACGCCTATGTGTTGCCTAACTCGGCAAAGTCCGCACTGATCCCTTGGTTTGCCGGTATTCCAACACGTACCGGCTGGAAGGGTGAAATGCGTTATGGCCTACTCAACGACCTACGCCCCAATAAAAAAGCGTTTCAATATATGGTTGAGCGCTATGTCGCTCTGGCCTATCCGCGCGCTGCGATGCAAAGCTCAGCGTCACTGGGCGGAATAGCGATCCTCCCTAAGCCTGAGCTGAGTATTGATTCAAATGCACAAGCGGCAGTGATCGACAAGCTGGGGCTCAATAAAAACAAGCCTGTTATCGGTCTTTGCCCAGGTGCCGAGTTCGGTCCCGCCAAAAAATGGCCGGAGCAACACTACGCCGAGGTGGCTAGGCAAATGCACGATAAGGGCTATCAAGTTTGGCTGTTTGGCTCTGCCAAAGATATTGAAACCTGTGAAAAAATTGCAGCCCTTGCCGACAATGCACCAAATATTCACGTGTTGGCCGGTAAAACCAATTTAATTGAGGCCGTTGATTTATTAGGTGCTTGCCAGACCGTGGTCAGTAATGACTCCGGTTTGATGCACATCGCCGCCGCGGTCAACTGCCAGGTGATCGCCGTTTATGGCTCAACATCCCCCGATTACACGCCGCCTTTAACCAGCAAGGTCGATATCGTTCACACCGACATTGAATGCCGCCCTTGCTTCCAACGCGAATGTCCGCTGGGGCATTTGAAGTGTTTAAACGATCTCGCCCCGAGCCGAGTTGTAAAAAGGATTCTACCGTGAGCAGTAACAGCATGAAATCACGCAGTTCTCGTTTATTGAATCATCAGTTGTATTTCCCGATCATCCGCTTTTTCCTATTCGGTTATGCCCTGTGTGCGATCGCATTTCCTGACGTGGGTGACGTATTTCGCGCCGGCTTTTTGCTACTGAGCCTGCCGTTGCTTTATACCCATTGGCCTCAACTGAAAAAAGACCCCATTATGTGGGCCTTCTTCGGTGTCATTATTGTCCAATGCCTAAGCTGGGCAAACAGTTTGATACAGATCCCTGACATCGCGAATGGATACCCACATGTCGACCGACTGGCAAAGCTATTCTTACTTGTCCCTATAGGTATTGCTTTACAAGGACGAAAAGATTCCGTTTTAGTATTGGCAGGCTGCTTTGTATTGGGGGCTTTTATCGCGTGCTACACGCAAAGTGACTTTGCCAATCAAATACAACAAGCACTGAATATGCGTCGCGTTGATTTTGGACTTAAAAACGCACAATACACTTCCATGCTAGGTGGTGTTATTTTCATTTTTTCAGGGCTTGGCTTTTATCTCGTCAATAGTAACCGCTGGACTATTCGCTTGTTTTTTGCACTTTCTGCCATTCTGGGTCTTGCCATCACGCTGGTCAGTCAGTCTCGACAGGTTTGGCTCGCGCTGGCACTCGTCATTGCATTAGCGCCTATGCTGCTTGTGTTTGTTGGGCTGATAGAGGGGAAGAAAAAGCTAATCCTCGGCTACGCGGTTGTCTTTCTCGCGCTATTCTCTGTGAGCCAGTCAGAGTACATCCAAAACCGAGCGTTAAAAGAGAGCTCGGTCATATCTAGTGTGGTTCAAGGCAACCTGGATAATATCCCAATGACCAGTGTCGGCATCAGACTTAACTCTTGGCTGGCCGCTTGGGATGTATTTAAAGACGCACCTATTGTGGGACTAGGAGAAAATGGCATTGGTTATGTCATTAGTTCATCCGAAAAGCTATCCGCATTAAAGCACAATGTACCCATGTACAGCAATCTAGCACACTTGCACAGTAACCATGTTGAAACACTAGTCGCTTATGGTTTAGCAGGCTTTACTCTGATTTTGTTTACCTATTTCTATATTGCTAGACGTTGTTTTGTTTTCCAAAAAGATAGCAATCTAGACAAATTAATTGCATTCTTTTGTCTGTCTTTCTTTATTTATTGGTTCACGATTAACGCGTTCGAAACCTTTAACAGTCGAAGCCTTGGCGTATTTGCCTTTGTGATTGTGTCAGGCTGTTTTTACTCATTGGCAAACATAAACAACACACAGGGTGAGCGTTAATATGCGTGTCGCGATTGTGGTCAATTGTCTAAAGCTCGGTGGCATGGAAAGGGTCGCCGTGAGCTTATCTGATGCGTTCGCCGAAAATGGTGATGATGCCACGTTAATCTATCTCAAAAATCGACCTCAAGATATAAAGCCGACGTCAGATGTTGACGTCCGCCTTTTTGATCTTAAAAAATCAGTATTGAAAACTGGCATAGGTGCATTTTACTATCTTATTTGCAAACTATTTAATGTATTAATCAGCAAAACATTCCCGCTGCTATTTGCTTATCCCAGTGCTTTTTTCTTCAAACGAAAGCTACAAAAGCTAGAGGCAGAAAAAGGAAGATTCGATCTAGTCATTTTTCGTGGCCAAGGCACCTTTGAACAACTCTGGCCATTGCGAGACGAGCGTTTCGTTTATGTCTGTGAAAATATTATAAAGCCACACCATTACGGTGCTTTGTCCAGCATCATTTATCGCGCGCTCTTTGATTGTAAAAATATTGTCTGCGTTTCTAAGGGAGCCCATGACAGCTTCCAATCTCTCACCAACGTTCACAATATATCGCCTTCGAGATCACAAGTTATAAGCAATCCAAATAACACAGCCTATATCCGTAAACAGGCGGAAATAGACGAGCCTGATATACACCCTCGATCTTTTATTCTTGGCCTTGGTAGGTTAACCCAAGTCAAAAACTTCACATTACTGGTTAAAGCTTACTCGTACCTCGTTGAACAGCACGATATACCTCAAGATCTGGTTATTGTCGGCGAAGGAAAGGATCGAGAAAATATCGAGGCATCTGTAAAAGCGCTCAATTTAGAACATCGCGTGTTTTTCAAAGGTGCACGTAAGAACCCTTTCCCATGGTTTAAACATGCTGATCTTTTTGTGCTGAGCTCTCAGTTTGAGGGGCTCGGAATGGTATTGCTCGAAGCACTGGCCTGTGATACTAGAATAGTTTGCACTGACTCAGCCGGTGGTGTTCGTCAAATAATGGATGGTGACCTGGAAATGTATCTCAGTCCACAAGAACCTGAGATACTCGCTAGTAAAATGTATAAATCACTCACTTCGTCATGGTCTGATAAAGAAAGAGCCTATATTGAGGAAAAGTTGACTGAATTCAGCGGTGAGAAAATCATATCTGAATATAAAAGGTTTCTTATGTATAATCCTAAAGTTAGTGTCATTATTCCTGTCTACAATGTTGAACGCTTTATTACTCAGTGTTTAGAGTCAGTGGTTAATCAGACACATGAAAATATAGAAATAATTTGTATCAATGACGGCTCGACTGATCAGAGCAAAATAGCATGTGAAAAATATGCACTTGATGATAATAGAGTTATAGTTATTAACCAAGCAAACAAAGGATTGTCAGGTGCAAGAAACACAGGCATTAAAGCTTCAACGGGTGAATATCTATTTTTCCTAGATTCTGACGATTGGTTAGACGTAAAAGCTTTAGAGAATCTTATCAACAATTCTCAAGGCTATGACATTGTATCAGGAGGAGTCATAAGCTACGATGAGATAAGTGGAAAAGCAAGAGATTATAAGAAAAAAAGAGATTTAAAGATAGACATTAKAGAAGATTTTTTCAAGCTGGAAATTGTTGTCTGGAATAAATTATATAGGAAAGACATCCTAAAAAATATAAAATTCCCAGAGGATTAATACATGAAGATGAAGAGTTCTACTGGCAGGTATTCTCTATGTTCCCAAAAGTTAAAGTAATCAGAGAAAATGTGATTTTTTACAGGCAACGCCCTGGCTCTATAACAAAAAACAAAAATTATAGTAAAGAGTATCAGTTCAATTATATTAATATCGTCGACCATATTTATCCTCTATCCAAGAAAAATATAGAACTTGTTTATCCTTTCAAAAAAACTTGTTTTAAATTCTTGAAACAGCTTAAAAAAAGGAATGCACCATATGATGAATACGAAAAGCATGTCAATAGTCGATATGGCGTAGAAGACACTTACACCTTCAAGGTTAAATTACGGGCAATCAAGTTAAAACATTGGTTCATGTCTCGGTTTAGTTGCTCATAATATTAAAAAGTAGAGGTCATCATGATCACAGGCGTCGTCATTACGCTCAACGAAGAAAAAAACATCCAAGCTTGTATCGAGTCGCTGAGACAAGTGTGCTCTGATATTGTGGTTGTTGACTCACAAAGCTCAGATAGCACCATTGCTATTGCTGAACAGCTGGATGCGACCGTGGTCACACAGCCTTATCTCGGTGATGGCCTGCAAAAAAACGTTGGCCTGGCGCACACTGACAATCAATGGATCTTGAGCATTGATGCTGACGAACGCCTTACTGAAGAGGCGGTGAAGCAAATCCAAGCGCTCGATTTGGCTAATACTGAGCATGATGCCTTTGCCTTTCGCCGACGTAACCACATCGGCAGCCGATGGATAAAACAATGCGGCTGGTACCCAGATTACTGCATTCGCTTGTATAACAAGTCAAAAACCCGTTTTGCCGAGGTTAAGCAACATGCGGCAGTAAAGGCTAAAAACCCTAAACAACTTGATTGCGATCTCATCCACTACTCCTTTGAGAATATCGGCCAGCTCTTTGCTAAACCCGGGCGTAACTTTAGTGGCCGCGCCGCGAAAATCATGTATCAAAAGGGCAAGCGAGCCAACGGATTCTCACCGTTTATACACGGACTCAATGCCTTTATTCGCAAATATCTTTTTCAGCGAGGATTTTTAGGCGGTGTTGATGGCATGACAGTCGCATTGAGCTCAGCCGTGAATAGCTATCTTAAATATGCAAAATTGTTGGAGTTTCAACGCGATCCGAAAGTGTTAGAAAACGAAGACTTCGATAAGGTGTGGTAATAACATGCACATTTGTCACGTCAATCTCGCGTCAGGTTTTAGCGGTGGGGAACGCCAAACCCTCACCTTGATCCAGCAACAAGCCGAGATGGGCTATCAGCTCACCGCGGTGGTGAACCCGAAAAGCCCATTGGTCGACGCGCTTCGCGCGATTCCTCAGTGCCAACTCGTGCTTTGCCGCCTACTTATACTCGAAACCAACTTAGGCGGTCAATCACGACAACGTGCGACCTTGTCCATGTTCACGAAGGCCGAGCTATCTA
>NZ_AQOD01000037.1 GCF_000513715.1 Salinivibrio socompensis S35
GCTTCGTCATGCTTCCTCAGCCTGTCATCGTCAGGGCGAGTTCTAGGTGTAATGGATGTAGATAGAAGTATGATYGWGGCAGCGTTCTTTAAAGCCGCACWYCATTTTCTGACGACCTAGCTGACCCACAAACAAATTGCTTGGCATAGTGAACATCTGCTCCATCACAGCGGTGATAAGCCGCTAGTGCTGGTGAGTAAAAAAGCGACTCGCGGCGGTACAGAAATATTCGTTTACTGCCAAGACAGACCGAGCTTATTCGCCCGTGTGGTTGCCGCATTAGATAAGAAAAACCTCAGTGTCCATGATGCCCAGGTGATGACCAGTAAAGATGGCCACGCACTCGATACCTTTATGGTGCTCGACCAAAACGATGAGGCTATCCCTATTGATCGACACCCCAGAATCATTGAAGGGGTTGGCAAAGCACTCGATGAGACTGGCAAGATAACCATTCCTAAACGTCGATCGCCGCAAAAGTTGCAACATTTTTCGGTTAAAACTCAGGTGTTATTTTTACCCACCAAAAACGGACGGCGTACACTTATGGAATTGGTCGCGCTTGACACGCCGGGGTTATTGGCACGTGTCGGGGCGGTTTTTGCTCGGCAAAATGTCAGTGTTCACGCGGCTAAAATTACCACCATTGGCGAGCGCGCAGAGGATTTTTTTATTGTCACGGATCTCGACAATCAAGCGCTCACCTCTGAACACCAAGCACAATTGAAAGCGGCACTCGAGAAAGCCTTCTCGCGCGCCAACAAATAATACCAGATCATCGCGAGTGTAAGGCTCGCGATCGTTACGATGTCTAACAATGAGGTGGCTATGTATCAACAGTTAAAAAACATCGGCGTTGAACACCCTGAAAAAATAGAACGCTACTCGCTACGCCAAGAAGCGAGCTACGATACGCTCAAAATTTATTTTAGTAAGCCAAAAGGCGATCTGTTTGCACGGAGTATGAAATTTAAATACCCGCGACAGCGTAAAAATGTGGTCGTCGACAGCGGTACAGGTCGCTCAAAAGAAGTGACAGAGATAAACCGGAGCCTATCTTTGGTCATTGATGAGCTCGATCAGATCGTACAACACGAGCATACCGAGCAAGACGTGAAGCAAAAAGTACTCACCGACCTACGTCATCTAGAAAAAGTGGTCGCCAGTAAGATTGCAGAAATCGAGGCCGAGCTCGAAAAACTGTAAGAACAGCATGCAAGTACACCGCCCATGGCAAGGTCTAGTTATCGAATGATGACGCCGGCGCTTCCCAGCCCAACTGTTCAATAACATGCTGCCAGACTGTATCCAAAGGCGCCTGAATAAAAACAGTCTCGCCACTGGCTGGATGCGTTAGCATCATTTCGCTGGCATGCAAGAGCAACTGATGACAATTAAACCGCTCTCTAAAGACGCGATTGTGCCGACCATCTCCATGCGTGGTGTCGCCAATGATTGGATGGCTTAAGTGGTGCATATGCCGCCGCAATTGATGCTTACGTCCAGTATGAGGTTGCATCGCTACCAAGCTATAACGACTGGTCTCATATCGTCCGGTCGCGATCGGCAACTCAACCGTCGCCAATGGCTGATAGTCAGTCACCGCCGGCTTTGCTGTCGCCGGTTGGCTGGCGTGTTTATCCGCTATTTTGTCTTGCTCTTCCACCAACGGATAATCGAGTTGTCCAGCGTCGGAAACCCAGCCTCGTACAATAGCATGGTACGTTTTTTTAACTCGTGCTTCAGCAAACTGCGGCATCATCTGAGAGGCCACCTTACTGGATAGCGCAAACACCAAGACCCCAGATGTCGGCTTATCCAGGCGATGCAGTGGGTACACGTGCTGGCCAATTTGATCTCGCAAAGTTTGCATCACAAACCGAGTTTCCCCCTTGTCTAACCAAGAGCGATGAACCAGCATCCCAGACGGTTTATTGACCACGACCAAGTACGCATCGTGGTACAAAATAGAGAGTGGCGATATTGTCATGATTGAGCAAAAAGCGCATCAATACGATAAATCACGTTGACGACTGCGGCCGCGCCATACTGATCTTTCATAGCCTCTTCCACATAGGGGGCCATTTCAACGTTGCTTGGCAGTGACTGGCCAGATAACACCAACTGGCGCATCCGTGGCAAAAATATCCATTGCAACCATTCATGGCATGCCAGTGTATCAACCGCAAACGGCTCAGTGCTCGCCAGTCGTTTGGGTGACGGTGGCGTCGACTGCAGTAACTCGTAACTTTCAAGCACTTGCTCTAATTCATCAAGGAGTTGTTCACATTGTTGGCAAAGAGTCATTGACAACCTCATCATTACTCAATCGGAAAAGCGCGAAGCATAGCACGAACCGATCAAAGACGACATCAACAAGGCGAGCATAGCCTGGATAAAAACTGGTATACTCGCGCTAATTAAGTGATAACGAAGAGCGGATATCATGCAAACGGTTCACGCCCTCAGCGCCCTGTTTGATCAAGCAGGTTGTCAATTCAGTGTCTATGATTTAGGCCGTCGAGTGTGTCGCCTAGAAGAGGCATCCTTTCGTGCCGTCGAGGCCAACCAACAACCTTACCCTCACCCATTACGCCAATATGCGCACATGGCCGTTGCTTTTTGGCCACCAGGGGGAACGCCCTGGGTATGGTTTTTAAAAATGCCTTTAGATGAACGAGGGTTATTAAATCACACCGCGATGGGCGATTTCCTTCAGTATGTCAGTGCTGCAATGGGCGAGAGTCTAACTGCAACGCCAAACAAGGCACAGCGCGAGAAACTGGCCAACAATCCTTACACCTTTACCCCAACTGACGACAAGATGGCGATGTTTCACGCCACACTGACCTATCAGCTGGGTCATCCCGCCAGCCAGTACTATGATTATGCTCAGCATTATCTGAATGGCGAGCTCGGCTGGGACAATTGGCAAGGTGTTGGGCTACAGGGCCTGGCAGATATTTGCGTGCGTATGCAAGCGCAAAATAATGCAACCCGCATCCGTAAAGCACTGAATAATATACCCACTATGCCACTGTATGCGCTTTTAGGTTGTTTGGAGCATTGTGATATTAATGCCAAATTAGCGGAAAGTTTACGCGAGATATTTACCCAAATGTGCCAACGCCAAGATGTCGACTTATTTTTGGTCAGTGCATTACTTCGTGCTCACGCAGGGCGCCTTCAGACACGGCACATTGTTGATAGAAGCCGTACTTGAAAGACCAGAACTCCACCACCGAGAAATTTTTGTCGCCATTGCTGGTCGCTGCTGGCGTAGCTTAGCGAATGAGTCCGTGCTTGATCGCTTTTTAATTGCTCTGGCGGACCAACACGATGCAGCGTTATTTCAGCAGATCTATACGGATTTAGTCATGTTGCCACCGTTACGCGGTGCACTACTGACCCGCCTACACGGTCACACATCGCCTGCACTGACGCAGGCAATGGCTCGGATGCAACAAGCCGTAACACAAACCACCCATGATCACTGATCTGTTTACCATCTTGCTGGTTGTCGTCGTTGCATTGCTATTTTGGCAACAGCGGCGACAGTCTGAGCAGGCTCATCAGCATATTCGTCAATACTGTCAGCGAATGGAGTTGCAGTTGCTCTCCATCGCGCGCGGTCGTCATACGATGGTCAAAACAAAAGTCGGTTGGCGATGGGTAACGCATTATTGGTTTGAGTTTTCAGCGACAGGTAATGATCACTACACCGGCCAAGCACAGCTTTATGGGCTAAGGCTGAAAACGATTGAGACGCCTGTCCATGCGATGCCAGGTCAATCCGATTAATCAATGGCAAGACCGTCAGTGAAAAGACATGGTCGCGCATCGCGATAAGCTGTACTAGATTAAAATAATGGTGCACACGCTGAGGTTGTTTTTGACAATGCGTGACAGGGAGTCACCGAGTGTCGGCCACCGAGTGTCGGGTCTAACACTCAAAAAGGAAAGGGCGCAGCTTGCGCCGCGCCCTAAAGTTTTACTTGCAGCTGTCCTGCTACTAAAAGGTGCTCCCTGCATCATTCCTTGATCAGTCGCTGATTCCTTCAGCGTCGTTCCTTGTCTCTCCGTCTTGGAGGTGTCCTTTCGTCATCCTGACAAACCGAAATTCCCATTTTCGATAAGCTCTCCATCCTGGATGGTGTCCATGACTTCATCCTGAAGTGGTCCTTAAGCCCCCGTCCTGGGTTGTCCTAAGTCTTCTTGACCTACAAGCTTCCTGCTTGTAGAGAACGGCTCCATCCGTTGTCCTTTTTGCAATCCCTGCCAGCGCTTCTTCCTGAAGTACTGCCTCATCCTGAGGGTCCAATCCTTGGTGATTCCTGTTCCCTGTGTCAGTTCCCTTCCGACACCCATAAGATTACGCGAATCGACGTTGGGTACAAGCCACTGTCACGTGCGTAATCTCTCATTTTTTTGTCTGAATAATCGATAAAAGAATAAGTGGCTGTTTTTATTTGGAAATAAATAAAGAAAAGCGATTTGTCTTGATGCGATTCTGCTTTTATCCCACGCCTTTGTAAGAGATATCGCACACGGCAAAGGGGGATTTTCTCTTCAGAATAGAATTGGGTTTTCAGCAGAAGGGACTCGGCCTAATGTTTTTACGCTTGCTATAGTTTTTACGTTTTCTACAGTGAGTATAGACCCATATCAACCGAATAGGAGAGACAATGGAAACGTTCCAACATGATTTGCAGTATCTGTTTGAGCAACTCGGTTTAGCCAGCGATCACTCTGCCATTGAGCACTTCTTATCCAGTCATTGTCTGGTGGACGGGCAAACGCTGGTGGATGCCCCTTTTTGGAATGCCGCGCAACGAGCATTGATTGATCAAGCAGTAAAAGAAGATGCCGACTGGGCTGAACAGGTTGATATGCTTGATGCATTGCTGAGAAAGCCCTAACCTTGCCGCTTACCTGAAAGCAAGGAGATGAAATGAGCTATCAAGCTGCATTAGAGCGAGCATTAAAAGCGCTTGCCGCCAAAGGACAGAGCGCGACAGTGGCAAAAATAAAAGCCCAACTGGATACACAAGTTCCATTGCCGCTTATCATTCAGGCAGTCAAAAGTGCCAAAGACAATCGGCCTCTTCCGGCAATGTCTGCGCCCGAAACCGTTTCGTCTGACGCTGAGCGTATCGATAAACTTGAACAACATATTACACAGCTAAGCGAGCGCTTGGCCCAGTTAGAAGCAAAACTGGGCAGCCAATAAAACAAGCGCATCGTCATCACGTCAGTTTAAAGTCCCAAGACAGATTAGACACCAAACGGCAACGGTCGCATTTGAACAAAAAGATATCATGGAGTGGGGACGCTAAACGCCATGGCTGCCCGCACTTAGGACAAGGGCGCTCTAACTCACTTTCTTTGTCCTGTGCCCCCCACACGATACTGATAATAGTAAGTTGGGTCCCGGTTAGATATTCAATGCGGCCACGCAAATCCCAGCCGCGTTGAAATAACCGGGTATGCGGGCTTTCTATTTCTTTTAGTCCTGCAAACTCAGCATCGCTAGCTCCTGCCATTTGTAGCTCGTCACAGGCCTGCCATTCCGTTTGCCACTTGATCACCGCTTTGTGGTCACCATTAAAGGTGGCGGGTAAGCGATAGAGCGGTATCGGAAGCAAGGTATCTCCGCAGCGCAGCGGTGAGCAAGTATGCACAAATGTGGTGTAGAGTACTTGCCAGCTCGGAGAAGCACTGGGCGCCGCCTGCTCTGAATTAAGATCGCGTCCCAAAAGACGCACTTTAGGCTGGGTTAAACACGCATCCGCCAATTGTTGCAACGCACGTTTGACTTGCGGGCTATGATATTTGGGTTGTAACGCGTCTTCATCAGGGCACACAACACGTAACTGAAATTGCCCCTCTTGCATGAGAATGGGAAACTCGCGTCCGAGCACCTGACCGTTATAACGAAGCGCGTCCATCAGGCCATTTAGCGTACGATCGACGGCACTGACTGTGGTGTTATCAAAACACTCAAACGTAAGCTCGGTTAGGATCATACGACATCAACCTCCAAAGCGGTTACAAACGCTTCGGCATCTTTAGCTATCACCTCGCGCGTGCCCGTATTCAATCCTTCCTTCACCACTTCGCCGCTCATGTTATCGATCGCAATAATCGTCATTTCGTCCTCCGTGGTGGCAATGAAAACAGTCGGGGTCAATTTACGCTGACGTTGCATCATTAAATGCCCCAAAATATTTTCTTGTAAACGTGCAAGATCGTCGTCGCTCCAAACTTGTACCAAACAGAGTGATTCCCCCTCAAACCGAACCGGTAAATCGGCACAATAGAGACGATTATAAAAATCCTTGATATCACTGTGTAAACGAAGCGATATGCCCGTTTCAACGTTGGTAAAATCTGCGGCGGTATCGCGCTTAACCGGCCTCCACTGCACTTGATGCGTATTTTCACTCACGGCACAAGGCGACGAGAGCCCAATATAGTCCTCTGTGCATGGCAAACTCTGATGCTGATGCTGCCATGCGGTAACGTAATTCTGTGCCAGCGCCCAAAGGGCAAGATGTAATGTGTTCTCCATTCGCAACCTACAGCAAGATTCAGTAAACTTTACCCATTCTACTTGAATCAATAGCAGATCCGTATGAGCAATTATCAAGATGCCGATGCCCTAGCAAAGCTATCTCTAGGCCAACACACTGATTATCCGACTGAATATGACCCGTCACAGCTACGTGCGGTCCCGCGTCAATTAAATCGCCAAGCTATCAGCCTCGATCAGGCGTCGCTTCCTTTTACGGGATATGATACTTGGACGCTCTATGAACTCTCCTGGTTAAACAAAAACGGCTTACCTCAAGTGGCGATAGGCGAAGTCCGTTTGCCCGCATCGAGTCCAAATCTGGTGGAATCGAAATCGTTCAAGTTATACCTCAATAGCTTTAACCAAACCCGATTCGATAACTGGCAGCAAGTGGCGAATGCATTGCAAACCGATCTTTCCGCGTGTGCTGGTGAAGCCGTGGATGTCACCTTATCGCCACTCAGTGAGCTAGAAGGGGAGACGATTGCCGGATTGTCTGGCGAATGCTTGGATCATCAAGACATCAGTATTGATGACTACCGTTTTCACCCGGAGTGGCTAGAAGACGCTGCTCAAGGTGCCGTCGTCTCTGAGACACTTCATAGTCATTTACTTAAATCTAATTGCTTGATCACCAACCAGCCCGATTGGGGCTCGGTGAGAATTGCTTATAAGGGCAAGAAAATAAACCGTGAGGAATTGCTTCGTTACCTGGTGTCATTCCGTGAACATAATGAATTTCACGAGCAGTGCGTTGAGCGCATTTTTATGGATATTATGCGCTTTTGTCAGCCTGAAAAACTGACCGTCTATGCTCGTTATACTCGCCGCGGTGGTTTAGACATTAACCCCTACCGTACCAATATGGGTAAAACCCCCAGTGAAAATAACCGGTTAGCACGACAGTAACCAAACAGGCTGCTTTTCGGCAGCCTTTCTTTCATTTTTATACATAGAGGATGGCGCATGCGCATCAGCCGACTACTTGTAGGCCTGCTTTTCTGGTTGACGTCGATGACGGCGTTCGCTTCTATCCACTCCTCGCCTGTCTTGACCGATGCCGAAAAATTACTGGATACGTCACCGATCCAATCATTAGAAATCAGCAATCGATTTCTCGCCCAACGACGATTAACAACAGGCGCTAATCGTTCACACGTCAACAATGATACAGATCGGTCTATCCGAACCCCACTGCACACGGTTTACGCGTACTTGATCAGTGCCCGTGCTTATGCGCATTTGGAGCAGCCGATTGAGTCCAAAGCGGCGCTCCAAAAAGCGTATCAGGTCGTTGAAGAGTACGATTTAAAACACACTTACGTGCAAGTCGTGCTTACCGAGGCGTCACTCATTTGGCATTTAGACCGCGATGAGCAAGGTGCACTTGCAAAGTTAGATAACGTACAAACGGCGATGAATGGCTTGCCGGAGAATAGCCTCAATGGACCCGATATTCGCTTTCGTAGTGCTCTGTTACGCGCCAACATACTGGCCGAAACATCTGATACCGAAACGGCGTCAGTGGCCTATGAAAACGCACGCAGCCAACTGAGCAATGATCCGCAAGATCGTCGCGACAAAGTCGAGTTTCAACTCTCATTTGGACGTTTCTTACTGGCACAAGCACAGCATGAAAGTGCATTAACTGAACTGCTTAGCGCGTTCTGGATCGCCAGTGAAAATGAATATACCGCACTGATCGCGAATGCCAACATGGAACTCGCTCGACTTTATTTCCAACAAGGTGTTCTTGAGCAAGCACTCGAACATGCCAATCAAGCGGCGGCGTTTTTCGAACACTTCTCACTCAGCCGACGACTATCAGCCTCTCAACGCCTATTGGCTGCCTTGTACGAGCAGCAATCTCGGTATAATTTTGCCCTCGTGCATTATTTTAATGCGCTAGAAGTTGAGCAGTCTCTTGGCCGAACGCAACCTTTAGCCGATGTACACCTCGCCATCGCACGGACCTACTTTGAACTAAAACACTTTCCCCTCAGTGATCGTTATATTCAGGATGCATTGCGGCTCGTGGGGAGTTTGCCTAACTCGCCACTGACAACACAGGCAATGCTGCTACAAGGCCGTATTCATTTAGCCCTTGAACAACCCAAACAAGCAGAAAAGGAAATCAAGACCGCGCTTGAGCGTGCAGAAGAGGAAAACGATTGCCTCTACCATGACCCACGCTTATCAGGCACTATCAAACGCATTAGAGGCTCAGGGGCGGTATCAAACGGCATTAGCAATGCAGCGAGAATATGAGCAATTACGTGCAAAACAGACACAGTCAAAGCAACAACAACAAGCAGATACCTTCAAACAACAGCAACGTGTGGTTGAACGTCAGTTACAAATGGATGAGTTACAGCGTCAGCTCGATACCGCGCATCAAGAACAGTTGCACCTCCAGAAAGTTAATTATTTCTTGTTGGGCAGCCTTGGCGTATTAATTGCGATTGTCTATCTGCGTCACCGTGCCGCCGTATTGCGTCAAATCGAGCTAGAGCAATTGCGTGATGACTTTTATACCCACCCACGCACTGGGCTGAGAAATTTACGCATGCTGAATGCCAAATTGCCACGTTCGCTCGAAAAAAGTAATGCCAACTTTGAGCAATGGTACCTCAACGATATGATCCACCAGCCACTGAGTGATCGGCTACGCTTTGCCATGTTTGATGTCGCTTTTCTCAAAGAATTGTTTTTGTTGCATGGCTATCAGCGTGCTCAAGACATAGAGCGTCAACTCGGGGAGTACCTGTCGGAACGCGTGACCCAATCTGGGCGCCTTTACCATTTTGCCGATACGCTGTTTATTTACATTGAAACCAACTGGGACGAAGACACTAAACCTGAAGCACTCGCGCAGTTTGTACAAACCTTGATTGAGGATTTTGTCACTCAATACCAAAACACGGTAACCGAGGAAACACCCGAGGACGCTGCTGCCGGAATATCAGATGAATTGCTTGATGAAAGCGCATCCACTGATGCCGCTCCCCAACCTCTGGCTTGTTTAACGCCACACGTCGCCATTGGCCTGGCGGAATACCCCTTTTTGCCACGCGCATACACCTCAATCAACGATCAAGAGTTGATCGAAATCTTGTTAACTGCCACACACCAAGCTAGAGCATTGGTCCAACAAAGCGAAGAAAGCCATTGGGTACACTTTAGTGCGATTAATACGGCGCCAGCAGCGAGCTTCGTTAACACTAACCTTCGTCAAGCCTGTTTGAAAGGGATTGACTCTGGGCTCGTAAAGGTTAAAACATCATCAAATGGCTTCATGGACTGGCAGAAGGATCACGAATCTGATAAAAAGCGACCATCTTTTATTGATGACGATAGCAATAAGTCGGTATAGCTAACGTCCGTGGGTGGGGCGATGTCGCCAACTATGATGCTAAATCGCGAATGTAATCAGGTATTTTCTCGACAAAATGACTAAGTCAACTCCATCACCGTTGTCGGCACAGACCGCTCAGGCGGATCATCATAATGCGCCTTCAGCGTATCGAGAGTTGGCTTTGAAGTCGCGTCGAGAGATCCACGCGCTTAAACGCTTAGTGTCGCGATTGATTGCAACATGCACAGGTAAAAACACCGCGGCAGATCAAAAATTAACCGATTTCCGTGACGTATTATACTCGGCGCAGGATGTTAGCGCGTTGCTTCCGCGTTTAGCTGTTATTGAACGCATGGTGAGTCATCAAGACATGACACAAAAAAAGCACAGTCACATCTCGAGCAGCAGTTTCACACCAGTGGTGAAACGCTACAACGTGTCACTGGCCTACCTGCTCAGCTCAAGCGAGATTTGCGAGAGTTGTTGGCAAAACCGGCAAACAGTGACACAGAGCGTACTCAGCATTTAATCCGATTGCTTCAGCTCTACGAGCGAGCCGTGACCTTGCAAGCCACACGCCCTCGGGCTCAACAGGCGCAAGTAACGCTCGACCAAGACCAAATTCGTCGCGTCGCCGATGAACTACAAAACCTCATTACAGAACTAGATATTGATGGTCAAGCTGGCAGTCAGCTGCTTGATATTCGTCGCCAATTATTGACTGATGTATCGCCGGCAACTGTCGTCTCACTCACGCTCACCGCACTTCGGTTAATTTTAGACGCCACACACGCGGAGCGTCTGGCGTCGCAACAGTTCCTCGCCCAGGTCAATGATGATCTGGTTTCAATTAGCCAGCAAAATACGCGCGCGTTTGATCATGCCACGCAATTACGCATGGCACACCAAAGCGTGGACCAACGTTTAGATCGCACCATTACTGATATTGAGCACGAACTGAGTTTAAAAGGTACCTCAGAGTCCAACCCTGAGGCCGCACTGACGCGTGCACTCGACGCGCTCAACGTCATAGCAAAAGAGAACGACGCCCTCAAAACGCGAGAGCAGGCACTCGAAGAGCAACTGAGTCATAATCAAAACCAGCTCAGCACGTTAGCCGAGCACACCATGGATCAACGCCGCCACGTTGGCGACCAAGAACGTAAGCGTTTACTCGATCCTCTGACCCGTGTTTACAATCGCGCCGCGCTCAACGATCGCCTCGAACATGAATTTCGCTTGTGGAAGAAGTACCAACGGCCGTTTTGCCTCGCGGTGATTGATATTGATCACTTCAAGCAAGTTAATCAACAGTTTGGGTATGAAGTCGGTGATAAAGCCTTGAAGATCGTCGCGCGTACGATTTATCAATGCTTGCGTGACACCGATTTTATTGCCCGATTTGGGGGCGAAGAATTTGTGATCTTATTACCTGATGCCAACGATGATACCCGCACGGAGATCCTAGCCAACATCAGCCATACCATCCGCAAGCTACCGTTAAAATTCAAAAACGAGCGCGTCGCGATCACGGTATCGATTGGTGCCACCCTCTTTAGCGGTCAAGATACCCCAACCCCGGTTCTAGAACGGGCAGACCAGGCACTATACCAAGCCAAAAACAGTGGGCGTAACCAAATCATTTGGTGTTAATTATTACTGGTCAATTGTGGCTGGCGTGTGTATTTTTAATTAACACACTGATTTTTATAGCACCGTGCTATCTCCCCTACTTGGTTTTCAAAAGGGGGCGGTCCGCAAGAGGTTGTCGTTATGATCACACATATTAGCCCTATTGGAACGATGGATCTGCTTTCCCAGATTGAAGTTGATCGTTTAAAAACCAGCGCCAGCAGCGGGTTATATCGTTTGTACCGAAACTGCTCATTGGCTGTTTTAAATTCCGGTAGTCATACGGATAGCTCTAAAGCGCTGCTAGAAAAGCATGAAAACTTCGAGATCCGGGTACTCCGTCGTGAGCGTGGGATCAAACTCGAGTTGGTCAACCCGCCCGAACATGCTTTCGTCGATGGTAAAATCATTCGTGGTATTCAAGAGCACATGTTTTCTGTGCTAAGAGATATCATTCATGTCAATGTGCAGCTTGAGCACAGCCCGGCGCTAAACCTAGACAGCTCGCCACATATTACCAATTTAATCTTCGGTATCTTACGCAACGCCAAAGCACTGCGTCCTCATGTCGATCCTAGCTTGGTTGTCTGTTGGGGCGGCCATTCGATCAATGACATCGAATACCAATACACCCGTGAAGTAGGGCATGAATAGCTGAGAGAGCTGGATATTTGTACCGGTTGCGGGCCAGGCGCGATGGAAGGCCGATGAAAGGCGCGGCCATCGGTCATGCAAAACAACGCACTTATGATAGCCGCTTTATAGGCCTGACTGAGCCGTCGATCATCGCCGCCGAACCACCCAACCCGATGGTGAATGAGTTGGTGATCATGCCCGATATCGAGAAGCGATTAGAAGCGTTTGTTCGTATAGCCCACGGTATCGTTATCTTTCCTGGCGGCGCCGGTACCGCAGAAGAGTTACTCTATATTCTTGGGATCATGATGCATCCCGATAATCGCGCACAACCACTACCGATCGTACTCACCGGACCAAAAGAGAGTGAAGCTTATTTCCGTAACATTGATGCATTCATTCGTGATGTGCTCGGTGAAGAAGCCACACAATACTATGAAATTGTGATTGATGATCCGGCCAAAGCTGCACGGTTAATGAAAAACGCCATGCCGGCGGTAAAAGAACATCGCAAAGCAACGGGTGACGCATACTCGTATAACTGGTCATTAAAAATTGAGCCTAGCTTTCAACACCCCTTCGCGCCCACACATGAGAACATGGCAAACCTTAACTTGCACATGAATCAACGCCCTGAGCTGCTTGCTTCTGCGCTGCGTCAGGCTTTTTCAGGCATCGTCGCAGGTAACGTAAAAGATGAAGGGATGCGCAATATTGAACGCCATGGCCCATTTAAGATTGATGGCGACAAATATTTGATGGCAAAAATGGATAAACTTTTGCAAAGCTTCGTCGAGCAACAGCGCATGAAGCTACCTGGCACCGAGTATGTGCCGTGCTATGAGATTGTGTCTTAGCGACAAGCGCAGCAACCCACGCCCTGCGTCCTAAACAAAAACCGGGTATAATGCGGCATTTATACGACGCATACCCGGTTTTTATTATGTCTAGGCTCCATGTTGTTATTATTGATGCGATGAATCTGATCCGCCGAGTCCACGCTGCCCAGCCGGATCAAGCGTCTATCGATGCGACGGCTCAGTCATGCATCAAAACCTTGGATAAAATCATCACTCATAGCCAGCCCAGCCATATTGTTGCCGTGTTTGATCATATTGGCCCCGACCGAGGTTGGCGGGCCGAGATACTTCCCACGTATAAACAGAACCGTAAACCCATGCCTGTAGCACTAGAAAAAGGCTTGGATACGATCCAAGAAGCATTTTGGCAACGCGGCGTCGATGCTTTGCTGTCGCAAGGCGATGAAGCCGACGACATGATTGCTACCTTGGCATTAAAAGTGGCAGCGCGTCATGAGCACGTCACGATTGTTTCAACCGATAAAGGCTATTGCCAGCTATTACAGCCCACGCTAAGCATTCGTGATTACTTCCAACATCGGTGGCTCGATTTAGCGTTTGTTGATGCTCAGTTTGGTGTGCGCCCCGAACAGCTCTGCGATTTTTGGGGACTGGCCGGGATCAGCAGTAGCGAGGTGAGCGGCGTCCCCGGTATTGGCCCAAAACCGCCGCGACCCTGCTTGAGCGATACACGACGCTAGAGGCGATTTCGCCGCGGACGATATTGAGCAAAAATGGCAAAAAAAGCTCGCCGGACACCAAGAGTTAGCGCAACGCTGTAAAAAGGTCGCTCAATTAAAAACGGATATCCCGTTAGGCTTTAACCTACAAGATATCCGCTTTGAACACTAACCGCGACTTGGCGCGCGTTTATGTCAACCGTGAGGGATTAGCACACGATTAACGCTGGCGTTTGACCCGTCGCATGTGCACGGTGATTTCTTCACGATCATGGTAAAGGTGTTTCGCGCGCATTTCATAGGGCACATTGTAGTCAGCTAAAAAAGCGCCGAGGGTTTCTAAGTTTTCTGATACCTGCTCATAGCGTCGGCTCATCGGCAGCTTTAAGTTAAAAATAGCCTCTTGGGCCCAGCCTTCAATCAGCCACTCGCCCATCAAGCGCGCCACTCGCGAGGGTTTTTCAATCATGTCGCACACCAACCAGGTCACATTCTTACGCGTCGGCTCAAATTTAAACCCGTCTTCGGCATGATGAAACACTTGCCCCGTTTCCATCAGGCTTTCTGCCATGGCACCGTTATCCACCGCATGGACAAACATCGACCGCTTCACTAATTGATAGGTCCAACCTCCGGGACAAGCGCCTAAATCGACCGCCCACATTCCTGGTGCTAAACGCGTATCCCACTCTTCCTTCGGTATAAAGTGATGAAAGGCTTCTTCCAGTTTTAATGTCGAACGGCTTGGCGCATCAGACGGAAATTTCATCCGTGGTAAGCCCATATAATGAGGCGAGTTATTGGTCGTCAGCGAGTAACCCACCAAGCAGGTACCCGGTGCGGTAAAGCATAAATGAATCACCGGTTTTTTGGGGTTATCTTTGGCTAACATAATCCCTTGTTTACGCAAGGCTTGACGCAATGGCACGGTGAACTTACGACAAAACTTCAACAAGGCCTTGGCCTCGTCGTTATCTGGGGTTTCCACTCGCAGATCGCCTCCTTTTGGGAGACCTTCTCCCGCTGCGAGAATCGGCGAGATACGATCATCCGGGTCGAGATCAGACAAGGTAGCAGTCACGGCGATCATTTGGCGAGCAAAGATCAGTGAACCTAAAGCCAGGTCACGGACAACACGTTCAGCGTCATCTTCTTGGTAACACTCAAAGAGAACATACGCACTGTTGTTTATCACGCGTGGAAATCCATACACGCCCATTTCGGTGGTTTTTTGTTGGATTTCTGCGGCGCAGTCTTTTTCAAACCCAGCACGGCAGTAAAGCAAAACCTGGTTCATAACACCCTCTGGTTCGACGATAGGATCACGCTATGTGATGATAAAAATAAGCTGCGCATTATATCTGTCATCTCGACAAGAAAGAAATGCAGATAGACCCTTTTAACACGATGGACTGGATAGAGAGGCATTCGTACGCCATGCGCCTACCGCGAGCCCTCCCCAGCCGATTAAAAAGCTCACCCCGCCGACCGGCGTTATCGGCCCGAGCCAGTGCATATCGGTAAGAGCGAGCAAATATAAACTGCCACTAAAACAAATCACACCGACTAACCAAGCCCAGGCCACCCAGTTGAATAACCGTGTGGAGAGCCGAGAGGCAAGTGCACACAGTCCAAGCAACGCTAAACTGTGCCACATCTGATAGTTGACGCCGGTTTTAAAAATGGCTAATTGATAATCGGATAAAACAGGTTTCAACCCATGTGCGGCAAAGGCACCGAGTCCGACAGCCAGCCCTGCGCCTAACGCGGCAATGCTGATCCAGTGGTTTAATTTCATGCTTTTGCTCCTTGGCGCTCAATAAAATCGAGTAGGCAGTTGACAGCAAACTGCCGATTGTCCAACTCGGTATAGCCTGACGCTTTGCGCGGTTTAAAGCTATGGTCGCCATCTGGAACGAACATACGCTCAATGCTTGATGAACACGGATAACCCATCACGTCTTCTTTTCGACCAAAGGTGTCGCGCTCTCCTTGCACAATCAACAACGGTTTAGTCACTGTCGCCAAGTGCTCACCTTTATATTTTTCAGGCTTGCCCGGGGGATGGAAAGGAAACCCAAAACATATCACTCCACTGACAGAACTGTGGTCGGTAAGATGGCTGGCCATACGCCCTCCCATCGATTTACCGGCAAGCCATAAACGGCTTTCCTTTGGGCGTAGACCATCGACGACATCAATCACGGATTCAAAGTGCGCAAGTAGCTTAGGTGCGCGATCTGGCGGGCGCTTTTTACCATCTTCCTTACACTTTTCCATATAGGGGAAATTAAACCGCACCACGCGACAATCGACACCGATACGTGTCGCAATATCCGTCATAAATTCATGCTCTTTTCCTGCGCCTGCGCCATGGGCCACGATCACCCAATCGGTCGCAGACTCAGGACCATCAAATTGTAAATCCATCATAAATTCATACTCGCTTGTTCTTTGGCCGCAGTCGCTAACATCCATTCTCGAAACGCGGTAATTCGCCCGGTATCGGCATCTCTTTGCTGACTCACTAAATAAAAGCCATTATCACTTTTTAATACCTGCTCAAAAGGTTGCACTAAGCGTCCAGAGGCCAACTCAGGCTGGGAAAGTACGTTGTTGCCCAAGGCGACACCCTGCCCGTGGGCCGCCGCCTGAAGCACCATCGACGAATGGCTAAAAATAGGACCGTGTTCAACATTCACTTCATTGAGCTGGTGTGCTTTGGCAAAGGCCTTCCATTCTTTGCGTGAACGATCATGCAATAATACATGATGCACCAGATCACCTGGCACTTGCAGCGGGTGTCCTGACTCAAGCAACATAGGGGAACACACTGGCAGCAAGCACTCTTGGTACAATAAGTCGCAACGTAAACCGGCCCAATGGCCGCGACCATAATAAATGGCAACGTCAACATCATCGGTTAATGAGCCATCCTCCAAATCAACCGCTTTAATCCGAACATCGATGTCTGGATGCGCTTTATTAAAATCAGCAAGACGCGGCACCAACCATTGAATCGCAAAGCTGGGTGGTAAGCTAATGGTAAGAGCCCCTTTGGCACTTCGCTCTAACACTTTATCGGTGGCATAAGAAAGCTCAGAGAATATATCTTTAATATCAAGAAAGTAGCTTTGCCCCTCTTCCGTTAACAACAGCGAACGGTTACGACGACGAAATAGCTTTAAACCCAGAAATTCTTCTAACGCTTTGATTTGATGGCTCACTGCCGCCTGCGTTACAAACAGCTCTTCAGCGGCACGGGTAAAACTTAAATGCCGTGCGGCTGCTTCAAAAACGCGCAGCGCGTTAAGTGGAGGAAGACGCCTTGCCATAAACGGACACCTTATTCATTAATTTTTCTAATCGTTGACATTATAAATTGTCGATTGCTGATATACCAGCAACACCCTATAGTGCATCCCGCATCCACTTGTGACGTCTCTTTATTTAGATTGTTTCCGTGGTTGCGATGTTGTGTTTGCATTTGTCTAACACTGGTTAGACAGGTAGTCGTATCTACCACTTTTAACTTCCTGTATTTTGACATTGTCTGTCATTACATATTTGTTGGCACTGAGCCTGGCTCAGTGCTTTTTTTTGTCCGTTGTATGGCGACATCACTCGGTCACCTCACCAAAACACTAAATCGCTTGAGTACTGCGCTACTTAAATACAACGTCGTTTAAGTACAACGTCGTTTAAGCACAAAGTCACTTGAGTTCAAGCCCCGAGACTGGGATCATAAGCAGGATTCAGTTTGGACAACGCATACTATGACGCAAGATTTCGACATCCATGCGCTACGCGCACAATTTCCTGCCTGCGCCGATCCTAAGTGGGTATACTTAGATAGCGCCGCGACCGCGCAAAAGCCTCAGGCTGTGATTGATGCCATCAGTGACTTTTACGGATCACCACTGGCAAACGTCCACCGTGGTCAGCATCAAGCGTCACTTTCTGCGACCGAGAAATTCGAGCAAGCGCGACGGGATGTGGCAGCGTTTATTGACGCTAAGCCGAGTGAAATCATTTGGACCCGAGGCGCCACTGAATCAATTAATTTGTTGGCTTACAGCCTGAGCCAGCATTTCACCCAACACGATAAAATCGTGGTCAGTGAGATGGAGCATCATGCCAATTTGATCCCATGGCAGTTAGTGGCGCAACGCACAGGCGCACAGCTGGTAAAAATTCCATGTTGTATCAACACGGGTCAGTTAGATATGGCGGCCTATCAGCAAGCGTTGATGACCCACCCTCGTATCGTGGCAATCAGTCATGTCAGTAACGTGACCGGAACACGCCACCCGATAGAAGAAATGACCGAACTCGCGCATCGTTATGGTGCTATTGTGATCATTGATGGTGCACAAGGGATCGTGCACGAGCCTCTCAGTATGCAAACCTTGAATGCTGACTTCTATGTTTTTTCCGGCCATAAATTGTACGGTCCGACAGGCATTGGCGTGCTTTATGGTAAGCAAGAGCGCTTAGCCGCGCTCTCTGCTTTTCATGGCGGTGGCAAAATGATTTCCGAGGTGAGTTTCGACAGCCACACCCTCGCCCCACTTCCGGCCCGCTTTGAAGCAGGCACCCCCAATGCAGCCGGGGCGATTGGGCTCGCCGCTGCTATTCACTGGCTGGATCAATATGACGCTCGGGCCATGGATGCCCATATTAGCCACTGTTACCAAGCACTACTCGACGGCTTGAAACAACGGCCAGTTATCAAGCTAATCTGCCCCCAACCATATAGCACCATGGTATCATTCGTGGTAGAGGGAGAGCATCATGCGGACATTGCTGAACTGCTAGGCCAACAAAACGTAGCAGTCCGCGCTGGCCACCACTGCGCGCACCCTTTTATCAAAGCGCTAGGGGTTGAGGGGACGGTCCGTGTGTCACTTGGCGCGTATAATAACCAAGAAGATATTCAACGCTTCCTCACGGCGTTAGACAAGACATTATATTTACTCGGTGTTTAATTACTTAATGACAGGATTTACGATGGACTTACCAACTCATCCGTTTGGCAGTGAGCTTGACCAACAAACGGTTGCCGAGATGCTCGCGCAACACACCAGTTGGGAAGACAAGTACCGTCAGCTTATCGTGTGGGGGAAGCGTTTACCGACGTTTACTGATGCACATAAACACGCTGCTAGCCTCGTGAGTGGATGCGAAAGTGACGTCTGGTTTTTACATTACTCGGATGGCAACACGCATTATTTCGCTGCAGACTCAAATGCAAGAATCGTAAAAGGTCTATTAGCCGTCGTACTCGCGTGTGTTCATGGTCAGCACGGTGATGCCATTCGGGCGCTTGATGTCGATCAGATTTTCCATCAAGCCGGATTATCGCACCATTTAAGTGAATCACGCACCAATGGGTTGCATGCGATCGTGCAATATATTCATCATCTTACGGCTTAACCCAAAGAACGTGCCCCACCCAAACTGCCCACATATAGCGACACTCTCTCTGCTTACCGACAAAATTCACTAACCAAATGTAATCCTTTTCACTTTATTACTTATGCTAATGTTTAGCGACCAAGAAAACACAATAAAAAAACCAAAAACAAACATACTATTAACAATTTATTGCAGTATTACCTACTAACATTGACCAAGATCGCGAATATGTAATCCAAGGCTTTTAACCTTTGCGTATTTGTCCAGATTCGTTAGCTTAGAAGCAGGCGGTCATGAAAGGGTCACACCGATAAGCTAGGCTGCCTAACAATATCGGCAGCATGGTTGTTAGCTATTGGCACAACGCTTGCTGCTGTTATAAGACAATAAGGATGACTGTAATTCTGGTTTAATGTGGTTCCAGATGCGGCTTCAGGCATCTCGTTATGTTTGCTTGTTGTAGTGAATGGAGTCATAGATGAAAAAACTGGCATTAGTAACTGGCGCAAAAGGCGGCATAGGATCAGCAATCACCGAAAAACTAGTTCAAGATGATTATCGCGTCATTGCGACACACTTCACGGGCGGGGCCCAATGCGCACAAGACTGGTTTGAAGAAAAAGGATTCAAGCAAGATCAAGTGCGCCTACTTGAGCTTGATGTCACCGACACAGATCAATGCGCCACCCGTATTGCCAAACTGCTTGAAGAAGAAGGCACTATTGACGTCTTGGTCAATAATGCTGGTATCACGCGTGACAGTGTATTCAAAAAGATGGATGCCGAAAAATGGCACGACGTTATCAACACCAACCTCAATAGCCTCTTTAACGTCACCCAACCTTTGTTCGCGGCAATGTGCGAAAAAGGCGGCGGACGTATCATTAATATCTCATCGGTGAATGGTCAGAAAGGTCAATTTGGTCAAGCAAACTATGCAGCGGCCAAAGCCGGTATGATGGGCTTTAGCAAATCTCTGGCTGCCGAGGGTGCCCGTGCAGGCGTGACTGTCAATGTGGTTGCGCCAGGGTATACCGCAACGCCAATGGTAACCGCCATGCGCGATGACGTACTTGAGTCGATTACCAACCAAATTCCGATGAAACGCTTGGCGAAGCCAGAAGAGATCGCGGCATCGGTGGCTTACTTGGCGAGCGAAGCAGGTGCATATATCACCGGTGAAACCTTATCGGTCAACGGCGGCCTGTACATGCAATAAATCAAGGATAGATTGATGGAACGCATTTTTATTGTGGCGGCAAAACGTACCGCCATCGGTGCCTTTTCAGGCACACTCAAAGATGTCCCAACCGGACAATTGGCAGCCTATGCAATCAAAGGCGCATTAGCTGAGAGCCGATTAAATGGTGAGACTATCGACGAAGTGATTGTGGGTAATGTGATCAGCGCCGGGCAAGGAATGGGGATCGGCCGGCAAGCGGCGATCTATGCCGATATTCCTGCCAGTGTTCCCGCCTACTCTGTGAATATGGTTTGCGGTAGCGGTATGAAATCTATCATGGATGCGGTGACTCACATTCGCGCCGGTGATGCCCAGCTTGTCGTTGCTGCTGGGGTAGAAAATATGTCTCAAATCCCCTTTGCAGCAGCGGGAAACCTACGAACCGGGCAAAGAATGGGCAACTTTGCGATGAAAGATCTGCTCATTAATGACGGCCTCACCGATGTCTACAATCAATACCATATGGGTGTTACCGCGGAGAACGTCGCCAAAGAGGTGGGGATCACCCGCGATCAACAGGATCAGTTTGCATTGAAAAGCCAGCAAAAGGCGATTGCGGCGATAGAGGCAGGTTACTTTAAAAATGAAATCACCCCTATTGAGATTAAACAACGTAAACAGACCCTCACCTTCGATACCGATGAGTATCCTAAAGCAGACGCAACCCTTGAGGGATTGAGCAAATTACGCCCAGCCTTTGATAAAGAAGGCTCGGTGACCGCGGGTAATGCATCAGGTATCAACGATGGTGCCAGCGCGGTGATCTTAGCCTCCGAGTCGGCAGTGACCCAGCATGGTCTCACCCCATTAGCAGAAGTGAGTGCTTATGCGCAGCACGGGGTTGATCCTAGCGTGATGGGATTAGGCCCGGTGGGTGCAGTCAATACTGCACTCGATAAAGCCAATCTCACTCTCGATAACATTGATTTATTTGAACTCAACGAGGCGTTTGCTGCGCAAGCACTCGGTGTGGTTCACCAATTGGCTGATCACCACAAAACGACGACCGATGCCATCTTGGCACGTGCTAACGTCAATGGCGGAGCAATTGCACTGGGACACCCGCTTGGTGCATCCGGCAACCGGATTGTCGTGACCTTGCTACACGAGCTCGCACGAAGAGGCGAAACCTATGGCGTCGCTTCTTTGTGTATTGGCGGCGGCATGGGTACCGCTTTAGTGATTAAGCGTACACAAGCATAAACGGACACTTGCGACCTTGGGGGTAATCCCCATAACAACACTATCAGGAGATACACCATGTACACAGATATGTTTAAAGCGTTTTCTGAGCAATCTGAAAAAGCCTTGGCTCCCTATGTTAATTTCAACAAATTGGTAGCCAAAAACGTCGAAACGTTAACCGAACTGCAAATGAACGCGATGCGTACATACAGCTCGCTCGGTCTTGAGCAGATGAAAGCCGCCAGCGAAGTGAAAGATGTCAGCAGCATGACATCATTTAGCAGCCAGCAACTGGCAGCATTGACCAAGCTGTCTCAGCAAATGATGGATGACAGCACCAAATTGCAAAACATCGCCAAAGAGTTCAAAGAAGATATCGACAAAGTCACGGCTGACAACATGAAAGCCGGCACCCCAGCATAAAGGCAGGTTACTGCACTATCGCCTGCTACTCACAGTGGCAGGCCTTTTTAGTGCTTTTCCGATCAAGAGGGCAACATTATGTTTCATCACTTCTTTTCGGACTACCTTGCCAGGCTGCAAGAACAAAACCAGCAATGGTGGCAGGATCTTGAGCAGGGCAAGGCAGCCGTAGACACACCGTTTAATCAAGCCATGCAGGAAGTCAGCCTGCAAGACACTGCTCAATTGCTGGAAGGCGCGGCTCAACAGCCCGCTGCACTTCTACAAGTACAGATGCAGTGGTGGGAACAACAAATGCAAATCTGGCAGAACGCCATGCTCGCCCGTGATAATACGGAAGAGGTGGTCAGCGAAGGTAGCGACGATAAACGTTTCAAGGACAAGGCATGGCAAGAAGATGTCCTCTATAACTTTATTAAGCAATCTTATCTGCTATTTGGGCGTACCTACATGGAAACCATTGAGGCCATCGAAGGGCTCGATGACAAAACCCGTGAGCGTCTCGCTTTTTTCTCTCGCCAAGCCATTAATGCCATGGCACCCAGTAACTACATCGCCACCAACCCAGAGTTGTTGAAAATGACGCTGGAATCCAAAGGTGAAAACTTACTGCGTGGTATGGAGCAGTTAAAACAAGACATGGAGTCTAGCGCAGACATCCTCAAAGTACGCATGACCAATAATAACGCCTTCCGTGTGGGTGATGACGTCGCGAACACCCCTGGAGACGTGGTTTATAGAAACGAGCTGTTCGAACTAATCCAATACCGTCCAGTCACCGAAAACGTCCATGCCACACCTGTATTAGTGGTGCCGCCTTTTATCAATAAGTATTACATTCTCGATTTACGCGAGAAAAACTCATTGGTTCGTTGGTTGGTCGAACAAGGACATACCGTGTTCCTTATGTCTTGGCGCAATCCTTCTGCTGAACAGGCTGACATTGGGTTTGAAGATTATGTCACGCAAGGGACAGTGAAAGCAGTTAGTGCCATTGAAGACATCACCGGCCAATCACAGATTAACGGTGTCGGCTATTGTATTGGCGGAACCGTATTGGCATGCACCATTGCTTACTACTCCGCCAAACGCATGAAAGCACGGATTAAGTCGGCGAGTTTCTTTACCACCTTACTCGACTTCTCTCAGCCTGGTGAAATTGGCGCCTACATTAATGACAGCATGATCCGTGCTATAGAAGCGCAGAATACGGCTCGCGGTTACATGGATGGACGCTCGTTGAGTGTGACCTTTAGCTTGTTACGAGAAAACAGCCTCTATTGGAACTATTACATCGAGAACTACCTGAAAGGTAATAGTCCGGTCGACTTTGATTTGCTGTATTGGAACAGTGATAGTACTAATGTGGCGGCGAAGACTCATAACTTCATTCTGCGCGATTTGTACCTTGAAAATAAACTGGTGCAAGACAAAGGTGTCAAAGTCGGTGGCGTGTGGATTGACCTCAATAAGATCAAAGTCCCCAGCTACTTTATTTCGACCAAAGAAGACCATATTGCCTTATGGCAAGGCACGTATCGCGGCGCGCTCAATGTCGGTGGCAACAAGACCTTCGTATTTGGGGGCGAGTCTGGCCATATTGCAGGGATTGTTAACCATCCTGTGAAGAAAAAATACGGCTTTTGGACCAATGATCACCTCGCGGATACGGCAGAAGAGTGGCTAGAAGGCGCGTCTCACCAGACAGGCTCATGGTGGACTCACTGGGAAAAATGGTTACGAAGTTATAGTCCGGCAGAGCAAGTTGCGCCTTATGCAATCGGTTCTGAAAACTATCCGGTACTCTATGCCGCCCCCGGCGAGTATGTGTGTCAGGTACTGCCTGTAAAATCGGACGTTGAGTCGAACTCAGCCGAATCTGAGCCGGAGAAAGAAGAGGCTTAATAGTTGTTTCACTGGGAAAATGGCGCCCCTACAGGAACACTGAGGGGCGTCACTTTTTAAAGGCGAGGAAAGCTTTAAAGCTGAATGAATTAACCTCCACGACGCTGATCAGCGGCGATTAACTTTTGTAAGATGCGTGAGACCGCGACAAAACCGAAACTGGCTGTCACCATGGTTGCGGCACCGAAACCACTGGCACAATCCATCCGTTTAGGCCCGTCTGCCGATGATTTACTCTCGCACACACTGCCATCCGGCTGCGGATATTTGAGCTGCTCGGTCGAGTAAACACAATCAATCCCAAACTTGCGTCCTTTCGTTTTGGTAAAACCATAAAAGCGACGCAAATTGTTGCGCAGTTTTGCCGCCAACGGATCTTGAATGGTTTTGGTGAGATCTGTCACCTGGATTTGCGTTGGGTCAATCTGCCCACCAGCTCCCCCGACGGTAATCACTTTGATTTTATACCGCTTGCAATAGGCGAGCAAAGCCGTTTTCGGTTTGATACTATCAATGGCATCCAACACATAGTCAAAGCGTTGATCGATATATTCAGCAATATTATCCGGTGAGATAAAGTCATCAATGACAGTAACCTGACAGTCCGGATTAATCGCCGTAATTCGCTCTGCCATCACTTCACTCTTGCTTTGACCAACCGTACCTTTCAGCGCATGGATTTGTCGGTTGGTATTGGTCACGCACACGTCATCCATATCAATGAGGGTAATCGCACCAATCCCAGTACGCGCCAGTGATTCTGCCGCCCACGAGCCCACACCACCAATTCCAATCACACAGATGTGGCTTTGACTAAATACTTCGAGCGCACGCTGCCCGTAGAGCCTCGCGGTTCCACCAAAACGTTGCCAATATGCATCTGATAGCTGATGTGTCATACCCATCTCTTTGTTCATCAAGCCGAGGGCGGTTATACCGACTTGCTTGCCGGATGTCTAGCCAGATCCGCACCAAACGCATCACACAGCCAATTCACAACTTGAGTAACAGCTGGCGAGCGCTGCTTATACCGCGCGCTGTAAAGGTAATAGCCATAGCCGCTATCTATGCTTAAACCCAACGGGTTAACAATCTGATGGTTTGACAGGGTGGCTGGAGCCATAAAGGTCGGGATCAACGCCATCCCCATCTGTTGCTTTACCCCTTCAAGCGCCATAAAAAAGTGCTCAAAACCTGCGCCATATTGCGGATTGCTATCAGCCAGTCCAAATTGCTGCCAAAACTGCTCCCACAGTGAAGGACGCGTTAAGTGAGAAAGGACCGGAATGCTCGATAACAACGCAGTTCGGTCGAGAGGCTCTGGCAGCAAGGTCGCTGATGCAACAAGCAATAAGTGCTCGCGAATCAAACAGACTCCTTGCGCGCCTGCCTGCTGATGAGGCTGACAGCGGATTAAAATATCCAGTTCGCTCTCTTTCCCTTGAGGCACATAATCACTGGCACTGACCACCACAGAAATATCAGGATACTGCGATTTAAACGCTGGCAGTTGGGGGATCAACCACAGGCTGGCAAATGATGGCGGTACCAGCAAACTGACTGACTCGTGCTGTATGCTTTGCTGACGCGCCTGTGCGGTGGCATTAGCAATATCATTCACGCTGGCCGATATCATAGTTAAATAAGGCTCACCGACACGGTTGAGTCTTACTCCACCAGCGTGTCGCTCAAAGAGTGGTTGACCAATCCCTTCTTCGAGCTGCTGTATTTGCTTGCTCACCGTACTTTGGCTGACATGCAATACCTTGGCAGCTTCTGAAAAGCTCCCCGCCTGTGCCACCGCAATCAGTGTTTGTAACGAACGCATCGACGGCAAACGCACATTCATTAAGCCATTCCTTTTTTGCATGCCTGGTGAAAATATATCCTTTGCGGTTCAAAACACAAGCCCACCATACTGACTTATCCATTTTTGGTAGAGGCCGTCCTATGAGCCATGTCTTTCACCGCCATTGTCATCACCTTCCTCCCACCATCGCCAGTGGTCAAGGGGTCTATCTAACAGATACTCAAGGTAAGCGGTATCTCGATGCCTGCGGAGGCGCTGCCGTGTCTTGTCTTGGTCACAACCACCCAGCTGTTTTAGAGGCTATCCATCATCAGCTTGATGCGATTCCTTATGCGCATACTGGCTTTTTTACCTCAGAAAGCAGTGAAGCGCTCGCCGATATGTTGACGGGTCTTGCGCCTCCCTCGATGAATCACGCTTACTTGGTCAGTGGTGGCTCAGAGGCCATGGAAACCGCACTCAAACTCGCCCGCCAGTATTGGGTCGAAGTAGGCGAGCCTCAGCGACAACACTTTATAGCACGTCGCCAAAGCTACCACGGTAATACACTCGGGGCACTGTCCGTGGGTGGCAACGCATGGCGACGCGCCCCCTTTGCGCCGTTGTTGATGGATACCAGTCTGATTGCGCCCTGTTACGCCTATCGTGATCAACGCGCCGATGAAACCGGATATGAGTACGGACAACGTGTGGCGAACGAGCTTGAAGCCATGCTGTTAGAGAAAGGACCAGAGACCGTCATCGGATTTGTCGCTGAGCCTGTCGTCGGAGCAACAGCTGGCGCATTGATCGCAGAAGCAGGCTATTTTAAGCGTATTCGTGAGATCTGCGACCAGTACAATATTTTGCTGATTCTTGATGAAGTGATGTGCGGCACCGGACGCACTGGACGCTTTTTCGCTTTTGAGCACGAAAGCATCGTTCCGGATATTGTCGCCATCGCCAAAGGACTGGCTGCCGGTTATCAACCTATTGGCGCCACCTTGGTCACTGATCGCCTCTATGAAGCGATAGCCTCAGGTTCAGGCTTTTTCCAACATGGCCACACCTTCATGGCCCACCCAACGGCATGTGCTGCCGCCTTGGCGACGCTCACCACCATTCAGCAAGAAGGTTTAATCGACGCCGCTGAGGAGCAAGGAAAGACGCTCAAAACGTTGCTACACCGTCAGTTCGATTCGCACCCTTTTGTCGGCGACATTCGTGGCCGAGGGCTATTTTTAGCGTTGGAGCTCGTAGCAGACAAAACCAGTAAGCGCCCCTTTTCATCTGATCTCGCGCTCCATCAGACGATAAAACAAACCGCCGTGCATAACGGACTGATGTGCTATCCCATGGGCGGCACCATTGATGGTAAACACGGGCATCACGTCCTGCTCGCACCACCGTATATTATTGAAGCACCTCATATTGAAGCGATAGTCGATAAGCTAGCACTGACATTTGAGATGTGCTTGCCTTGCCCATAACGACAGATTGAGCCAAGAGGAAAAAAAATGCTAGACGCAAGGACGATCATGGTTGCCCCCAATGGTGCGCACTTACAGCCGACACACCATCCGCGAGTGCCAGTCACAGGCGAGCAGCTTATTCACTGCCTTCAAGCATGTGCCGAGGCAGGCGCAACCATGGCCCACATCCATGCCCGTGATGAACAAGGAGCACATAGCCTAGACCCCATCATTAATCAACGCCTTTACCAGCAAGTGCAAGACGCTGTCGGTGATCGTATGGTGATTCAACTCACCACCGAAGCCGTAGGCCGCTATTCCCCCCTGCAACAAATGGCGCTGATTAAAGTCATCAAACCCGAAGCCGCTTCCTTTGCGCTACGAGAGCTTATCCCCGACCATCAGCCCCCAAGCAAAGCGGTAAGAGATTTTTTTGCTTGGACGGTTGAGGCTCGGATTTACAGCCAGTTTATTCTCTATCACCCCAGTGAACTGGCACGCTACTACACGCTGCGCGAACAAGGCATTTTGCCCTCACAAGGTCACCACCTGCTTTTTGTTGCAGGGCGAGATCGGACTCCACCCCGAGGCACATCCGAAGATGTCGTCGTCATGTATCATGCGCTTCACGCCGATAACACCATTCCTTGGTCTGTCTGCGCATTTGGGTGTGATGAAAGTCGCTGTGTAACGACAGCCGCGTTACTAGGCGGTGACGTTCGAATCGGCTTTGAAAACAACACCCAACACATCGATCACAGCCAAGCACTCGATAACGCATCACAGATCACAAATTTACGCAACACACTGGAAAACCTGGGATATTGTACTAAACCTGTACAAGCACTAAGACAAACCATGACCCAATCGTTTTAACCCAATACTATTGCTTGCAAATATTGTTAAAAGATTGAAAAAATAGCGCGGTGACACTTTATTGTCATCTTGTCATCGAGTGTCACACCATCTTCGAGGGTGCGCCCGGATAGCAACCTCTAACTTAAAAAGGAATCTTAAGCATGAAAGCGATGAAACCGACTCTGATTGCGCTCAGCTTTTCCGCTGCACTAGGAACCGCAGCAACGGCTCAAGCCAATCAGTTTGTAACCATTGGTACTGGCGGTGTGACGGGTGTTTATTACCCGACGGGCGGTGCAATTTGTCGTCTGGTTAATAAAAGTAAAGATGATCACGGCATTCGCTGCTCTGTCGAGAGTACAGGCGGTTCAATCTACAACATTAATACCATTCGTGCTGGCGAGCTCGATATGGGGATCGCACAATCCGACTGGCAATATCATGCCTATAAAGGCACCAGTAAGTTTAAAGACCAAGGCGAATTTAAAGATCTGCGCGCGGTTTTCTCTATCCATCCAGAACCTTTTACCGTGGTCGCTCGTGCGGATGCAAACGTAAAAACCTTTGATGATCTCGAAGGCAAGCGCGTTAACATTGGTAACCCAGGGTCAGGCCAACGCGGCACCATCGAAGTATTGATGGATCAAATGGGCTGGGATATGGATAAGTTTGGCCAAATCTCCGAGCTGAAAGCGTCTGAGCAATCAAAAGCCCTTTGTGATAACAAAATTGACGCCATGGTTTATGCGGTCGGTCACCCAAGTGGTGCAATTCAAGAAGCGACCACTGCGTGTGATAGCGTATTGGTTGAAGTCGCTAACGATGCAGCTAAGCAATTGATTAGCGAGCGCGATTATTACCGTAAAGCCGTATTACCAGGCGGTATGTACCGCGGAAACGACAACGACGTGACCACCTTTGGTGTCGGCGCGACATTTGTGTCTTCAACGCAAGTCTCTGAAGACGTTATCTATCATGTTGTCAAAGCCGTTTTTGAAAACTTTGATGATTTCCGTCGCTTACATCCAGCATTTGCCAACTTGAAGAAAGAAGAGATGGTGAAAGACGGCCTATCTGCGCCTCTTCACCCAGGCGCAGCACGTTATTACCGGGAAGCGGGTCTAATCGAGTAATCACTTCTCAGTAGCTTAAATGCAAAAGCGAGCGTCAAACGCTCGCTTTTTTAGTCCCGTCACGGTGTGATTAACCTTGGATGTGAGAGTCATTGCGGCGGTAAGGCGTCCAGTTTCCAAACCCGACCAAAGTGTTTGTAGTGTCCAGCTTGCTCGCCTGCTTCATTGCCCATCCCATGGTAAAGGTCGAGATGATTTTCTTTCACTGCCCCACCGGTATCCAACGCCATTAAGAGCTTGAGCACATGCTCTCCCGTCCATTTGCCCTGGTCATCAAGCTGTGGCACTTCAGCAAGTAATACACTGCCCATGGGTAAGTAACGTCGATCCGCCGCGACAGAGGCACCCGCTTTTAACGGGATACCAGCCGTCCCACTGACAGGAGCCGCCGCTTTGGGCGTAAAGAACACATACGACGGGTTGTGTTCCAATAACGTCCGCACCTCTTCGTCGTCGTGCGCCGCGACCCAGTCTTGAATCGCTTTTAACGACATATCTTCTCTGGCGACTTCACCATTTTCAATTAATACCTTACCAATACTGACATACGGATGACCGTTTTTGCCGCCGTAGGCAAAATACTCGAGCTGACCATCGTCGCTAAAGTGGACAAAGCCGCTGCCTTGCACTTCCATAATAAAGTTATCGATGCGAGATGCGCTGTAACCCAACGCCAAACCCAGCCCTTCTAAAGCACCGTCATAAATCGCTTTACGGTCGGGGCAATCCTCATCACAAGGAGGTTTGGCGTACACCGGATAACGGAATAAGGCATCCGGTTGATGACGCATTTCAATCACAGGCGAGAAATAGCCGGTAAACATCACGTTGCCAAAGTCATCCCCACCGCCCATTTGATTCACGCCGAGCCCATAGTCTGCCAGCGCACCGACATCCCCACCCGCATCGAGCCAACTGGCTAAGCGTTGATAAACCGCCTGATGCTGAGCAACTAACGAAGGAGACGTTGTCTCGACCTCTGCAAGCTGCTCCTGGAATAAACTAAAATCGCGCGGGCTTTCCGACACGACTTGGGAAACTGGCGTTAAAATACGCTCAAACCGCCCATCTTGATACTGCTGGCCACGATCAGTCGGCCGCACACACCCTGCGAGTAGCGCCACACACGCCATCACGACTAACGCTTTTTTCACACCATCACCCAATCAGTTAGTTTGTAGCGCTAAGGCTCGCAAAAAGCGATGAATTTGGCAATCACTTATCATTATCAAACTGTAAATGCCTGCAAAGTAATACAGATTTATTGTGATGCTATTCAGGTTATCTCGCTAAGTTTACTGCCATTCATCAAACTGCCATATAATTGTTGTGTACTGTGCATGAAACAAAATTGCATAGAAAATGCAACAAAAAGGAGTAATGATGGCTATGGACTTGAAAGTTGGGCGTTCGACGTTACTGGATAACGATGCAGTGGAATACCAATGGATCCGTATGATGGCCAGTGAAGGCTGCACACGCCATGTGATTAACACCAGCATTCAACGCTGCCTAGGCGGCGATTCAGAAACCGCCGATCTGTTACGCCGAGTGGCCACCAAGCAATGCTCAGTCAATGAGTTATTGACGACAATAGAGCCAGATCACACGATATCAGGTGTTCTTGGCACTACCGCGCCTGACTGACTAAATGGGACGCTAACGGTTACTTGGTTTTGGCAAAAAAAGACGTGTAATGCGCAGGCGACAGGCGCTCTAACGTCTTTTTGTTCTCGACTCGATACAGGTAGCTTTGTGTACCAATAGAATAAGTTAGCTGATCACCATCAAACTGATAGGTCGTTGTCACCCGGCTGCCATTGGTATAAATACCATCTTTACGCACCTCAAACCGGTCAGCAGCGTAAGGCGCGACATCTGTTTCCACCCATTCTCCATATAAATCAGCTTGCGTCACGTCAGGAGCAAAAAGCGCAGGCTGAGTCGCCACTAAAAATCCCGTCCCACCAAACAATATTAATAGAACTAACAGAACGACTTGTTTCGTTTTTCGCACACGCTACCCTCAATGCTTTTTATATCATACCAGCATAACTGACCCATTCTTTTACTTTAGACGCTGAACGCCAGATTGTGATCTTGCTTCATCTACCTATATTGAGAGTGCGAGCTCATTCTTATCGCTTCACGCGCGCACTGACACTGCACAGGACTTGACACCCAGACCAAAAAAAGAATAAAAAGGCATATAAAGTGAATAATTAAACGGATGCGCGCGTGAAGATAAGAAGTACCGCACTGGTAAAAGGATTTCGCCAATCGGCGCCTTATGTCAATGCTCACCGAGATAAAACCGCGGTGATCATGCTCGGGGGCGAGGCGATGGCGGATGAGAATTTTCAGAATATCGTCAATGATATTGCACTACTCAATAGCCTGGGCATGAAGCTGGTATTGGTCTTTGGCGCCCGTCCTCAAATCAATCGCACTCTCAATCAGTACGGACTGGAAACGCCCTATCACAAAAGCATACGCATCACCGATAGCCATGCGCTGGAGGTGGTAAAACAAGCCGCTGGCCAGGTCCAGCTCGATATTACCGCCCGCTTATCCATGGGCCTCAATAACACCCCGATGGCGGGCGCCCAGATAAATGTGATCAGTGGCAATTTTGTTATCGCTCAACCGCTGGGTGTCGATGAGGGGATTGATTATTGCCACAGTGGCAAAATTCGCCGTATCGACATTGAGGGAATTCAGCGTCAGTTGGATCAAAATGCGATTGTGTTGATGGGTCCGGTGGCTAGCTCAGTGACCGGCGAATGCTTTAACCTCACGTCTGAAGAAGTCGCCACCCAGGTCGCGATCCGCTTACGTGCAGACAAACTGATCGGCTTTTGCTCCGAACAAGGGGTATTGAACCAAGACAATGAAGTGATTTCTGAGTTATTGCCCACCAAGCCCAGCCTCTATTAGAAGCCAGAAAGGCCGCTGGCGATACGGGCTCTGGCACTAGCCGCTTTTTACGGGGCGCGATTGCTGCGTGTCGCGCGGGCGTCACTCGCAGCCATTTAATTAGCTATAAAAAAGACGGCGCCTTGATCCAAGAGCTGTTCTCAATTGAAGGGATCGGCACCCAGATCGTGATGGAGCGTGCCGAAAAAGTGCGCCAAGCGCAGATTGACGATATCGGTGGGATCTTGGATTTGATCCGACCTTTGGAGCAACAAGGGATCCTGGTGCGCCGCTCGCGAGAGCAATTGGAACAAGAAACTCCGCGCTTTACCATCATCGAACGGGACGGGTTAGTGATCGGCTGTGCGGCGCTCTACCCGTTTAGTGACGCGCGCACCGGCGAGATGGCATGTGTCGCCATTCATCCGGACTATCGTGATGGCGACCGCGGCGTCATGCTTCTCAATCACCTTAAACAACGCGCCAAAGCCAAAGGACTCGAGACCATTTTTGTACTCACCACCCACAGTCTGCACTGGTTCCTGGAACAAGGCTTTTTGCTCTCCGATGTGTCAGCGCTCCCTAACACCCGTCAAGAGCTATACAACTATCAGCGTCGCTCTAAGGTACTGACCCTATCGCTTTAACTGGCTTCGCTACTATAAAGGCGCCAACAAAGCATCTGGCAAGCCGCTATAACGAGCGGTGCGGGCGCCCACACCGTGACGTAATACCGGCCAAGACGCGTAGAGATCAAGCTGGCTTTTTGCCCGCGTGATGCCGGTATAAATCAGCTCGCGAGTGATCACCGGTGAAATGGTAGGCGGACACACCAGCACTGTGTGCGCAAACTCAGAGCCCTGTGATTTATGCACCGTCATCGCAAACGCGGTTTGATGGGCGGGCAGACGGCTGGCAAGCAGATAGCGCACCTCGCCATCGTGGGTTTCAAATGCCACACGCGTAATCCCTTCATGTTGCACCGCAATCCCAATATCGCCGTTATACAACCCCAGAGCATGATCGTTTTGCAAAATCAATGATCGGTCGGCCGTGATACCAGGTGTCACGCTCTTTAGCGATCAAACCTGCCGATGCCAAATGCTGCTCAATCGCTTGGTTTAATCCCGTTACGCCAAACGGACCTTCACTCAACGCACATAACAGTCGAAAACGGGTAAAGGCACTCAGCACGTCTGCCATTGGCTGTGCGTTATCAAACGTAGCATTGTCAAGCGTCGATAAGTAGTCGCGATATCCCGCTACCGTTTGGTGCATCAGTGTCTGATAGCTGTCATCACTCAACACATGGTGGGTAATATCGCCATAGCCGCGTTTTAACACCGCCCCCACTTCGGCCATCTCTCCTCGGTTCACGGCAAAGGCGAGCTGACCAATGCCGGATTGGGCATCAAAGCGATAGCTTTTGCGTAGTAAACACAAGGCGCTGGCAATCGCAGGCGCGTGCGGATTGTCCGGCACTTGAAAGCCTGTCAGTTGGCTTAAACGCGCTGCTTGCGCCGATGGGTAGCCAGCTTCCGCGTACTGACAAATATCGCCTAGCACCGCGCCCGCTTCCACAGAGGCAAGTTGATCTTTGTCTCCTAGCAGGATAATACGTGTAGAGGGCGCCAAGGCATCGAACAGCTGCGCCATCAAAGACAAATCCACCATCGAGGCTTCATCGACAATTAGTACATCCGCATGCACGGGATTATTTTTATGATGGCGAAACGCCACTCGCTGCGGAATGGCCCCTAATAATCGGTGAATGGTACTGGCTTGTGTCGGCAGCGCCGCTTTCACCTCATGGGCAACAGGCAAGGCCGCGATCGCCCGCCCGAGTGATTCGGTCAATCGGTTGGCCGCTTTGCCCGTCGGGGCGACCATTTTGATGGTAAGCCCTGTAGAGGTTGAACGTTCGGCATGGTGCGAAGCCACCAGCGCCGCCAACAAACGGGCTACCGTGGTGGTTTTACCGGTGCCCGGCCCCCCAGAAATCACCGCAAACGGCTGAGTCAGCGCCGTCGCCGCTGCCACTTTTTGCCAATCAATCTCCGTATGTGAGGTCGCAAATAGCGTATCCAGGGTTTGTCTAGCCTCATCCGGCACCGGCAGCGCCGTCAATCGTTGGCGAATATGCCCCGCCACTTGCTGCTCGGCATGCCAGTAGCGATGCAAATACAGTCGGTGCCCGGCGAGCACCAAGGGCGTTGCCTGGCCTCCGTCGGACACCACCGATGCCTGCGCTAATTGCTCACTTGGCGCTTGGCTATCAATGTGCGCCAGCAAAGGCTGCCAAGCGGCATCACTGGGCGGCTGCCACTGGTGAAGGTCAAGGCAGACATGCCCTTTCCCCACTTCGCGACTCAGCAGTGCCGCCCACACAGTGAGCGTTGCTTTATCCAACTGGGTTTCTTCTTCGCCCATCAGACAGGCAAATTGCACATCAATCGCCCGCAACTCCCCACGCTGGTAAAGCGCCATTAATGCTTGCTTCATACTGGCTCTCCAGCAAATAGATGGTCCAGTGCGTCAATCAGCGCCTTATCGGGACGATGCGCGAATACACCGGTCTCACCGCTATCACTGGCGCCACGTAAAAAGAAATAAAACACGCCCCCCACATGGGTGTCGTAATCATAATCTGGGATCCGCTGACGTAAAAAGCGGTGTAGCGCCAAGGTATAGATCTGGTACTGAAAGTCGTATCGGTGCGCGATCATCGCCTCTTTGAGCGCATCAGGGTGATAATCTGCCACGCTGTCCCCTAAGTGGTTCGACTTCCAATCCAGCACGTAATATTTGCCATCGGCGCGGAAGGTTAAATCGATAAAGCCTTTCAGCATCCCGCGCGCCGTCTCAAAGGTGAGCTGACCAGCACGCGCTGATAGCGCATCGTACCGCGCGGCGAGTCGGTTCAGTCGCTGACAGTCCAGTGCGGCCAAAGGCATCACGAACTCCATTTCTGTTAATCGACTGGCGTTATCAATCTGGTTCAGCATCAACCCTTGCTCATTGAGCGGGTGTTTTTAAGACCTGTGTCATCCACTGCTGCAATATCGGGTACCACTGTGGGTCATAGTTTTCCAAACTAAGATGGTGGGTGATGAGCTCAGCGACCTCTGCACTCATCATATCGCCGGTAAAGTCCACTTCTTCAAACAAGGTGTGTAAAAAGGTACCGGCTCGTGCGCCTTTGGGAAACGCAAAGACCGACCAAGGATCGACCGCCACATCAGGCGTTTCCTCATCCGCACGATCGTCGTCCGCGTCCAAGTCATAACTGGCCAATGTTGGCAAAGCGCTGATGTGATGGTTTTGTTTTAACAGCCCTGAGTAACTGGTTAAGCGCCACTGACGGTCAATCTTGCCGTCGAACTGACGCGCGGTTAGCGCCTCGTCGGCGCCCGTTTCAGGGGCATAACGGCTATCATCCAGCTCAGGCGGCGCGACCACAGCCACCGCATCGCTCGCGCTCACCAAACCCGCTAGGCTCTCGGCCAGCAGGCTAGCATCACCGGCTTCTCCATGCTGGAGCAAATAACCCAGTGCGGTTAAGTGCAAGGCCGAGTCTTTTTGCCGACTGTTACCTTGTTTTAGGGGAGCACAGCCGATAAAACAACCATACACGGCGCGCGTCACCGCCACGTACAGCAAGCGGATATCTTCAGCCAGCCGCTCTTTTTCAGCGCGCTCTTTGCCTTCATTAACATTATCCAACGCCAGCACCGGCTGATAGTGTTCATCGTGATAAAAAGGTTGGCTGCTTTCGCGATACTGACAAGCAAACGGCAAGTAAACTAGATCGTACTCCAAGCCTTTCGATTTGTGGATGGTGACGATTTGTACCAAATCACGCTCCGACTCCAACCGCACCTGCTGCTCTTCAGATTGTTGAGCCGGCTCGGCCATCCGCTCTTGTAGCCAGCGGATCAGCGCGTGAGGGTTGTCCAATTGCTGGCTGGCACTTTGCAGCAACTCCGCGATATGCAAAAAGTCGGTAACACAGCGCTCGCCTTGCGGCATCGCCAACCAGTTTTCTGCCACTTGGCGGGCACTGGCCACTTGGCGAAGCATCGGCATCACCCCACGGCGCTGCCAGGTATCACGGTAATGGCTAAAGGCCACCACCTCTTGCTCCCACAAGGCTTCGTCTTGATTGAGTAACGCCAGCTGCTCGGCGGTCAGGCCAAATAAGGGGCTGGCTAGTGCCGCCCGCAACTTACGCTCGTTTTCAGGCTGCATCACCGCCACCAAAATGCGCTCAATATCGCTGGCGACGGGGCTTTCGAACACATTATCACGATTGGAAAGGTACACAGACGCTACGCCTTTTTCAGCCAGCGCTTGCTTCACTAGCTGTGCCTCGCGCCCCGTGCGCACCAACACGGCGATATTATGCGGCTGAATCGCCGCTTGGCCGGAAGGAGTTTGTAGATAACTATTGCCCGCCACCGATTGGTTGAGCACTTGCGTGATATGCTGTGCGGTGCTCAACGCCAGTGTCTGTTCAAAATCTTGCTTGGCACACAATTCATCGGGGCTGTGATGCCAAAAGGTCAGCGCGGGCTGCTCCTCCCCCTCCACCACTAACGCTTTTTGTTTGGCGCTAGGCGAAGAGGCCACCTCTAAAAAGGGAATACTGTCTTGATAGACAAACGGCGCCGTAGCACGTGAGAACAAGGCATTGACCCCGCGTACCATCCCATCTGTCGAGCGCCAGTTAGTGGCAAGGTTATAGTGATCACTCACCTGCGCACGGGCATGAATATAGGTGAAGATATCGGCGCCACGAAAGGCATAAATCGCCTGCTTAGGGTCGCCAATCATCATTAAACCGGTGCGCTCCCCCTCTTCCCCTGTGTCTGTCTCTGCGTCTGCGAATACAGGGGCATCGTCCGCCACTGGCGGCTGATAGACAGTGCTAAAAATCTGATATTGCAGAGGGTCGGTGTCTTGGAATTCATCAATCATTGCCACCGGATATAAGCTGCAAATACGCGCAGCCAACTGACCTTGGCTATCTTGGTCAAGTGCACTGGCAAGTTGAGAAAGGAGATCGTCAAACGAGAGCCACCCTTGGCGGCGTTTTTCTTGGCGGAGCAGCTGCCGCACTTCTTTGATCGCCAGTGCGGTTAACCCCGGTTTTAACGTCGGCGGCTGATCAACCAATGCCTGAATCTGATCAAATAGTGCCAGACTCGGTGGCTCAGCTTTACTCTTGGCCGCCAACGTCTGTTGGGCGAATTTTTCCAATTTGTCGGGCAATTGATAATCAAGCGTCTCGGCATTGGCCCATTGTTCCATCGCATTAAGCCAGTTCGCCAGATGATCTTTACGATAACTGCGGCCATCGAGCTTGGCGGCGCTGAGCTGGTCGGTGATCTGCTCCCCCGCCTCGCGCCATGCGCGCTTCACCGCATCAATATTGGCAATCGCCGCTTGGTGTGCCGCCAACAGATCCTCGCCGAGCTCAGGCGCCTTTACGGTGACAGCCGGCCCGGATAAATAGGGCGCAATCTCTTTTAATAAGGCCTCTGGCGCGGGCCAGTAGCTGCTCACCACACCGGCTAACGATTTAGGCAGCGGATAAAAACGACGACGCCAAAAATCGGCCGCCGCGCGCGCTTTGATCTGTCGCTCGTCGGTGACAAATTCATGACTGAACAGGCTGCCCGACTCAAACGCATTTTGGGTCAGCATCCGCTGACAAAAACCGTGAATGGTATAGATGGCCGCCTCGTCCATCTGACGTTCGGCCTCTAACAGTCGCTGCGCCGCGGTTTTATGATCGCTAATCGCAGTCAATAAAGGCTTAATGATAGGATCGTCACTCTCACCGCGCATAAAGGCAAAACGCGCCTCATGAATGCGACGCCGAATACGGTCTTTTAGCTCTTGGGTCGCCGCTTCGGTGAAGGTCACCACCAGTACTTGCTCGACCCGACACGGCGCTACGCGGCCATGCCCAAGCAACAACCGCAAGTACAAGCCAGCAATGGTAAATGTCTTACCGGTGCCGGCGGAGGCTTCGATTAATCGGACGCATCAAGTGGCAAGGTGAGCGGGTTGAGGATCTGCGGTTCCATATCATTATTTCATCGCCTAGTCTGCCCGCTATTGTAGCAACCCCTTGGGGGAAAACATATTCCAGCTAAGACAACCGAGCTGCGCCCACTATCATTGCGATCAAAAAAGGCCAGCATGGCTGGCCTTGGTTCATTTATTGAGACGCAACGCTTACGACTGAATCCACACTGGGTTGGTCCATGCCGTGCTGCCGTCTTTGTCTTCCACTTCTAGGTTGATCCAACCTTCTGCATCCGCAGGGATGGGCAGTGATAGCTCAAGACGCTGGGGGCTCTCTTCGGGGTTAATGGTGATGCTGTTTAGCACCTCACCACCTTGACCGATTAAGCGCACTTCTTTGAGGCCATCAGCGGCGACTACATTAATATCCCACTTATCACCTGCCTTGGCGCTTTCACCAAACATGATGTTTTGTGGATACAAGATAGGGCCTTGAGTGGCATAGCCATGACCGGCTTTCAACGCTTTGGCAAAGGCCAGTGGCGTTAGCTCACCATCAACGTTCGCCATCATACGAATACGACCGGTTAGCTGGTTCCACGCATCATGGGTATCGGTACCCGCAGTCAGGTACATGGCTTCGCCGCTATCCCACATATCATGTGCTTTTTTCAGGGTCGGCTCGTTATCGACACGTGCGTTAAGCTCCATCAGGTCGAAACGATCGGTCTCGCCGCCTGGAACGGCATCTTTCGCGAGGTTAGTGAAGTAGCCATAATCATTATATGGGTGGTTCATTGGTACGACTTCTGCGCCCATCTCATGCGCGGCATCAATCAAGGTATGCACGTCATCGGTGCCCGGATCGACAGTCAACGCTGCGCCATTATCGATTGGGAATGGGTTCATGTGACCCCATGATGGCGAGATCTCAATCGATGGAATGAAAGGCACACCACGTTTTGCGGATAGGTCAGCAAACACTTTATGATTGATGGTGGAGTCGTGATCACTGATAAAGGTCAGATCCAAGTCGGTTGCCAACTGAGCACGCACCACGATTTCTGGTGGGGTTACCCCTTCCAGCACATTGCCGTGGTGGTGCAAGTCAGCGCCATACCAATGGTTACGGTTGGGGAAAGTCACCTGTGGGATCTTAACCTGCTGCTTATTGGTTTTACCCGATTCGAGCGTCACGTCCAAGGTTTGAGATTCTGCGGTAAAGCCTGCACCGGCGTTAATGCCCAGTTTGTATTCACCCGGCGCCAGTTTTAGCTCGGCATGGCCGGCAGGTAGTAGATCGGTAAAGAAAGTGCGTTTACCCAAAAATTCAACCGGTGGCGCTTGGCCTTCGATGATAGTGACGCGCGCATCTTTCGCTACACCAGACACCGCTTCTTCTACGTTAAGTGCAAGCGTCACTGGGCTTTTCAGCGAGGTGAAATCCAGTGTTTGCTCACTGTCGGCACTCACGGTTATAGATTGTAGCTGGCTGTTCGCATGCCCTGTTGCCGTGCCATACACCTGGTACTTGCCTTCTGGCAACGCCATGCTGTACTGACCATCTTTAGCAAGCGTCCACGCGTAAGGGTGACCCTCTTTTTCGATCATCACAATCGCATCTGCAGGGACATTGCCATTGTCAGCAAGAAGTTGCCCTTGAATCGTGCCCGTGGCTTCGCCATGACGCTCAGCTTCTGATTTAACAATCGGTGCCATATCACCGTTTGGAACAACCTGCAGCTGGGATTCGAAGGTACGGCTTTCACCGGCTTTAAGCGTGTGACCCAGGTACATATCACGGCCATTATACTTGATGCGGTCAAAGTCAGGCGCGTGCAGCGCAAACGCCCAGTCACGATCATACGCGACCATGCGATCGGCGAGTGCGTTATCCGCCATCGCTTCTTCATTGCCTTCTAGGCAGGTACCGCGAACTGATAGCCCGTATCCGGCCAAATCGTGTGACCAGATTCTAGCTCGAGATCGTCTTCGCCTTGGTTGTTCATCACGGTTTTAAGATCAATCGCATCAGAGCCCGCTTCCAGCGTGTACCAAGTGGTAATGTCGACCTTGTCGAAGTTACGGCTCACTTTGATCACCGCTTTTTCATCGCTGTCTTCAACAATATCAATCGACTTGCGATCGTTCGGCCAGGCTGACCAGCTATTGGGGATGAAATCTGCAAAAGCGACTCGGTCTAGATCAATTTTGCCATTTTTCACCGCCGCTAAGTCAACCAAGGTGCCACGTGGCACGCCCCATGGTGGCGCAGACTCAACCGCCAATGCGAACGCAACATGCTCGTTTTTTACCGTAATATCTTGAGCGTGCGTGGCTTCGCCATCTGGGATCGCGGTTTTACCCTGAGTAATACTGACGTCTGCGTGCGCTGAGGCGCCAAGCAAAAGGCCAGAGACTAAGGTTGCCACTGCGCTTTTTGAGAATTTATGCATGAAGGCACTTCCTTTTTTTCATGGTTTGTTATGTGAATTTTCGATGTCATTGTGCGTTAAGTTAATTACACGTTCAAATAAAAAACATCATAAAAAGTTCAACAAACCCCACAAATACTATGCTCACTAACAAAAATAAAAACACTAACAGACTGATTTTAATGAACTCAAACTAAATACACCCTATCAAAATAATCGTTTAAAAAATGTTTAGACCCCGAATTGATTGAACCCTAATGAGCACTCAATTGTGCAAAGCACAACCAACAAAGTGATAACAATCACAGCAAATCAATCGACCAATCAGGCAAAAAGGTCCGATGTTTTAGCCTATGCGTCGCTGCGTTAAATTGAATAAAAAAGCAAAAATAACAACTAAAAATCACAGAGAGTCGGGTATCTCTGACTGCGTAAGGCCTAAACGGAAGAGTGAAAACCAGGTTTACCTGGCAGAAAGGAAGAGATAGGGCGCAGCACCGCAGCATCGGGCCCGCCCAGCATCGTGCTACGCCACTAGCGTTTTTGCCGATGCGACAACATGGGTAGAAGGTGTTGATCGCCCTTTGCCAACAGCGCTTGGCCGAAGCTCTCACGCCATTGCGGCCAAACGCGATACACATAAGGGTCTTGTACTTCACCAAGGTTAAAGCCCCCAACAAAGGCATCATGCATGGCTTTTAGCGCTTTGTCTTGGCCGGTTTCACTGTTATCAAAGCCTTTTTTGCTGTCACGAGCTTTTATTCCCGCGCCTACTGTACTTGGCAGATAAGTAAGCGGCTGATTCAGACCGTGTTGATAGTCTTCAACCAAGGCTTGTAGGTGTGCAAGCGCGTCATCTTTGCTGAGTGGGGAAAACTCGATGGTTTCTTTCACCCCCACCAGCGTGCTCGGCACCGCTTCGCCCATCGCGCATTGACATAAGTGATCAATCCATACCGCGAGCTGATGACGCACGGTCAGATCGCCACAATGAAAGCGGACCAAGCTGTGTTTATAACGCCGATTGAGCCAGCCTTGCAGCTGCACCTCACCTAGCGCAGTGGTGAGCGTCAGATTAAGCTCAAGATCAGGACGAGGAACAGCGAGCAAAGGCGTTAAGCGTTGGTACATATCACGGATCACCGTGACTTGATTATCCAAAGTCAGTTCCCCAAAGTACGCCAACGGCAACTTACCCTGTCCGCGCTGTCGGGCCATAAAGTCCTGCACACTTTGGGGACTGTCATCGGTTTCAATAAAGTGCGCTAACAGCTGATCGCGTAGCTGAAAGCGGTGCAAGGTATCTAAACTAAAGGGTTCAAATTCCTCTAACGGCGCTTCCAACTGCTCAAAGAAGACTTTCAAACGACGTTGGAAAAAATAACGTACGGGTAACCGCCAAAAGCGCTGCAACTCTGCCAGCTCGACCACAGGATCGCTTTGACTGTCCGGATCAGGACTTAGCGCATCGGTAATAAACTCAGGGAGTAGCGTCCCTTGTCCTTTGGCGGCAGGCAGCCACTCTTGCGCATAACTTCCAGCACCGGAAAAAGCCGCTGGACTAAATGGCGTCAGCGGATGATATTGGATAAGCATAGCTTCCAACCGCTGGCGTGACTGGGCTTCGGGTAAGTCGCTGTCGCCTGCCAAACAGTAGCCTTGGGTACAATATTCGAGCAGCTCGGTGACCAGCACCGAGGGAACTTTTAAGCTGTTATCTTGTACTGATCGACCGACGTAACTGATATATAAGCGCTGTTGCGCCGACTGCAGTGCTTCTAAAAACAGGTAGCGGTCATCATCACGGCGCGAACGATCGCCTGCGCGGGTGCGGCCAACCATGAGGTCAAAACCGACACTGGGCACAGTGCGCGGATACACGCCATCATTCATCCCTAGCAAACACACCACCTGGAACGGAATCGAGCGCATTGGCATTAAGGTGCAAAAGTTAACCTGGCCGGCCAAAAAGCGCTGACTGACTCGCTCGTTGTTCAGGCGACCATTAAAGTAATCGCGCACCACCGGCAAGCTAAGGGTGTGGGTAAAGGCGGCATCACTTAGCTGTGTCAGCCAACTGTCCAACTGGGTACGGATGAGCTTGACCGCCAACTCTTCATCCCCTTCGATGGCGAAGCAGTCATCCAGCATTTGGGTCAGCCGAGCCACCCACGCCTTTCCATCGCACTCAGTAGCAAGTTTCTGCTGGTAGTGAATCAAGGTGTCGATAAACAGTCCTAAACGCCCTGCTAACTCGGCATTCAGCCTTGCACCTCATCATACGGCATGGTGCCCGCAAACAAGCCGACTTCACTCGGCATCGCATAGCCAAGTAACATACGTTTTAGGCCAAATAGCCAGGTATTTTGATACTGCTCCGGCAACGCAAACTGGCTCGCAGTATGGGTATCAAGCCCCCAGCGAATGCCGGTTTCTTCCACCCATTGTTTAATTTGATCAAACTGTTGGCTGTCGATGGCAAAGCGGCGCGATACCGCCGGTACCTCAAGCAGTTCCAACAGCTCTGCTGCACTACACCGGCTATCGGGCAAGGTGAGTAAACGTAAAAAGGCGGCTAATACCGGGCTTTCTTGATCGGCGCTGCGATCTGAAATGGAAAAAGGAATAAAGCGATTGCTGGGCGCATTACCAAACACCGCTTGAATCGCTGGACTGTAGGCATTGATATCCGCCACCATCACAATCACATCACGGGGACTAAGCTGAGGATTGGCCTCAAACATCGCCAACAGCTGGTCGTGCAACACTTCGACTTCGCGCATCGGGCTGTGACAGGCATGGATAGCCACGGAAAAGTCGTCTGGCGTGATGTCTGCCTTCGCGGCACTGGTCTCCGTTTGCTTGGGATCGCCCGGCTCGTTCAAATCCAAAATATCCGCTTGAATGTGATGGAGCAGGTTATCGCGGTTGACCTCGACAAAGCCGCTATCAATCTCATTGCAGGCCATTTCCGAGAGCAGCAGTAAGTTATCGCGCCCCAGTTTTCCCATCGACGCCAGCAAGCTGTTCCCCACCTCACCGTACTCCGGTTCATCGAGCCCCAGTGCCAATTGGCTCTCGGCGGGGATGTCTTCAATTCGGCTGACTTTATCCCGCGCCAACGCCGCACGTTTGGCGAGATAGCGTTTGTCGCGAATATCCCCCCAGTAATAACGGCATGGATTGGTGAACATAAAGTGCACCTCCACATGCTCACCCAATGCTTGCAACGCATCTAGATAACGCGGTGGGAGCGCGGAGATGCCAAACACAAACACCCGCTCAATATCGCCGAGCCCCTCGGGTTTGTGCTGGTGGCTGGTCAAGGTATCAATAAACTCTTGATACAAGTTCGCGCGGTGATACGGCGATTGCCCCAGTGCCAAGGTATGATCGTATAAACGGCGCCACAGTTTTTGCTGCCAAGGCTGCACATCGTCAAGCTCGGGCACCGGCTGCTCTTGCTCCCATGCTAGCACCCACTCGGGGCGATAGACCAAATACTGGTCGAAAATATCGGCCACTTTTTCGGCCAGCTGATAAGCGCGCTGCTGATCCTGGCTATCTTCTAAGTACGCGGCTAAATCGGCGAATTCAGGCGCATCCAGACAGCTAGGTAAAAGGTCCATCAGCTTCCACGTCATCGCCTCTTTATTGAAATCACTGCGCTCAGGCACACCATCCAATACCCGCACAAACAACTGCCAGATAAAGGTGGCAGGGAGCGGGAATTCGACGTTGGCGACAATCTGCTGCTCTTTGGCGAGCGCCATTTTTAACCACTGCGCCATGCCGGGGCTTTGCACCAGAATTAGTTCTTTTTGAAAGGGGTCGGACAGCGGACGCTGTTGGATCAGGGAGACCAACAGCGATTTCAACAGATCGAGCTGATTAGAGTGATAAACAGTAAACACAAGGCGCTCACATGGGAAAGATAACTGGCATCGATTGTGGCCGATTGCAGTGATAAGCGCAAACAGCCACCGACACACCGCGACCTAGCACACGACTTGCTCACCGTGTGATCACACAGACAATCGCTGAGCGATTAAACGCGATTGTCTCCCACACTGAAAGCGATCAACTGGCTGATATGGTTCAGTGAACGGCCCGACTCTTGCTGCCAGTCATTAAATGCCTGTTGCGTCGCTTGCATCGCCCGTTTCGTCTCTCGGCCACTATCGACAATCTTGGTCGCACGCAGATAGTGCTCAATATCACGGGTGAACAAGAAGGTATCTTTGCCCATTCTACGCAACGTGTAGGCTCCTGTGTTACCGCCTAAACGCTTACCGTGTTTTTTCAAATACTGCCATAAACCGACAATATCTTCGGTGGGCCAGTCGGCAACAAACTGGCCAAAGCTACCGTGCGATTGCTGCACCCGATGGATCATGTCCGCATTGTGCGGAATAGTCATCACCTTGGTTAAATGACGAATGATCGCGGGATTGGTGGCTTTTTCTTCCCACATCTCCGGTGGCATCAACAACATTTTATCGATATCAAAGCCCCAAAAAACCTCTTCAAACCCCGGCCACTTTTTGCGTACCACCTGCCAGCTAATGCCGGATTGAAATACCTTTTGGCTAAACGCCGCTAACCAGCGATCATCCGGTATCTCACACAGAGCCTGATGTTTAAGCGGAGCCACCAGCATGCGCTCTAACTCACGTTGACCGCCTTTGCGTTCGGCGGCACGTTGATAAATGGTGCTAAATTTTTCTCTCATGTCACAATCATGGCAGGGTCGGTAGACAATGGCCCTTATCCTACTGTATAAAAAGACAGTAAATCAACGAAGAGAGGGTAATTATGGCCGTTATCGTCAAGTACGTGGTCGAACGCGAGGGAGAAGAAAAGATGACATTTACCTCCAAAGCCGAAGCCGACGCCTACGATAAAATGTTGGATATGGCAGATGCGATGTTCGACTTGATTGGAGAAAGCGAACTGGTAGACGACGAAGAAAAGCGTGAAGCCTTGTCGCTATACCTTGCTCAACACAAAGACTCTGTCCTCGAGGCGCTGGGCGCCAAACGTAAAGCCGTCAAGAAAAAGCCGGCGACAGCGAGTGACAGTAAAGCGGATGAAAGTAGCGACGACAACAAAGACGCTGACGCTGCCTAGTACTCCTATTGCTAATCCTGTTGGCATCCGCGAAAGAGCAAGCCCACTTGGCTTGCTTTTTTTATGCGCTGAACCTTTATTTTGCTCGCAAGGTATCACCCACGCTAGACATCAACACGAATCGAATCAGTGCCCCGACCTGTGTGGGTTTTTCTCTCCGCCTGAGGCTAAGCGCTTCCAACCGCTGGCGGTTGTCTTTAAGATGCAGTATTAATGTTGAAGCCCAAATAAACACAAGGAGATCTTCCCCGATGGCAAGTTTCGCTCTGGCGCTCGGTACTGCGACCCAAAACAAGGACGGCAAAATCATTGAAGCCTATTTCCCGTCTCCCCTACTTAACCCTAGTGATGATCTGGTCAATGCCTTAAGCGCACTCACCGATTATGACGCCGGCAATCAGGTCGTAGAGATTGCACCAGAAGCCTGCGCTGCGATCAGTGAAGCCTTCACCGCCGCTGGCGCTCAAGAGGCCGCTAACTTTGCCAATATGGCACAACAAACCACCCAACCACTGATCCTGGTGATCTTAGAAAACGACAGCAAACCCGCATCGGTTGCTGAAGGCTTCCTCAAGCTTCAACTGATCTCACACCGCTTAGTCAAACCACACGGTGTGGTGTTAGAAGGGCTATTTGGCCTGCTGCACAATATTGCTTGGACTAACCAAGGCCCGATCGATTTGCCTGAACTGCCTGAGCGCCAAATGGAAGCACGTCTGAAAGGCGAAACGCTGACGGTTGAGTGCGTGGATAAATTCCCGAAAATGACCGATTACGTGGTACCTGCGGGTGTGCGTATTGCCGATACCGCGCGTGTTCGTTTGGGCGCCCATGTCGGCGAAGGCACAACTGTGATGCATGAAGGCTTTATCAACTTCAATGCAGGCACCGAAGGCAAGAGCATGATTGAAGGCCGTATATCAGCTGGCGTGATGGTCGGTCAAGGTAGCGATATTGGTGGTGGCGCGTCGATCATGGGCACTCTCAGTGGCGGTGGCCAGCTTGTGATCTCCATCGGCGAGAACTCATTGCTCGGTGCCAACGCTGGTCTTGGCTTCCCATTGGGCGATCGTTGTACCATCGAATCGGGCCTATATGTCACCGCGGGCACTAAGGTAACCATGCTCGACGCCGATGGTAATGTCGTAGAAAGCATCAAAGCGCGTGATTTGGCCGGTAAATCGGATCTATTGTTCCGTCGTAACTCAAAAACAGGTGCGGTTGAGTGTTTGACCAACAAAAGTGCGGTCGAACTCAATCACGATCTACACGCCAATAACTAATACGGCGATGTCAGTATGAGCACTTCCTAGGGCGGCTTTCGAGGCCGCCTTTTTTATGTATTTTTCTTGGCGTGTACAATACAAATTCAGCAGGCTCAACAACGTGATCCATGGCTTTGTGGCATCATTTTTGACCACTAATAAAAATCAGGATGGTAGGATGGGCACGAGGAGGCCCTGATTGGCGTGTAATCAGCATTCGTGATCCTTTCCAACGTAGCATTTTCATCTGTGAGTTCAAGGCTTTTTGCCTCTTTTCCGTGTCAGGATTCGCAAATGCTCACAGATCCTCCTATCAAACTCCTTCCCCCTTTAAACATGAGCCAAGTCACGTTATCAATGGCGTAAACCGGTAATCTAAAGATGAACCTAATACAGGGGAACAAAGAGGAACGAGTATGAGAGTGGAAATTGCAGGCAAAAATATCGAAATCACTCCCGCCATCCGTGAGCGCATCGAAAGCCGCTTTGACAAGTTGGCCAAGTGGCAGGTGGCACTCATCAATCCTCATGCTGTGATCAGTAAAGAGCCAAACCACCAGTTTAAAGTCGAGGCCAAAGCTGGGCTGCCTGGTTCAACGCTGGTTGCCTCAGCGGAAAGCGACGACATGTACAAAGCAATTAATGACGTGGGCCAAAAGCTGGAGAAACAACTCAATAAAGTCCAACACAAAGGCGAGGCGCGTCGTAACGAAAAATCTGCTGCGACGGTTGCGATGGAAGAAAATCCATCCGACGAGGAAATCTAACCCTCAGCGCGAGACCTAATACGTTAAACATGTCAGCCCCGCCTTCGCGGGGCTTTTTGATCCTTGACACGTCTGCCTGCGCCCCATATGGTTAATCTATACGCAAACATAACAACACAACGCCCAATGCTGATGACCGCCCATTTCTTTCGCTTCTTTTTTATCTCGCCAACGCGGGAGGAAGCGTGCTAAGCCTTAACAGCATGGCGCACTAACCTCCCAACCGGGAGGTTTTTTTGTATTAGAACAAGGATAATGTATGCCAGACACACCACGCCCACTGGACGAAATACGCACGCGAATTAGCCAGCTTGATCAAGAGCTGCTGACATTATTAGCAGAGCGCCGCCGCTTAAGCCTAGATGTCGCCAAAAATAAAGTCGCGGTGCAAAAGCCAATTCGCGATCAGGCCCGCGAGCAAGCCTTGTTAGAAGAATTGGTGACCCAAGCACAAGGTTATCAGCTTGATGCCCATTACGTGCTAAGCCTGTTTCATACCATTATCGAAGACTCGGTATTGATCCAGCAGCGTTATCTACAAAATCTAGCCAATCCAGACAATCAGCGTCCGGTGGCACGGGTTTCTTTCTTGGGCAGCCAGGGCTCTTATTCCTATTTGGCTGCTCGCCAGTACTTTAGCCGTAAGCAAACCGAACTGGTGGAGATGTCGTGCGATAGCTTTAAAAAGGTGGTGGAAACAGTAGAAACTGGGCATGCCGATTACGGCATCTTGCCGGTCGAGAACACCAGCTCAGGGTCGATCAATGAAGTGTACGATCAGTTGCAACACACACGTTTGTCGATTGTCGGTGAGCTCACGCTGCCTATCGACCATTGCCTGCTTACCGTCGGCGATCAAGACCCCAGCCAAGTCGATACCTTGTATGCTCATCCACAGCCACACCAACAATGTAGCGAATACATTGACACCTTGGGTAAAGTGAAGAAGATTTATTGCTCCAGCACCGCTGAAGCCATGCAACAAGTGGCGGAGTTAAACCAGTCCAATGTGGCCGCGATTGGCCATGCGGCAAGCGGTGAGTTTTACGGTTTAACCGCGATTAAGAGCGAGATTGCCAACCAACAGCAAAATCACACCCGCTTTATTGTGGTGGCGCGTAAACCGGTCAAAGTTTCTAAACTCACGCCTGCGAAAACCACTTTCATTATGTCGACGTCACAACAAGCCGGCTCCTTGGTGGAGTGTTTAATGGTATTGCGCGAGCGCGGCATCAATATGACCAAGTTGGAATCTCGCCCGGTACTCGGCAACCCGTGGGAAGAGATGTTTTACGTCGATGTCGAAGCCAATATGACGAGCGATGCGATGCACAGTGCGCTTGAAGCACTCACCACCCTCACTCGCTATTTAAAAGTGCTCGGCTGCTACCCGTCAGAGACCATTTCCCCCACCGAGGTATCGCTGCCAGACAGTAACGACTAACTATCAGTTGCCCATAAAAAAGCCCACAGTGTGGGCTTTAGCTAATTATAACGAAACAACGCGTAAGCAATTAGGTCTGCGAGTTGAATCAATCTTGTTGCTTCAGAATCGATAAAGGCAGGGACTTCTGCCATATTTCTCAGCCGCCCCCAGTCATGACCATCGAGTTTAAACGCTTTAGCGAGTGCTTGAATCGGTACTTCTTTGCTGCTCTTGTCAAAAAGAATCAGACCTCTTTGGGTATTATTGAAGTGAACATGTTGTCTGGCTAAGAAATGATCGAATATACGAACCCCTAAGATAATAGAGAGTCGCTACGAAAGGAACTGGGGGAAAGAAGGCGGCGGAAAGAGCTATGAGCTCAGCGCACTACAACAAGGCAGCACACCATAGATTGTTTCCAACCGCTCGATAACTATATCCCTAAATCACAGACTCTGCAACGATAGTTCTAACACGCTTTCGACCGCTTGCTGTAGCCTCAAACACGCAATAACCGTACATCTCATAGCGACGAAATAATACTTTCGAATCCGCTTAGCCTACTACAAAGACTCACTTTTCCACGTGCGAGCCTGATTATAAATACCCTATCATTTTATCCCTGCGATCCAGTTCTTAGTCCGTCATATCGATATACACACTATCTCACTTTATCTGTGTAGCTCTCTATCCTCCTATCCCTCGGAAAGGTGAGCCTTGACTAGGTCGCGATGCGATGGGTGGCGTCGTTGGCTTGTCGCAACAGGCCTTGGCTTTCTTGTAAAAAGCGTGGAGCGTAATCACCAAACCAGTTTTCCACTTGCGCGAAGGCATCGACAAAAGTGGACTTGTCGTGCTGCTCGAGCAAATCAATCGCCTCGCCAAAACGCTGGTAAAAGCGTTTAATCATCGCCAAGTTTTGCGGCGAGGACATAATAATATCTGCGTAGAGACTGGCATCTTGGGCAAACAGTCGCCCCACCATAGCCAGTTCTAAGCGATAAATCGGTGAGCTTAGTGCGGTAAGCTGATCCAGATTCGGGTTTTCTTCTGCCAGATGCACGCCGTAAACAAACGAGGTAAAGTGGCGTAGCGCTTGGATCAGCGTCATGCCTTCATCATGCTCGATGGCACTGATCCGATTTAACCCAGCGCCCCAAATGCGAAACTGCTCTAGCAGCCATTGGTACGCCTCAGGATGTCGGCCATCGCAATACACCATTACCTGCTTAGCAAGGCTGGCCACATCTGGGCCAAACATGGGGTGCAGGCCAACTACTGGGCCGGAGTGCACGGATAACATCGCTTGTAGCGGGCCGGATTTCACCGAAGTGAGATCCACTAATAAGCAATCGTCTGGCAGCTGGGTCAGCTTGCTGATCACCGCTTCCGTGACATCAATCGGCACCGACACCACCACCATGCCCGCATCGGCTAGCAGGGAATCGGCACTCTCCCAATCCTCTTTATCCAGCACCGCAACCTGATAACCCGACAAACGGAATAAGCGAGCAAATAAGCCACCCAGCTGGCCCTTACCGCCAATCACCACCACGCGGCGTAAATCTGGGTTTAAGCACTTAAAGCCAGAGTCATTTTCACTACTGTACGACTCGCGCATTGTGCGTCGCAGCACATCTTCAATCAGATCCGGTGGCACGCCTTGAGACTCCGCTTCTTGACGACGCGAAGCGAGCATCGCCGCTTCGCGGTCTGGCGCATAAATGGGCAAGCCATGTTGACTTTTTACTTCTCCCACTTCGGCTACCAGCGCCAAGCGGCGCGCGAGCAAGCTCACCATTTGTTTATCGACATCGTCTATTTGATCGCGCAGTCGGCTGAGTTCCGCCACCATGGTTTAGTCCTGTTGAATACGTTGTTGAAGAGAGGTTGCTAGCTCTTGATGAGCATGACGTAACAATTGTTCGGTAGACGCCCAATCAATGCAAGCATCCGTGATCGATACCCCGTATTCCATTTCGTGTTTGGGTAAGTCTGCCGATTGGTTACCCGCATTGAGGTGGCTTTCGATCATCAGTCCAATCACGGAGCGGTTCCCTTGTTTGATTTGATGGATCACATCTTCTGCCACCAACGGCTGACGACGGTAATCTTTGCGTGAGTTAGCGTGGCTGCAGTCCACCATCAAAGAAGGGTTAAGCCCCGCCGCGTCCATTTGCTGCTCACATTCGGCCACAGACACCGAGTCGTAGTTGGTTTGCTTACCACCGCGCAGAATCACGTGACCGTTAGGATTACCTTGGGTATTCAGCAGCGCCACTTGGCCGGCTTGATTAATACCCATAAAGCGATGTCCCGAGGCCGCGGCTTTCATCGCATTGGTGGCAGTGGCGAGGTTGCCGTCAGTCCCGTTTTTAAATCCAATCGGCATCGACAGGCCACTGGCCATTTCCCGGTGGGTCTGCGATTCGGTGGTACGCGCGCCAATCGCCGCCCAACTAAACAGGTCACCAATATATTGCGGGCTGATTGGATCCAAGGCTTCGGTCGCTAATGGGATCCCCATCTGTGCGAGGTCAGTCAACAAGCCTCGTGCTTGTTTAAGGCCTGATTCCACATCGAAGGTGCCATCCAGGTGTGGATCGTTGATTAACCCTTTCCAGCCAGTGGTGGTGCGCGGTTTTTCAAAGTAGACCCGCATAACAATAAACAAGTGATCGCTGAGTTCATCCGACAAGGCTTTCAGACGACGCGCGTAATCTTTCGCCGCTTCCACATCATGAATTGAGCACGGGCCACAGACCACCAATAGACGATGGTCACGTTTATGAATGATATCTGCCACGGTCTCTCGTGCCTGACTGATCGCAGCCCGGGTACTTTTTTCAATAGGAACTGGGCGCGAAGCTGCTCTGGCGTTAGAAGCACCTGCTCATCGCGGATATGAATATTGGTCACCGAATCTTGCTGCATAGCCTTGCCTTTAATGTTCATCAGGTTTTACACAAACAATACCAGCCTATATTTTTAAAGCAATAGTAGCTGTACCTTTTAATTTACTGTGTAATATTTAGTTTACAAAAGAGATATAAATAGAGTCTTTAACAGGCAACCGTTACTATAGCGCATTGGTCTTTTTTTGTATTGATGGTTATGGCACTGGTTCTCTCACTTCTGCAGCAGATGAGCGTCTATCTAGTGATCGCCTATTTGCTGAGTAAAACACTGGCGTTTATGCCACTGCTGAGTATCTCTGGGCGGCTGTCGCATAAGGTCGTTTGTTATTTTCTCTTCTCAGACTTTTGTATTCTCGGGACCTATTTTGGTTTGGGTATTCAAGATGCAATAGCCAACACAAGAGCAATCGGTGCGGTGATGGGCGGATTGCTTGGCGGCCCGGTTGTGGGCTTTTTGGTCGGGCTAAGCGGCGGCTTACATCGCTATAGCTTGGGCGGTTTTACCGACTTGGCCTGCGCCATTTCCACCACGGCAGAGGGTTGTTTGGTGGTCAGTACGCGCTAAAAATGACGTGTCAGCCTGATATATGAACACGGGCAACGGTTACCCTACCCTTGACCTATCAAGCGCCCAGCATGGAGAGAGAGGCATGATAAAAGCACTGATTGTTGATGATGAGCTGCATGCTCGTGAAGCACTGGAAGACGAGTTACTGACCCTAGGCAACGTTGAAGTCATAGGTCGGTGTAACAATGCCATCGATGCACTGAAAACCATCAATCAGACTCGCCCGGACGTGGTATTTTTAGACATTCAAATGCCACGGGTAACCGGCTTAGAGCTATTGGCCATGCTCGATCCTGACACCATGCCCAAGGTCGTGTTTGTGACTGCCTATGATGAATACGCCTTGCAAGCGTTTGAGGAAAATGCGTTCGACTATTTGTTAAAACCTGTCGAAACCGTACGGCTAAAAAAATCCCTGGAAAAGCTCACCCGTGAACTGAGCCAGAAAAATGACTATCAGACGATTACGCCAGCGTTGGATTTGCTCCCCTGCGCGGGACACAGTCGGATCACATTGATCCCTCATCAGGAAGTCGAAGTCGCGCGTACCGCCTTAAGCGGCGTAGCATTATTAACGGCCAAAGGTGAGTCCACCACACACCTGAGTTTAAAGGTGCTAGAAGACAAAACGCCTCTGATACGCTGCCATCGACAATATTTGGTTCACCCCGCCGCTATCCGCGAAATCCGTTTGCTCGACAACGGCCTTGCCGAGGTGATTACTACCTCAGCTTACGCTGTGCCTGTAAGCCGACGCTATTTAAAAACGTTAAAAGATTAACTGGGACTTAGCTAATCCTTGCACGTTGACACTCGAGATCAATAAAGCTAGGAGTCAATAAAATAAGCCATTAGATTGGCTTTGAGAATCGTTGTAACCACGCTTCCATTCCATTCTAAAACGCTGAGATCCTGGCCGACTTTCACACACGCCCATATACGGGTTGCCGTCTAGCCCCAACTGGTAAGCATGCGCGGGATCGCAATAATCATCGATACCATGGATATATCCCTGTTCGTAATCTAGATAGTTGGCGTTCACGCTGACGCTAGATTGACCGGCTAGAGTCTGCAAGTCTTTCAATGAGCGCTGTGGCAAACCGCGCTGTCCATCTTGCTCCCCTAACCCATACCAATTCTGATCGTCAACCAAGCCTTGGGTGGTGGAAGCGGCGCAACCGACCAAAAGGACGAATGCCAATAGTGAAAAAAGCGTCTGTTTCATGCCCTATCCTTTCCCTAATAAAAAAGCCTCAGTGAATACTGAGGCTTAGATCTTAGCGTATTTAACTGAATATTGCTTGAAGACCAATCATATAGCTGAGGGCTGACGGGTTCAGCATCGGCCTCTCAACCATGACGTCTTATCGGCGATTATTTCTCCTCAGCTATCAACTGAGCATTTGGTTTATAGCCAATCAGGAAAGCAATCGTGGCGGCAAGAGTCGCGCCCACGCCTATCATAGTAGAGATATTCATCGGTAAGCTAAACCCTATTTCGGCATTGGCCAAATAGGTTACCGTCACTGCGGTCATGAACATCGCAGGAATGGTGCATACCCAGTGCAATTTATCGCGCTTAATCAAATAGGCAGCCGCCGCCCACAGCATGATCATCGCCCCATAAAAGATAAAGCGACCTGACTTTTCATTCTGCATGCAACGCGCCATTAGAGGAGACTGAGTGGCATGGAAACCTGACACCGCACCACAAGCAATCGTGATAAACAGCAGTGGCCATAACGGCAAGTCGGTCGGATGGAAGTTGGTGGCAACATCGAGCCCTTGGCTATAGAAACTGTGATCGCTCACGGCCAAACCGATAATTAACCCAACCGACATAAACACCAGCAAGGCACCAAATATCGGATAAAAACGGCCAATAATTTTATCAATGGGCACGACAGTGGCGAGCACATAATAGGCAAAGATTATGCCACCCACATGGTAACGCTCATCTCTGATAAGCTGCCCAGCAACTTAGCTGGACCGAGCACAAAGACCACACCCACGAGCATTAGCAGTAACACCGCAAAGAAGTTCATAAAATGTTTAGCGAAGTTACCGAGGTGATCACCCACCACAGATGGCACAGACGCGCCATTGGCTCGAACACTGAGCATGCCAGAGAAGTAGTCGTGCACGGCACCGGCAAAAATACAGCCAAACACAATCCATAGCATGGCAACGGGGCCGTAAAGTGCACCAAGATTGGGCCAAAAATCGGACCCAGACCTGCAATATTAAGTAGTTGAATAATATACACTTTCTTATCTGACAGTGGCACAAAGTCCACACCATCGTTCATGCTCATCGCCGGGGTCGCTTTTTGCGGCTTTGGCGCAAAGATTTTGGTAATAAAGGTGCCGTAGGTAAAGTAACCGACAATCAAGGTCACCACGCAAAGTAAAAACCAGGACATAATTGCTCTCCGTATCATTCGCAGTACTGCTGCCAATTTTCAATAGCGCTGCTGCCAATTTCTAATAAGGTAAAAATGTCATTTTGTCAGTTAGTTTGTCGAACTCACGTGCTTTAGCTGCGAGTGGTCGTAGGGTTAAATAAGTGGCTGTGATAGGAATTAAGCGGCTGTGGTAGACATGAAGTGGCGCAGAATAGGGACAGGCTAGCAGGGGTGGCCGTATTTTTACCATTAAAAAGCCCGTCCTGTGTGGGACGGGCTTTTCGAGCAATAAACGCCAAAGCGATTATTTCTTGTTAAGACGCTCTTTAATTCGAGCTGACTTACCAGAACGCTCACGCAGGTAGTACAGTTTGGCACGACGTACTGCACCGCGACGTTTAACAGTAATGCTGTCGATAACTGGCGAATGGGCTTGGAAAGTACGCTCTACACCTTCACCGCTTGATACTTTACGTACAGTGAATGCAGAGTGCAGACCACGGTTGCGCTTAGCAATAACCACACCTTCATATGGCTGCAGACGCTCACGGTTACCTTCTTTTACTTTAAGCTGTACTAGGACAGTGTCACCTGCTTGAAACTCAGGCAGGTCTTTTTTCATTTGCTCGTCTTCGAGCTGCTTGATGATGTTACTCATTATTTATAACCCTAGAATAAACTGAAACTCAATTTGATTCGGCACTTGCACGGTGTTCTTTGATGAACTCGGCAAGTAGTGATTCCTGTTCGTCAGTCAGAGCTAGGTTTTCCAGGAGCTCTGGTCGTCGTAACCAAGTGCGACCTAGCGATTGCTTCAATCGCCAGCGACGAATGTCCTTATGATTACCGGATTTTAGCACCTCTGGTACCACCAACCCATCTAATACATCAGGACGCGTATAGTGTGGACAGTCTAGCAACCCATTGGCAAAGGAATCTTCCTCTGCTGACGCCATGTCACCAAGTACACCCGGTACAAACCGAGCAACGGCATCCACTAACGTCATCGCGGGTAGCTCGCCCCCACTGAGCACAAAATCTCCCACTGACCATTCTTCGTCAACGTGAGTTTGAATAATGCGCTCGTCTACCCCTTCGTACCGACCACAAATCAAAATAAGTTTATCATTGCTAGCCAGCGATTCGACCCCCGCTTGATCAAGCTTGCGCCCTTGCGGAGAGAGGTAAACCACTTTCGCTTTATCGCCTGCGGCGTGTTTAGCTGCATGAATCGCATCGCGCAAAGGCGCTACCATCATGAGCATGCCGGGGCCACCACCGTAGGGTCGATCATCAACCGTCCGATGTTTGTCTTGCGTGAAGTCACGAGGATTCCACGTCTCGACGTTCAATAACCCTTTTTTTACCGCTTGGCCCGTGACTCCAAAATCAG
>NZ_AQOD01000038.1 GCF_000513715.1 Salinivibrio socompensis S35
TCCTTCAAAGGTCATTCTATGTTCAGATTTATTATAAATGCGGCCAGTGTTCTTCATTACTTGAAGTAGCTTTTGCCACCGCTTATCAGTTAGCATGAGTCTCGGCATGGTATGGCGTTACAGTTTGTTTTTGGCGAAAGAGATTATAACGCCTTATCATGCCGTTCAAAAAACAATCACGAAAGATCAACACGCCCTAGCAATGATGGCACCAATACTGACCGTCACACGTATCTCAGCACCGTCGAACTCAAAGACACTATCCGCCACATCGCAGCGAATATGGTTCGCGATGTCAATCAAGGCGTCTAAATCTGGCGTTGGGCATAGGACACAAAACTCTTCGCCACCCAAACGGGCCGCCGCCCCCTTTTTCACTAGCCGCTTTAGGTAGCTCGCAAGGTGCACTAATACTTTATCGCCTTGCATATGCCCGTAGGTATCATTGACCTGCTTAAAGTGGTCGAGATCGATCAGGATCAATCCCATTTCTTGCTGACGGTTGAGTTTAGGCTTTTGGCGTGAAAAGTAAGCGTCTAGACCACGACGATTTAACAACTGAGTTAACGGATCCGTATTAGCAAACTTTCGCAGACGTGAATTGGCTTGGCGCAGGGCCACAGTACGCTTATACACCATGCGTTTTAAGATAAAGATATAGGTGATCGCGCCCAACAGCATCACAAGCGCGACACTGGGGATAAGCCAAGTGGGGTACGCTTCTACTCGTTCGGTATTAATCCATTTTTGCTTAATACGCAGTAGCTCTTCCGCAGGGATATTATCAATTCCCTCGCGTACCTCGTTAAGTAGCCTTTGATTGCCTTTTGGCACTGCTGCATAAATCGGACGCGTATATAGCACTTGATCGGCCACAAACGCGAGGGGTTTACCTTGCGTCAAAAAGTAAAAGTTTGCGGTTTGGCTATCCGCGACTAACGCACTGATTTCGCCATCAAGTGCTGCGCTAAATAGCGTTTCATTACTTCTAAAGCGTTTTTGCTTCACATTGGGATAGTGTTCGACTAAAAACCAAGACTCGTAACTGCCGGCTACCACGCCCACCACTTTGCCTGCAGCTAAGGGGTCTTTACTGACCTGCCCCGATTGATTCTCCACGTACAGTGAGCCGTTGGTATTAAAAATGGGGGCCACATAGTCTAAATAGGTTTCACGCTCGGGGGATTTAAGTAATCCCCCGTGAACGCGATTGCCGCCCTCTTTCATGTACGAAAGAGAATCAGACCAGTCAACCAACATAAACTGAATCGACGTGTGATTGTATTTCGCGTACGCCTGCCAAAAGTCGATCAATAAGCCTTTAGGTTGGCTTTTCTTGGTGAGATAACTGTACGGTTTCCACTCAGATGAATGTGCAACGACTAATATGTCTTTTTCTTCTGACAGATACGCATCGTCAGCCCATGCAAACGTACTCGCATAGGTGCAGGCTAAAAGCAGTATTCCTGTCAAAATCCGAAAAGTACGCGCAAACATTATTAGACAGTCCATAGAAAGAGTCTTGATGGTAGATAAATTCTTACAGAACGCAAAAGACTTAATAAAAAAGCATGATCCAGTTCAAATTGGAAGCTAGATCACACCATATAGTGTCAAGTTAGACATTAACGGTATAGAAAGTAATCAAAAGAGAATACGTCATATGGTAAAGGTGGAAACATCAACAGAAAGCGTAATCAATGCAAAAATATCTTCATCCGCGACCCGTCAGTCACTCTGTTGTAATGATTTAAATCGGCATTTGTGGTAAATTTACGCGCTCCAATGAGGAAAAAGGATCTAAATGATTGGGGCGCGAGCTTCAAGATTTTCCGATCGATAACGGCTTTATTGCCCGTGATCAACATAGATCGCCGCAGACAATCTATACTCACAAGCGATAAACAGTGATGTTACCCCAGCGTTCATGGTTGCGGTAACGCCATTGAAAAATGCAAAGGTTTTGCTTTCACAGCCACTAAAGCAAAAAGTGCGTGGTAAAGTTACACTTTTCAGTGTGTTGTGAGAAAGCACCAAGCTTATGTTTCAATTTTTGACCGGAGAAATGTGTCGATGAAAAAGACCAAAATCGTATGTACGATTGGCCCAAAAACCGAATCTGAAAAGATGCTGACCCAGCTCGTTGAAGCGGGCATGAACGTCATGCGTCTTAACTTCTCACACGGTGACTACCAAGAGCATGGCGCGCGTATCACCAACCTGCGCAATGTGATGAAGCAAACCGGCAAACAAGCCGCTATCTTGCTGGACACTAAAGGGCCGGAAATCCGAACGGTAAAACTAGAAAATGGCGACGACGTCATGCTAGAAGCCGGTCAAACCTTCACGTTTACCACAGACACCTCTGTGGTAGGCAATAAAGATCGCGTTGCAGTCACTTATGAAGGTTTACCTCAGGATCTAAAACCGGGCAATACTGTCCTGGTCGATGATGGTCTACTTGAGATGGAAGTACTAGAAACGACTGAAAAAGAAGTGGTTTGTAAAGTACTGAACAACGGTGAGCTGGGCGAAAACAAAGGTGTTAACCTGCCAGGCGTTTCCGTTAGCTTCCAGCATTGGCCGAAAAAGACAAGTCCGATCTTAAATTCGGCTGTGAGCAAGGCGTTGATTTTGTCGCGGCCTCGTTCATTCGTAAAAAAGAAGACGTGGAAGAAATCCGTGATCTGCTCGCTCAAAACGGCGGCAGTGATATCAAAATCATCTCTAAAATTGAGAACCAAGAAGGTGTCGACAACTTTGACGCCATCTTAGAAGCCTCAGACGGCATCATGGTTGCGCGTGGTGACCTGGGTGTTGAAATCCCCGTTGAAGAAGTGATCTTCGCACAGAAGATGATGATTGAGAAATGTAACCGTGCTCGCAAGCTGGTCATTACCGCGACGCAAATGTTGGATTCAATGATCAAAAACCCGCGTCCAACCCGTGCAGAAGCCGGTGACGTGGCTAACGCTATCATGGATGGTACTGATGCAGTGATGCTGTCAGGTGAATCCGCAAAAGGTAAATACCCACTGGAAGCGGTCAGCATCATGGCACAGATCTGTGCGCGTACCGATCGTCAAATGTCACCGTCGCTGGGCGCTCATCTCGATAGCGATCGTCTACGCATCACCGAAGCGGTCTGTAAAGGTGCGGTAGATACGTCGCAAAAACTGGGCGCACCTTTGATCGTGGTCGCCACCGAAGCGGGCAAGTCAGCGCGTTCAGTACGTAAGTACTTCCCAACCGCGAACATCATCGCGGTGACCACCAACCCCAAAACAGCCGCGCACTTGTGTCTGACTAAAGGGGTGACACCCGTGATGATCGAAAGCATCGACAGCACAGATGAGTTCTACCGTCGTGGTAAAAACCTCTCACTCGAATCTGGCCTAGCAAACAAAGGCGATATCGTGGTGATGGTGTCCGGTGCATTAGTCCCTTCAGGCACAACCAATACTACATCAGTGCACGTGCTGTAGTAATTGATCGCACCTATATAGCAAAAGCTATAGCAAAACCTACGCCTCGACTATGTCGGGGCGTTTTTTATCCGCGCTTACCAGTGGACAATTTCTTTGAAGTGCGTTTTGATCAGTACCGCTAACGGCACCAAATAAATCGCGCTTAATTTTAATGCCATAATAGCCAGCGTGAGTGTTGTTGCTCGGACTAAGCATTTATTGACTGTTTGTACCACGATAGACCTCACTTCATTACTAATAAACAGCGGCGCTCACTCTTCGCACTGCTCAAAAATCAGGCGATAGTTTACAAATTAATCAATAAATCGCAAGTAAGAATCACGGCTGGTATCATTGCGGCCAGCGCAAAAAGCACTAAGCGGCTGATTGATCAATATCATAGAGAGCATCATGACCAAACCACTCACCATCTTAGATATCGCCCGTCTCGCCGGGGTGGGAAAATCAACCGTATCCCGTGTGTTAAATAATGATGTACGCGTTAAGGACACCACGCGCGCTAAAGTCCAAGGGGTCATTGACCAATACGATTTTTTACCCTCGAAATCAGCACGTGCGATGCGCGCCCAGCGCAGTGGTGTCGTAGGAGTGATTGTCGCGAAGCTTAGTTCCAACTCCGAAAATACCGCCCTCACTGGACTGCTCAATACGCTCTATGCCAAGGGTTACGATGCGGCGATTATGGAAACCCAATTTTCGCAACAAAAAGCGCAAGCGCACCTTGATGTGCTAAAGCGCCGCAATGTTGACGGTATTATCTTTTTTGGCTTTTCTGGATGTGATCTCTCTGCGCTGGCGCCTTTTGCACATCATTGTGTGGTACTTGCTGTCGACAGTGACGACTACGCCAGTGTCAGCTATGACAACCAAGGGGCTGTCACACAAGTTATGACACATTTTTATGCACAAGGTCTGCGCCACATTCACTTTCTCGGTATTGATGAACACGATGAAACCACGGGTCGTGCTCGGGCCCATGCCTATTATTCGTTCTGTGATCACCACCAGCTACCTGCTCGTTTGCATCGCTGTGAGATGAGCCTACACGCCGCCTATGAGGCAACGGAATCATTGATTGATAGCCAGACTCAAGCGATTGTATGTGCGTCTGACACCCTCGCGCTTGGCGTCGCTAAGCGGTTACAAACCTTGACCGAGAAGACATCGCCATTGGCGGCATCGGTAACCATGACATGCTACGCTTTATGTTCCCACGCGCGGTGAGTGTGGAGCTGGGCTACCATCAAGCGGGACAACATGCTGCCGAGTTACTGCTCAAGCAACTGGATGATGATGTCTCGGCAATCACGCATTGGACACAGCCTTGTCATCTCGTGGTGCCCTAGCTTTTCCTCTACACGGTTAATCAAGCAGTTATAAATTTCTGTGTGATGGTTTTCAAACTATGCGAACGATTCCAATGCCAAACGGATTAGTTCAATTCATAATCAGTGGGAACGTTACCAATGAATACCCGACAGCAATACAGGATTGCTTATGAGCCAGATAGATAAAAAAGCCATTGACCAACTGGTCACTCATATTGGCGGCAAAGACAACATTGCAACCGTGAGCCACTGCCTTACCCGTTTACGGTTTGTCCTCAACGATCCAGACAAAGCAGATGTCGCCGCGATAGAATCGATTCCCATGGTAAAAGGTTGTTTTACCAGCGCCGGGCAGTTCCAAGTGGTGATTGGCACCAACGTTGACCAAGTGTTTGCCCTACTAGAAAAGCAAACCGGCGTTGACGGCCAATCAAAAGACGATGCTAAACAAGCGGCTCGCCAAAACATGAGCCTGACTGAGCGTGCGATTTCACACCTTGCGGAAATTTTTGTTCCCCTTCTCCCCGCGATCATCACCGGGGGGCTGATTTTAGGCTTTCGGAATGTGATTGGCGATATCCGCATGTTCGATGGCAAAACCCTGATAGAAATCAGTGAATTTTGGGCCACGGCTCATGGCTTTTTATGGCTTATCGGCGAAGCGATCTTCCACTTCTTACCCGTTGGGGTATGTTGGGCGACCGTGAGGAAAATGGGCGGCACACCGATTTTGGGGATCGTGCTGGGTATTACCCTAGTTTCTCCTCAATTAATGAATGCTTACCTTATTGGTAAACAAATGCCCGAAATATGGGATTTTGGTTGGTTTTCGATTGAAAAAGTCGGCTATCAGGCTCAGGTGATCCCAGCCATGTTTGCGGGGATGGCCTTAGCGTATATTGAAACCCAACTAAAACGTATTATCCCTGATTATTTGTATTTGGTGGTGGTGCCTTTTGTGGCGCTGCTTACCTCGGTTATCTTGGCGCACACCTTAATTGGCCCATTTGGCCGCGAGATTGGTAACGGCGTGGCTTTCTTGGCTCGCACTGCCATGACCGGTGATTTCGCCTATATCGGCGCGGCGCTGTTCGGTTTCCTCTATGCGCCGTTGGTGATTACCGGTGTTCACCACACCACTAACGCGGTGGACTTGCAGCTGATGCAAGAAATGGGCGGGACGCCAATCTGGCCACTGATTGCGCTATCCAACATTGCACAAGCCTCTGCCGTAGTGGGTATTATTTGGGTGAGCAAGAAAGAAAACGAGCGCGAAATCTCCGTGCCTGCGGCCATCTCCGCCTACCTTGGCGTCACAGAACCGGCTATGTACGGGATTAACCTACGTTACAAATTCCCGATGCTATGCGCCATGGTTGGCTCGGCCCTTGCCGCGATTGTTTGTGGTCTATCCGGCGTGATGGCCAACGGCATTGGTGTGGGCGGCCTGCCAGGTATCTTATCTATCCAGCCACAATTTTGGGGTGTCTACGCGGTCGCGATATTGATTGCCGTGATTGTGCCCATTGCACTCACCGCCTTTATGTATCGTCGCCAGGCAAGCAAAGGTAAATTGGCTGTCGTCTAATTCCCATTCTGTCCGCGGGGAGCGATCCCCGCTTTAATTCGCGTTAAGAGAGACATTATGCACGCACATCCCTGGTGGAAAACGGCCACCATCTATCAGATCTATCCGAAAAGCTTCCGTGATACCACACAAACAGGGACAGGTGATCTGCCGGGCATTATCGAAAAACTGGACTACTTTTCGGTCTTGGGCATCGATGCATTATGGCTAACCCCCATTTATGTATCACCACAAGTCGATAACGGCTACGACATTGCCGATTACTACGCGATTGATCCCAGCCTTGGCACCATGGATGACTTCGACACCTTGCTCGCTGAAGCGCACAAACGCGATATCCGCATCGTCATGGATATTGTGATTAACCACACCTCGACCGAGCACCCCTGGTTCCAATCTGCGCTGGCGAGTAAAGACAGCCCCTATCGCGACTACTATATTTGGAAAGATCCGGTTAACGGCGGCGCACCCAACAACTGGCAATCAAAATTTGGCGGTAGCGCTTGGCAGTGGCATGGGCCAACGGGTCAGTATTACCTGCATTTATTTGCCACCGAGCAAGCCGACCTTAACTGGGAAAACCCAGAGGTGCGGGCGGCGGTCAAGGCGGTGATGGCTTTTTGGGCGGACAAAGGCGTGGACGGCTTCCGACTCGACGTGATCAATTTGATCTCCAAAGATCAGTTCTTCCCTGATGATCACCAAGGTGATGGTCGCCGCTTTTATACCGATGGCCCCCGCGTTCACGAATTCTTGCAAGAGATCAGCCGCGATATTTTTCAGCGTTACGGGAGCGTTACCGTCGGCGAGATGTCGTCCACCACCCTTAAGCACTGTCAGCAATATTCCGCGCCCGATGGCAAAGAGCTCTCCATGGTGTTTAACTTCCATCATCTAAAAGTCGATTACCCAAACGGCGACAAGTGGCGGCTCGCGCCGTTTGACTTTTTAGGCCTAAAACAGCTTTTCCGTACTTGGCAACACGGCCTGCATCATCAAGGCTGGGGGGCGCTGTTTTGGTGTAACCACGACCAACCGCGCGTGGTCAGTCGTTTTGGCGATGACCGCCGCTATCGGGTGGCGTCCGCTAAAATGCTCGCCACTGCGATTCATATGCAGCAGGGCACGCCGTATGTGTATCAAGGAGAAGAAATAGGCATGACCAATCCTGGCTATCAGCGCATTGATGACTATCAAGACGTCGAAAGCCGCAACATGCACCGTCTGCTGTGTGACCAAGGGATGCCCGAAGGGGAAGTGCTGGCGATCCTTGCCGCCCGCTCGCGCGACAATTCACGCACGCCCATGCAATGGGATAGCTCAGACAACGCCGGCTTTAGCCAAGGCACACCCTGGCTGAAACCGGCGCCTAACTATGTTGACGTCAATGTCGATACCGCACTGGCGGATAAAGACTCGGTGTTCTATCACTACAAAAAATTGATTTTACTGCGCAAAACCCTGCCAGTGATCCGTGAAGGGGATTATCAGGACTTACTGCCTGACCATCCACAGTTGCTGGCTTATCGTCGCGACAATGGTGATAGCCAACTGATGGTGATTTGTAATTTTTATGGCCAAGCGGTGACAGCCACCCTGCCTGTCGCGCCTGCGCCTAATGCAGAGTTAGTCAGCCATAATTATCCGGATGCCAAACCTTTAATGCCCGACATGCAACTGGCGCCGTATGAGGCTTTGGTGTATGTGATAAACCCCACCTAGCACATATAAAAAATGGCACGCCTTGGCGTGCCATTTTTGGTTACCGTAATCATCATCTGTTGCATAGGCTATTGCCGCAACGCTCGCTCGCCGCGTGCAATCCCCACCACACCACTGCGCGCCACCTCAATGATCTCGGTGATTTCTCCGACCGCCCGAATAAAGGCATCCAATTTGTCACTGTCACCGGCCAACTGCACGGTATACAGCGAGTGGGTGACATCGACGATCTGACCACGAAAAATATCGGCGGTACGTTTCACCTCCGCACGGGCAAAACCACTGGCTTTGACTTTCACCAAGGCCAGTTCGCGCTCAATATGATCGCTTTCGGTGACATTACTCACTTTAAGCACATCAATCAGCTTATGCAGATGTTTCTCAATTTGCTCACGATCCGCGTCGCTCACCACCGAGGTTGTGATATTTAAGCGCGATAAGGTCGCATCATCGGTGGGTGAGACAGTGAGCGATTCAATGTTATAGCCACGTTGAGAGAATAAGCCCACCACGCGCGACAACGCACCCGGCTCGTTTTCCATTAAAACAGATACAATACTGCGCATTAGGTTCTCTCCGTTTTGCTCAACCACATTTCATTCATCGCCCCGCCGCGGACATGCATCGGATAGACATGCTCAGTTTCATCGACATGGATATCGACAAACACCAAGCGATCTTTCATTGCAAGGGCCGCTTCTAAGCCTGCTTCGAGCTCTGACGGATGATTAATTCGCATACCAACATGTCCATAGGCCTCGGTAATTGCAGCAAAATCCGGCACCGAGTCCATGTACGAATGCGAGTGACGACCTTGATAAATCATGTCCTGCCACTGTTTGACCATGCCGAGGAAACGGTTGTTAAGGTTAACAATCACCACCGGAATATCGTATTGCAGCGCGGTGGAGAGTTCCTGAATATTCATCTGAATACTGCCATCGCCCGTCACACACACAACTTGGGCATCCGGCAACGCAAACTTCACCCCCATCGCCGCCGGCAAGCCAAAGCCCATGGTGCCCAGGCCCCCCGAATTAATCCAACGACGCGGTTTATCAAACGGATAATAAAGGGCGGCAAACATCTGGTGTTGGCCAACATCGGATGTCACATAGGCATCGCCATTGGTCAAACGATAGAGCGTTTCGATCACTTGCTGCGGTTTAATCCGCTCCGGATCGGTGGCGTACTTTAAGCACTGGCGTTCACGCCATATTTGAATATTGTGCCACCAAGTACTAATAGCATCACTGTCGTTACTGCCACCCTGCTCCACCAGCAATTTGAGCATGCTATTGAGCACAGAATCTGCGGAGCCGACAATAGGTATATCAGCAGAGACGGTTTTGGAAATGGTCGATGGATCCACGTCAATGTGCATGATGGTGGCATCTGGACAGTATTTTTCTAAGTTATTGGTGGTACGATCGTCAAAACGCACCCCAATCCCAAAGATAAGATCAGCCTGATGCATCGCCATATTGGCCTCATAAGTGCCATGCATCCCCAACATACCGAGTGAGTGATCATGGGTACCGGGAAAGGCACCGAGTCCCATCAAGGTACTCACTACAGGAAGGTTCAAGCTTTCTGACAGTTGGCGAATTTGCTCCCCGCAATCGGCCATGATCGCGCCGCCACCTACATACAATACCGGCTTTTTCGCTGCCAGTAGCGCTTTTAAGCCACGCTTAATCTGTCCTTTATGGCCGGTTGTCGTCGGGTTGTAAGAGCGCATTCGAACACTGTCTGGGTATTGATACGGATACTTTTGCGCTGGGTTGACCATGTCTTTCGGAATGTCGACGACCACAGGTCCTGGACGCCCGGAAGCTGCAAGATAAAAAGCTTTCTTAACGATATTAGGAATGTCTTCTGCGCGCTGGACTAAAAAACTATGTTTCACCACAGGGCGGGAAATCCCTACCATATCGCATTCTTGAAAGGCATCGTTACCAATCAAGCTGCTCATTACCTGTCCGGAAAAAACCACCATCGGGATTGAATCCATGTAGGCAGTGGCAATCCCAGTGATAGCATTGGTTGCACCTGGACCAGAAGTCACCAACACGACACCCACTTCACCAGTTGCACGCGCATACCCATCAGCCATGTGCACGGCGGCTTGCTCGTGGCGCACTAACACATGATCAATACCGCTTTTTTCATGTAATGCGTCGTAGATATCCAGCACTGACCCGCCTGGATAGCCAAAAATATGTTTTACGCCTTGATCGATCATGGAGCGCACGATCATCTCGGCACCGGATAACATTTCCACTCTACGCCTCCCTGTATGCATAGTTAGGGCTTACTTTTAGCCTAATCCAGCCCCTTACACTTAGATGTACTGGTGGTGTGATCACACGGACATCAAAACCAAATACTGGCGGTAAGGCGGCGTTAGATTGTTCGTTGGCTCGCCTCGACAGAAGCTATCTCCAATGTAACGTTTTATTTGCAAAACTGTCTATTAGCTAACCAGTATTTACATTTAATCACTAGATGTTGAGTGTATGTTGCTGGATTACGCTGACGTAGGAGGAGTAAACCGGAGAGATCCACTACAAAGGCATTATTTTTCCGAATTTATTATTAACAGAAAACTCAAAAAACGCTGATAAAATGGCACGTTGAGGGGTGTTTTCTTATCCATGAGAAAAACTGAACTTGTCATTGTGTTATTCGCCTTAAAAATACTATTGATGCGGCGTTGACAGCGAATCAATGAATACGAACGGTGTCGAATGATCGCCCGACCTATCGGGTAAATACACCTTGAATAGGCAGGGGATATACCCTGAACAGACTCAAAATATCCACTACCGCATTAACCGCTGTAGCCGCAAAGTATGCTGCCCTGAGGGCATCGGTGAGCGGTTAAAGTCTAATAGAGATTCTTCAATCAACTCGGGATAATCCACATGTGCCCACAAATGGTGAAACAGACTTCTCGTCTGGTTTAGCTCGCCTTTCACCAACCACTCTGCCAGTGCTTGCGCCACATTGGATAATGAATGATTCCAATATTGGGAGCATGTAGCCATTCACGTACCGACGCTGCATCTAAACTCGCCATGCTGTGTGCTAAACCGAGCTGGGTCAGTGTTGCGACATTACTCAATTGTTCAAACTGACCGGCCAACGGCTTGACGAGTAACTTTTTCCCCATACTCAGCGCTTCCGAGGCCAGTTCAAAGCCACCGTTTGCGATCACGCCCTGACAACGGTGCAGTGCGGCATGAAAGATTTCTTTGCCTAACGGCATCAGCGTGAGGTTTTCCCGCTCGGTTGGCGCGCTAACATCTGGATGAAAACACACAAACGCTTGGTTAAAGCGTAATAACAGTTCACTCACGGCGTCTAACGACTCAAACGGCAAATAAACCAGAATGAAGGCGTTATCTTGAACGACCGTCGTATTCACAGCCGTATCAGTATCAATAATAGGCGGTAAGATGGGTTGATTAAAATGATACCAATGTAAACCAATCGCATAATCTGTGGGGGCAAAATAACGCATGATAAGGCGGTTTGTTAGGGTCTCACCCTGTTTCGGCACAGCATGCAAAAACGCCGCTTGATGACTAATCGCCACCGACGGCACGCCTTGTCGACGCGCGGCCCACGCGGTAATGGGCTCAAAATCAGAGATGACCTTGTCGTATCCGGTCACATCAAGCTCACGAATATCACGATACAACTGGCAAGCATGGCTATTTTTGACGGTATCGAGCAACGCAATTTTGCCATTACGGCTGGCAAAACTCATCCCGGTAAAGGTGCGATAGTCCCCAAACATCGCCATATCAAAATAACGATCCGCAGGCCGGCCAGAGAATACAAAATCAACGTCCACGTTATAAGGTTCTAACGCCCTGGCCATGGCTCTTGCCCGGGAGATATGGCCATTTCCCGTCCCTTGAACACCATATAAAAGCTTCATTGAATACCTGTCATTCCGTAAAGATCGAGAGTGATGCTATGTGCCAACGTCGCGCACATGAGTCCTAACCCAGCGCCAACAACAATGTCGGTGACAAAATGCACCCCCAGTAACACCCGAGAAATACCGATCAAGCTGGCCCAGATAAACACCAAAAGGGTTAACGAAGGGAAAAAAGTGCTAAGCAAAGCGGCCATCAAAAAAGCGGCGGCTGTGTGACCAGATGGCATACTGTAAAGATCGGAAGGCGTGATAAAAGCAGGGAGCTTTGAAGGGCGCGCGCGCCGAAAACTGCGTTTGAGTACCAATAAATGGGTAGCTCGATGGCAAATGCGGTGAGCCCTGTGAGCAAAAACCATAGTCCTACCGCCTCTTGCAGCCACCAAGCGCTGAAGCCAATCACCAGATAAAGTGGCCCATCACCCGAATGCGAAACAGCACGGGCAACTTTGGCGGTGTCAGCGCTAAAGCGGTGAGATAAGCACAGTGTCGACACCGTATGGTCAAAGCGTTGAATCGCGGTAAAGCTTCTCATCCTGCCTCCCAATGCGACGAGCTGATGGGTAAACTCTAGTTAGCGGGTATGACAGGTCGGTGACGTTCTATGGTCATATTGATGAATTTATCGCACCTCAATGCCCCAGGTGAACACGGCACCTTAGGCCACAAAAAATAATGCAAAGCGAATAAAGCCACCGCAACCAATAGTGAAAAAAACCAAACAAACACCCTAAAAGCAGTTCAATTCACCGCTTTTTTAGCTTTGTATTGCGCAGAAAACGGGTTTTGTTTTTTTCAGATTGACGCTTTCCCCATCGCTCTGTTATTTCTGGTAACAGAATATTTACTGACGGACATCAGCATGACCCTGTTTCACCTACGCCTCATTCTCCTCCTTATCGTGACCCAGTCGCGCGGGTAGGTTTTGGGCAGAAAACAGTCAATGCCAAATCTCAAAAACCGCGCCAGACGCGGGTTTTTTTGTATCTAATGTCGCCAAAATAAAACATCGCGCCGATAAAAGAGCCATGACGGCGGCCAGCAAACACAACAGGGAGTTACTCATGAGCGAGAACAGCCAAGTCATTCTGTTTGACACCACATTACGTGACGGCGAGCAGGCGTTGTCGGCAAGCTTAACTGTCAAAGAGAAGCTGCAAATCGCACAAGCCTTGGACCGCTTGAAGATAGACATTATTGAAGCCGGTTTTCCTGTGTCATCACCCGGCGATTTTGAGTCCGTACGTACCATTGCGCAGCATATGCAACATGCTCGCGTCTGTGCCTTGTCTCGCGCGGTGCCTAAAGACATTGATGTGGCCGCCGAATCCCTCAAAGCCGCCGACGCTTTTCGTATCCACACCTTTTTGTCCACCTCCACGATTCATGTCAAAGACAAGCTTCGCCGCAGCTACGATGACGTGGTAGAGATGGGAGTGCGTGCGGTCAAACATGCGCGCCAGTATACAGATGATGTGGAGTTTTCCTGCGAAGATGCCGGACGCACACCCATCGATAACTTGTGCCGTATGGTCGAGGCGGCAATTGATGCCGGTGCCACTACGGTCAATATCCCTGATACTGTTGGTTACACCGTTCCCAGTGAGTTTGGCGATATCATTGCCAACTTATTCAACCGCGTGCCCAATATCGATAAAGCCGTGATCTCTGTTCATTGTCATGATGATTTAGGCATGTCGGTCGCCAACTCCATTGCTGCCGTGCAAGCGGGCGCACGCCAAGTGGAAGGCACCATCAATGGTATCGGCGAGCGTGCAGGGAACTGTGCGCTAGAAGAAATTGCAATGATCTTAAAAACGCGCGCCGACTTATTGGGCGTGGAGACGGGCTTAAACCACACTGAAATTGCCCGCACCAGCAAGCTGATCAGCCAGCTTTGCAACATGCCCATCCAGCCCAATAAAGCCGTGGTCGGCACCAACGCGTTTAGCCACTCTTCAGGCATCCACCAAGATGGCATGCTGAAAAACAAAAACACCTACGAAATCATGACCCCAGAGTCGATTGGTTTGGGGAAAAAATCCTTGAATCTTACCAGCCGTTCCGGCCGTGCCGCGGTGAAAAGCCATATGGATAATCTTGGCTATAGTGAACAAGACTATGATTTGGAAACCTTGTATCAGTCATTCTTGCAGCTGGCGGATCGCAAAGGCCAGGTGTTCGATTACGACTTAGAAGCCTTGATGTTCTTCAACAACCTCAAAGAAGAGGACGACTTCTATAAGTTGAATTATCTCGGCGTGCAATCGGGCAGCTTAATGGCCACGACCAGCATCAAATTACAATGCGGTGAAGAAGAAAAACGCGAGGCAGCGATTGGTAACGGCCCGGTCGATGCCTTGTATCAGTGCATCTATCGCATTACCGGTTATGACATTGAACTGGATAAGTTCGATCTGACCGCCAAAGGCGAAGGGGAAGACGGTCTCGGTCAAGCCGATATCATCGCCAACTATAAAGGCCGCAAATATCACGGCACCGGGGTGTCGACCGATATTATCGAAGCCTCCGGTGAAGCTTTGTTAAACGTGATCAATGCCATTTATCGTGCCGATAAAATTGCCCAGATTAAGGAACAATCCCACTTAAAACAGGAGACAGTATAACCATGGCCAGCGCACATCAGATTGCTATTTTACCCGGTGACGGTATCGGCCCCGAAGTGATCGTTCAAGCTGAAAAAGTGCTTGATGCGGTAAGCGAGCGTTTCTCACTCACCTTGGAACGTCAGCATTATTCTGTGGGGGGCGCTGCGATCGACGCTCATGGTTCACCACTACCCGCGCAAACGCTGGCTGGGTGCGAAAAAGCCGATGCGATTTTATTTGGCTCCGTCGGCGGCCCCCAGTGGGAGCATTTACCCCCAACCGAACAACCGGAGCGTGGTGCCTTGCTACCGTTACGCAAGCACTTTGGCCTGTTTTGTAACTTGCGCCCCGCCCAGATCCACACCGGATTAGAAGGCTTTTGTCCACTGCGTGCAGACATTGCCGATAAGGGATTTAACATCGTAGTGGTACGCGAGCTAACCGGCGGGATTTACTTCGGTGAGCCCAAAGGCCGAGACGGTGAAGGCGACCAAGAAAAAGCTTTTGATACCGAGGTCTATCATCGCTATGAGATTAAACGTATCGCACATATCGCGTTTCAATCCGCCCAGCTTCGCAACCAGCAAGTGTGCTCAATCGATAAAGCCAACGTGTTGCAAAGCTCGATACTGTGGCGCGAGGTGGTAGAAGAAGTCGCAAAAGACTATCCGGATGTCAGCTTAAGCCATATGTATATCGACAACGCGACCATGCAGCTGATTAAAGACCCGTCTCAATTCGATGTGATGCTGTGCTCCAACATTTTCGGCGACATCATCTCTGATGAGTGCGCATGATCACAGGCTCTATGGGCATGCTGCTTCAGCCATGTTTGAACGCGAGTAAATTTGGCTTGTATGAGCCCGCTGGTGGCTCCGCGCCCGATATTGCCGGTAAAAACATCGCCAATCCCGTGGCACAAATTCTATCTGCCGCGCTAATGCTACGTTATTCATTGGGCGAAGAAAACGCGGCTTGTGCAATTGAGCACGCGGTGAGCCAAGCCTTGGCAGCCGGTGAGCTGACCGCTGATCTGGCAGGTAACCATCCTGCCCTGAGTACCGAGCAAATGGGCGATCGTATCGCCGCCTATGTCCGCCAAGGCGCAGAATAATTACCCGTAAGGATACGAGCTATGTCGAATGCAATCCCCCAGCAAGGCGCTAAGACCTTGTACGAAAAAATTCATCAAGCCCATATTGTCACCGAGCAGCCGGGCGAAGCGCCGCTGCTGTACATCGACCGCCACTTAGTGCATGAAGTGACTTCACCACAAGCGTTTGACGGCCTGCGTGAGAAAGGCCGTTCAGTGCGCCAAGTGAGCAAAACCTTCGCTACTATGGATCACAATGTTTCCACCGAAACCAAAGACATTAACGCGTCAGGGGAAATGGCGCGCATCCAAATGGAAACCTTGGCCCAGAACTGCGAAGAATTTGGCGTCATCCTGTATGACTTAAACCATCGTTACCAAGGTATTGTCCATGTCATGGGACCTGAATTAGGGATTACCTTACCGGGCAATACCATCGTCTGTGGTGACTCTCATACCGCAACCCACGGCGCTTTTGGTGCACTGGCCTTTGGCATTGGCACCTCAGAAGTTGAGCACGTGCTCGCCACCCAAACGCTCAAGCAATCACGTGCCCGCACCATGAAGATTGAAGTGACGGGCAAAGCCGCTCCTAGCATCACCGCCAAAGACATCGTCCTGGCGATTATCGGCAAGGTTGGCCATGCCGGCGGCACCGGCCATGTGGTGGAATTTTGCGGGGAAGCCATTACTGATTTGTCCATGGAAGGACGGATGACGGTGTGTAACATGGCGATCGAGTTAGGCGCTAAAGCCGGCTTAATCGCGCCAGATGAGACCACATTCGCTTATTTAAGAGATAAAAAGTTTTCGCCTAAAGGTGAGCAATGGCAGCAAGCGGTCGATTTTTGGCAAACCTTACGCTCGGACCCCGACGCCCCGTTTGATCGCGTGGTGACACTCGATGGTAGCCAAATTCATCATCAAGTCACCTGGGGCACCAACCCCGGTCAGGTGGTCAGCGTACACGACACTGTACCGGCCCCTGAGCAGATGACGGATCCGATCGAGCGTCACTCGGCCGAGCGCGCCTTGAAATACATGGGGCTAACCGCAGGCCAAGCTATGACGGATATCCAGATTGATAAAGTCTTTATTGGCTCATGCACCAACTCACGGATTGAAGACATACGTGCGGCGGCGGCGGTCGCCAAAGGACGACATGTCGCTGCCGGTGTGCACGCCATGGTGGTGCCGGGCTCAGAGCAAGTACGCGCGCAAGCGGAGCAAGAAGGGCTCCATGTCATTTTCCGCGAGGCGGGTTTTGAATGGCGCCTGCCCGGCTGCTCAATGTGCTTAGCGATGAACAACGATCGTTTGGGCCCCAAAGAGCGCTGCGCATCCACCAGCAACCGCAATTTTGAAGGACGCCAAGGCCGGGAAGGCCGCACTCATTTGGTCAGCCCAGCGATGGCCGCTGCGGCCGCGATTACCGGCCATTTTGTCGACGTTAACCAATTATAAGGAGGCTTATGTCAGGCATACACACTCATACCGGCATTGTAGCCCCTTTAGATGCGGCCAACGTCGATACTGATGCGATCATCCCTAAACAGTTCTTACAGAAAGTCACCCGCACTGGGTTTGGTCAGCACCTGTTTCACGACTGGCGCTTTCTGGACGATGCGGGCAAGCAGTCTAATCCCGAGTTTGTACTCAACCAAGCGCGCTACCAAGGCGCAAGTGTTTTGCTCACGCGCGAGAACTTTGGCTGTGGCTCATCACGCGAGCATGCGCCGTGGGCACTGGATGATTACGCTTTGCGGTGATCATCGCCCCCAGCTTTGCCGATATCTTCTATGGCAACTGCATCAATAACCAAATTGTCCCGGTCACCCTTGAAGAGACACAAATCGACACGTTGTTTGCTTATGTGGCGGTAAATGAAGGCGCGACCGTGACCCTGGATTTGCCCGCACAAACTGTCCGAGCCGGTGAGCACTGCTTTGCCTTCCAGATGGATGATTTTCGCCGTCATTGCCTGTTGGAAGGGTTAGATAGCATCGGCCTGACGTTGCAGCACGAAGCGGAAATTTCCCTCTTTGAGCAACAGATCCCCAGCTTCTTGACGTAAACCCCTCCACGCATTGATAAAACGCTGCCTCAGCAGCGTTTTTTTATCGCTATATTCTGTTTTTTATCCCAAGATGAAACGACTAGGATCTTGCTTTGGTCTAGTCTATACAGACGTTTGATATCAATAGGGAATGGCGATGCTACAGCGTTTAACACTTCTACTCGGATTACTTTTACCTCTGATCGCACACGCAGCCCCTAAAGCGGATTATTGGGCAATGTGGGATGCCCATAACCCTGACAGCCAAGCCACCTTTACCCATCACAGCTGGCAAGTGTTACTCGATAAGTATTTGCAATCTCAGGGGCAGCATACCTTATTTAACTATGCGGCGGTCACGGATGACGACAAAGCAACCCTCAACCATTACATTGACATGCTCACCGCGCGCGACCCGCGCACTCTGACCAAAGACGAGCAATACGCGTATTGGGTCAACCTCTATAATGCGGCCACGGTAAAGCTGATTATAGAAAACTACCCCGTTAGCTCCATCACCAAACTCGGTGGGCTGTTTAGCTTTGGGCCTTGGGATGACGACGTCGTGTCGGTTGCCGGTGAGCCGCTTACCTTGAATGATATCGAGCACCGGATTTTGCGCCCCTTATGGCCAGACCCTCGCACCCATTATGCGGTGAACTGCGCAAGCCTAGGCTGCCCGGATCTTCAACCACAAGCCTTTCAAGCCGATACCTTGGACACACAGTTAGAACAAGCGGCCTACGCCTTTATTAACAGTGATAAAGGCGTCGCCAAGCAGGGCGACCGATGGGTGCTATCATCCATTTATGACTGGTTTCAGGCTGATTTTGGTGGCGATACACAAAGCGTGATCGCACATATCAATCAATACCGAGACACAGCGCTGCCCAAGGATGCACGCATCGATTACGACTACGATTGGGACCTCAACCAACCCCGAGACTAAAAGGCTTGGTTAACACTAAGCCAATCAGTACAATAACGACGTACTCATTGGGGAGCCTCACGGCTGAGATTGCGCCCAGCGCTAAACCCATCGAACCTGATCCAGCTAACACTGGCGTAGGGATTGAGACTTGATGTTGCCATCAACTTGCCTCAACACCCACGCCCACTTAGGAGCGTGCTGTGAAAGTTATTACCTCTGTTCTCACTCTGGTTTCTTTATCGCTGTTATCACTCAGCGCCCGTGCCGCCGATCCTCTGACGGTCTATACCTATGATTCCTTTATCGCCGACTGGGGCGCAGGGCCAAAAATCAAAGCCGAATTTGAAAAACGCTGTGACTGCCAATTAGAGTTTGTGTCTCTTAATGACGGGGCCGCCCTGCTTAACCGCTTACGTATCGAAGGCAATACTACCCAGGCTGATATTGTATTGGGTATGGATACCAACTTAATGAAAGAAGCCGAGCGTAGCGGCATTGTGGCAGAACATGCGGTCAATACTGAGCGGCTACAAGTGCCTGGCGGTTGGGATAATAAATACTTCATCCCTTATGACTATGGCTACTTTGCCTTTGTGTATGACACCACCCGCTTGTTGGATCCGCCCAAAAGCCTAAAAGATCTTATTGAAGATCGTGATGACATCAGTGTGATCTATCAAGATCCTCGCATTTCAACAGTTGGCCAAGGCTTGATGCTGTGGATCCAAAAAGTGTACGGCGATCAGAGCAAGCAGGCATGGCGTGATCTCGCGGACAATACCATTACCGTGACGAAGGGATGGACCGAAGCGTACAACATGTTCCTCAATAAAGAAGCAGACATGGTGCTCTCATACACGTCCTCGCCCGCCTACCATCTGGTCGCTGACGATGATGACCGCTTTGCCGCCGCGATGTTTGAAGAAGGTCACTATATGCAAATTGAGGTAGCGGCTAAGTCTGCTTATACCGACCAACCTGAGCAAGCTGATGCGTTTCTACAGTTTATGCTCAGTGACGCCGCACAGTCCGTTATCCCAACCACACAGTGGATGTATCCGGTGACGGATATCCGCTTGCCTGACGCCTTCTATACGCTAGACAAGCCAGAAGAGAGCCTGTTGTATCAGCCCGAAGAAGTGATGGGTAACCGTCAGCAATGGGTGCGCGACTGGCAAACCGCGTTGGTTGAATAGCGCCGATGCTCAACCCTTCTCGAACCTGGCCGGGCAGTCTCGCGGCCAGCTTGGTCGTGTTATTAATTGGGAGCGCACTCTGGCGCTGTTCTTGCACAGCCACGACCTCGATCTTTCCGCATTGTGGCAAGATGCCTATCTGCGTCATGTCACGCTTTTTAGCTTTAAACAAGCCACCTTATCTGTGGTGCTCAGCGTTGGGCTCGCCATCCCTGTCGCCCATGCCCTGGCTCGGCGACAATTCCATGGAAAGCCTGGCTGCTCAAACTGTTTGCCATGACCCTGGTGCTGCCAGTATTGGTGGGCGTGTTTGGATTGGTTGCCATCTACGGCCGCAGCGGTTGGATTGCACAAGCTTTCGCGCAATTTGATGCTGCGATGCCATTTTCTATCTATGGCTTAAGCGGCATTTTGCTTGCGCATGTTTTCTTTAATCTGCCTTTTTCGGCCCAATTAATGGTGCAGGCCTTGGAAGGGATCCCGCCGGATCAACGGCGCCTAGCAACCCAGCTTGGTCTCAGAGGCTGGCCACGCTTTCGTCACCTGGAATGGCCGTATTTGCGTCAAAGCTTGCCGCATATTATCGGTTTAGTTTTTATGTTGTGCTTTACCAGTTTTGCCACGGTAATGGCACTCGGTGGCGGTCCAAAGGCAACCACCATTGAATTGGCTATCTATCAAGCCATTCATTTTGATTTTGACTTACAAACCGGTGCCGCTCTGGCGCTGTGGCAAATGCTCTTGTGCGGCACCTTTGCTTTTATTGTGCAAACACTGACGCGACCGATTGCCAATACCCCCAGCGAAGTGCAGCCGCTGCCATTGGCACTCGATAGTCGCACTGCGAAGTGTTGGGACAGTCTCTGGATTGCGCTGACTTTATTGTTGGTTCTACCACCTCTCGGGGTCGTGATCGCTCGTGGCCTTAACCCTAGTGCGTTAATTGTGCTGAGCGACACGGCATTATGGCAAGCCACCATGCATTCACTGCTTATCGCAACCGGGGCGACCGCCTTGGCCTTCGTATTGGCTACCTCTGTCATCTTAGCCAGTCGTCATTGGCGCTTGAACGGGCGTAAAAAACAAGCGAATAGCATTGAAACCTTAGGGGCGATAATTTTGGTGGTACCCAGTATTGTCCTCAGCACCGGGCTTTTTTTACTGTTCCGCCAGTTTAGCGATGTGTTTAGTTTAGCCTTATGGCTGGTGATGACCGTCAATGCGCTGATGGCGTTGCCCTATTTGATAAAAGTACTGAGCGCGCCCGCCTATCAACTTGCCCAGTCCTATCACAATCTTTGCGCGACCTTAGGGCTAAAAGGTGTTAACCGTCTACGTCTTATCGAATGGCAGTGTTTACGCGCCCCCATCGCGCGCGGCGTGGCGGTGAGTTTTGTGTTATCGATGGGTGATCTCAGTGCGATTGCACTTTTGGCAGCCAAAACTTTCAAACCCTGCCGCTCTATTTGTTTCGCTTGATGGGAAGCTACCAAATGGACGCAGGCGCTGCCGCTGCCATGCTATTACTGCTCACCAGTTTGGGTTGCTATGCCCTAATCACTCGTCTGATCCAATGGAGACATGCATGCTGACGCTTTCCAATGTCCACTATCGTTACCAGCAAGATTGGATGATCTTTGACACCCAAATAGCCCCTGGAGAGATTGTGGCTGTGCTCGGACCCAGCGGAGCAGGCAAAAGTACCTTATTATCACTGATTGCTGGCCTGATCGCGCCAGATAGTGGCGAGATCACCATTGATGGCAAACCGGTCACCACGACGCCTGCCCACCAGCGGCCACTGTCTATCTTGTTTCAAGAGCACAATGTCTTCACCCACTTGTCAGTATTCGACAACATGGCGATTGGCTTGTCTCCCTCGCTTAAACTCACGGCTACACAGCAAGAGGCCGTGCGCCATGCCGCACACGCGGTGGGGTTAACCGATTATTTGTCGCGTCTGCCCGGTCAACTTTCGGGCGGCCAACGCCAACGCATTGCTTTAGGTCGAAGCATCGCACGCAATCAGCCACTGCTGTTATTAGATGAGCCTTTTTCTGCGCTCGATCCCGCGCTTAAAAAAGACATGCTTGCCTTGGTCAAACGCACCGCTCAAGAGCAAGGGACCACCGTGGTAATGGTCACGCACCACCCCGACGATGCACAAGCGATTGCTAGCCAATTCATCTATCTGGATAACGGCCAAATCCAGCTTCACGATACGGTGAACGTCCTCAGCGAACCACCCACCGTAATGCGTGATTATATCGGTGTCACGGGTTGAACCCAATGAATGGCGGCATTGTTGCCGCCATCTTGATGGTTAAAGATTCTCTTCTGCAAACTCAGCCAGCCGGCTTCGTACCACCCCGTTGAGGTACACGCACGCACTCCCCTCAAAGTTTTTAAACCGCTCGACAATGTAAGTTAGCCCGGATGTTACCGGTGTCAAATAGGAAGAGTCAATTTGCGCTAAGTTCCCCGAACACACCAGTTTGGTGCCCTCACCACAGCGAGTGATGATGGTTTTCAACTGAGAGGCGGTGAGGTTTTGACACTCATCCAAAATCACAAAGGCATTTTGAATCGAGCGTCCACGCATAAAGTTAATCGATTTAAACTGCAGGTTCGCTTTTTCCATGATGTAACGCATCGAGCCGTCGGTACATTCATCATTCATGTGCAACGCTTCGAGGGTATCGGTCACGGCGCCCAGCCATGGCAGCATTTTCTCTTCTTCTGTCCCGGGTAAAAAACCAATTGATTCGCCAATATCTGGCGTGTTGCGGGTGACAATGATCTTATCGTACATGCCCTTTTCCACCACTAACTCGAGCGCCGCCGCCATCGCTAAAATGGTTTTACCGCAGCCCGCCGGCCCTGTCAGGATGGTTAAATCGATGGTGGGATCAAGCAACGCATCCATCGCCATGCCTTGATAAATATTTTTCGGTTTCACGTCCCACGCTGACCGATGCATGAGTCGCTCACGACTCAAATCTTTGATCACGGCGCTATCGCCATCCAGGGTCTGAATCCTGGCGGCAAAGTCGTCACTTTCATCCAATAAGTACTGATTCACAAACGGGGTTTCTAGTCGCTCCGAAGGCAAAGTATGCCGGGTTTCTGTGCCATACGCTTGGCTGTTGCACTCACCAACTTTATCCCAAAAATTGCCGGTAAATTGATGGAAGCCCTTGGTTAACAATCGCACATCATCAATAAGCTGATCTGTGCGATAGTCTTCAACATACATCACGCCCGCCCCTTTGGCGCGTAAACGCATGTTAATGTCTTTGGTCACTAACACCACTTTGCGCGGTGATCGCTTGGTTTGTAAGTGAAGCACAGCATTTAATATGCGGTTATCGCCCGCTTTATCGGCAAACGCATGGACGGTCTCTTTAATCTCAAAATCGGCAAGAATGGACACCGTCCCCGTCGCATCGCCTTTACCGACCACAATGCCCTCACCAATTTCATCGGGCGTGGCTTCTTTAAAGATATCTTCCAAGGCGCGAATCGCCACGCGGGCATCCCGTGAAACATCACGTTTGCTATCTTTAATACGGTCAAGTTCTTCGAGGACGGTCATGGGGATCACGACATCGTGTTCTTGGAAGGAATAGATGGCGAAAGGTTCGTGGAGGAGAATGTTGGTATCTAGTACAAACAGCTTCCGGTCGGCGTCGCCCATAGGCACCTCCTGTGTCGGCAATTCACTGTCGATGACAGCGCTTAAAGTAAGCGTAGACCTGGTCGTTGCGCATCGCCCAACTTGTTTTACTGTGCCAGCTCACGTTTTCATCTTTGCCGTGCTTTAATGACGTTTGTATGTCAAACCCGTCTTTACGGCGATTGATTGAGTTTCATCGTGACCCTCTTCACAAGTTCGAGTACTATTGGCGACCAATTTTTTCAGTGCCACACTGAATAACACACTATTTAATCGGGTTGCGTTTGCGCGGCACCGAGTCTTTCGACAATCGAGTTAATTCAGAGGTTTTCCCTTATGTCATTTGCGCTTGGACAACGTTGGATCAGTGATACGGAGCATGATCTTGGACTGGGCACTGTGGTGTCCGTTGATGGCCGTACCGTGACCCTAATGTTTCCTGCTAGTGATGAAACGCGGCTATATGCGAGTCATGATGCGCCCGTCACTCGCGTCATGTTTAACCCTGGTGATGAAATAGAAAGCCATGAAGGATGGACCATGACCGTGACTCGGGTTGAGGAAGCCGATGGCGTATTAACCTATTACGGCTATCGCGAAGACACCGAGGAAGACGAGGTGTCACTGCGTGAAATCTTACTCAGCCATCAGATCCGCTTTAACAAACCGCAAGACAAACTCTTTGCCGGTCAACTCGACCGCATGGATCGTTTTGCGTTGCGTTATCGGGCATTAACCAATCAGCATCAGCAGCTGCGTAGCCCTCTGCGGGGATTAACGGGGATGCGCGCTGGATTAATTCCTCATCAGCTTTACATTGCCCATGAAGTGGGCCGTCGTCATGCACCACGGGTTTTGCTTGCCGATGAAGTCGGCTTAGGGAAAACCATTGAAGCGGGAATGATCATCCACCAGCAAGTGCTGGCAGGCCAAGCGGAGCGCGTACTAATCGTAGTTCCAGAAACCTTGCAGCATCAGTGGTTGGTCGAGATGATGCGTCGCTTTAATCTACACTTCTCTATTTTCGACGAAGAGCGCTGTGTCGAGGCCTTTGCTGACGCGCCCAATCCGTTTGATACCCAGCAACTAGTGTTATGCTCACTGGAATTTTTACGCAAAAATCGGCGTCGCGTCGAGCAAGTTTGTGACACCCATTGGGACTTATTGGTAGTGGACGAAGCACACCATTTAACCTGGACGCCGACAGCACCTAGCCGTGAATATCAGATTATCGAAAGCATTGCTGAGCATACCCCTGGGGTGTTGTTGCTCACCGCGACGCCTGAGCAGTTAGGTCAGCAAAGTCATTTTGCGCGCTTACGTCTGCTCGACCCCGATCGTTTTTATGATTACGACACCTTTGTCGAGGAAGCGGAACAGTATGCCCCCGTCGCCGAGGCCGTTGAAGCGCTGCTTGCCGATACCCCGTTAAATAATGAAGCACAACGTAGCATTCGCGCGCTATTGCAACGTGACGACCTTGATGGACGCTTCAGCGCCATTGATAGCGATGATGACGCAACCAAGCACGCCGCTCGCCAACAGCTGATTGATGATTTAATGGATCGCCACGGTACCGGGCGCGTCTTGTTCCGTAACACGCGGGCTGCCATCAGTGGCTTCCCAAGCCGGCATCTGCACATGCACCCTATGGCGTTACCGAGCCAGTATCAAACCGCCATGCGGGTTGCTGGCATGATGGGAGGCACCAGTTCTAGCGAGCAAAAAGCGGTACAAAATCTTTATCCTGAAGATATTTATCAGCAATTTGAGGGCGACAGTGCCAGCTGGTGGGGCTTTGACCCGCGTATCGATTGGTTGCTGGATTATTTAAAAACCCATCGCAGCGACAAGGTACTGATCATTTGCTCGCGCGCGCAAACCGCACTGACGCTGGAGCAGGCCTTGCGCGAGCGCGAAGGGATCCGCGGCACCGTGTTTCATGAAGCATGTCGATCGTTGAGCGCGATAAAGCAGCCGCGTACTTTGCCCAAGAAGAAGGCGGTGCACAGGTCTTGATTTGCTCTGAGATTGGCTCAGAAGGGCGTAACTTCCAGTTTTCCCATCAGCTGGTGATGTTTGATTTGCCGATGAACCCCGACTTGCTCGAGCAGCGCATTGGTCGCCTTGATCGTATTGGTCAGCGTCAAGATATCGCAATTCATGTGCCTTACCTGGAAGGCACAGCGCAAACCATTTTAGCGCGTTGGTATCACGAAGGGCTTGATGCCTTTGAAGATACCTGCCCAACCGGCCGTGCGGTATTTGAGCAATATGGCGAGACATTGTTAACCTTGCTGGCTAACAACCAACACGATGAGGCGCTGGACGCACTGATTAACGATAGCGCCACCATGAATCAACGCCTCAAAGCAGAGATGGAGCAAGGTCGCGATAAACTGCTCGAAATGCACTCACATGGCGGGGACGCGGCTAAGCAGCTGGTGCAAACTATTGCCGATCAAGATGGCGATACAGGCCTTGTCACCTTCACGCTTGGCCTGTTTGATACCATCGGCGTTAATCAAGATGATAAAGGTGAAAACGCCATCGTGGTAAAACCGTCAGAGCAGATGATGGTACCCAGCTATCCAGGCCTGCCAGCGGATGGATGCACACTGACCTTTGACCGCGATACCGCACTCAGCCGCGAAGATGTCCAGTTTGTCTCTTGGGAGCATCCGATTGTGCGTGGTGGGATTGATCTCCTGCTAAGCGAGAACATTGGTACCACTGCAGTCTCTTTGCTGAAAAATAAAGCGCTGCCCGTGGGAACCTGTTTGTTGAGCTGATTTACACCATTGATGCACAAGCCCCTAAATCCTCGGGGATTCATCGCTTTTTGCCACAAACGCCAGTGCGATTGCTTTTGGATGCGAACGGTAACGATCTCTCAGCCAACGTTGAGTTTGAATCGTTTCACCGCCAGCTCAGCCCGGTGAATCGTCATTTAGGCAGTAAAATGGTCAACTCAATTCAGGCCCAAGTCCACCAGCTGATTGAGAAAAGTGAGCCATTCGCGGAAAAAGCACTGAGCGAGATCCAAACTGCCGCCCATCAAGAAATGGAAACCGAGCTCAAACAAAGCCTTGGCACGTTTAGAAGCAACTGAAAACGGTTAATCYRMMKAWCCGWRATKATKASCCAGCCAGTACGTCCGACCATTAAGAAGGAGGCCTTGGAGAACCTTGCCCCAAAAGGGGCAACCAACCTAAGGGGGG
>NZ_AQOD01000039.1 GCF_000513715.1 Salinivibrio socompensis S35
CTCTTGATGCCAATTATATTGATTATCACGGTGGCGAACAGGTTGGGCATACAGCGCTAATGGGTTTTGTTGCAGCGCATTGARCAAGTGTAGGTCGACGCCATTGCGTCTCGGGTCCGGCTGTCAACTTGCTCATCGGTTGGCCAAAAATAGACCTCTTGATGACGCTTCGCGTGTTGTAGCGCATTATCCGCTTTTGCCATCAAACTCACCGTCTCGTCGGTACGCGTTTGCGCGATACCTAAGTGAAAGCCTTGATTGACCGGTAGCGAGATATTCTCTAACTCTTGATTGATCATGCGTAATAACTGTCGCAAATAGCGGCGTACTGTTTTCTCTTCGTCGGTGATAAGTAGAATCGCGACTTCATTATGGCTCAACCTTGCCACCACTTGATGGGTATTGGCTAAGCCATCCTGATTTAACGCTTCTCCTAGCAGTCGCCAGCATTGGTCCCGGTACTGATACCCATAGCGAGCGCGCAAACGTGATAACCAATCGGCTTCTAATAGCATCAAGGTACAGCCGATTTCATCCTTGACAAAGCTTTGCAGCTGGTGCTGAAAATAGCCACGATTAGGTAAACGTGATACCGGATCGACCATAAGTTTGTCCCGCAAGCGAGACAGCTCATCTTGCTGTGATTGTTGCACCCGTGCGACTTGTTGGCCCGCTAGATTAAATGCATGTTGCAGCGTAGACAGATCACTCACGCTAGTTGTCACCCGTGTCGGATGAAAGTCACCATGTCCTAGCGACATTAGTCGCTGACTCAGCTCCCCCAGTGGCGCGGTGACACGACGGAACATAAAAGACGCAGTGAAGACAACAACCACACTCGCAGCCAATAACCAACTAACTAATCGCATCAGCTGTTGCCATAACTCAGCAATGTCTTGATGAGGATCGAACGTCATGGTCAGCTTCGCTAACTGCGTCCAGCCATTGCTCACCGAGACGGAGGTTGTATTCACCGTTAAGCCCGTCGCTGTCACAAACCAATTCGGAACATGAGTGGCCGGAAGGTCAGACGCCCAGATTTGGCGCTCACCAGATAACATAGGCTCAATGATGATCCCACTTACTTGGGGCATACCAATGAACTGTGAGGTTAACTGGGCTAATCGTTGTTCATCACTTTGTTCGAGCACCGCTGGCACTGCTTCAGCCAGCGTCTGACTTAATACGCTTGCTTGTTGTTGCTGTTCTTGTTTAAGTTGATCCGCGCCCAAATGGAACACCACTGTCGTGGTCACGAGTACAGTGATCACGGCAGCGGCAACAACAAACGAAAGCACACGTTGATGCAGTGTCATTGAGCGCCTCGTCGATCGGTGAGTGCGATGGCTATCGTTGTGACGACTCGCCTATCGGCTAATCTGATTCCGATGAGTAAATGGTCCATCGTTTCTCCGTTACGCCGTGTTCACCAGAAACGGTCGCGAGTACGCGGCGGTTTTTTTCATTGGCACTGTCGGTTTCGGCATCGATTAATGGGCGCGTCTCACCAAAGCCTTGCGCCCGGACACGACTGCGCTCGAGATAGAACTGATTCACAAGCACGTCTGCAATTGCCTCTGCCCGTCGTTGTGACAGTGCTAAATTGTAACTCGCCGCGCCAACTTTACTGGCATGGCCTTCGATCAGCACAGAAGCTTTAGGGTAACGGCGCATAAATTCAGCGAGGTCACGGATGTCGCCATACTGACTTTCGCGAACGTCCGCCGAATCCGTGGCAAATTGGACATTAAGCTCAAACGATGCTTTTTCTATTCGCTCGTGCGGGCATCCGTCATTATTGACGCGTGCTTGCTCAAGCGTCGCGTCACACTGATCGCGCACGGTAATCACACCGTCTTTATCCCCATCAGTGAGATCGCGGCTTTGTGTGATCTTGCTTTCCATTGGATCCACCGCTTGTGGCGCACAACCAGTGATCATTAGTCCGGTGAACAGGAGTAAAATTAACTGCTTCATTATTTGTTCTCCTCACCATGCAGCGCTGCGGTATTCCAGCTCGCGGGCGTATCCACTCGCAATGATGCCAGTAATTGTCCGGTAGCGTTTAATATCCGATATTGAGCGTAGCGCTCATCGGCTTCTTTACTCAAATAGTCACGGCGTGTTTCAAATAATTCATTTTGCGAGTCCAGCACATCCAGAAGCGTCCGCGCATTAAGACGAAACTCTTCTCGGTAGGCATCACGTGTATCGGTGGCGGCCTCAACATGTTGGCGCATAAAGTCACGCTGCTGCTCTAGAAACGTCCGCGCGTTCCAGGCCAACGTGGCCCCTTCCACCACTTGACGATGCGTCATCTCATTAATTTCTCTCGCCTCTATAGTTTGGTAGGCCGTTTGCCGCTCACGCGCGCGATCGGCGCCACCGTTAAATAAGTTATAGCGCATACGTACCATGGCTTGAATATTGTTATTCTCGCCCCCAACATCTGGCGGCCCCACGCCATCTTCGCCACCGATATTGTCGTTCCAATTAGCATCCACTTCTATATTAACGGTCGGTAAATACGCGGCACGTGAGCCATCACGGGCAGCATTCGCCGCCGCAATATCCGCTTGTGCCGCCTGCAAACGTGGGTGATTGTCTAACGCCATATCCAAAGTGCTATCCAGCGATTGAGGCAGCATTGCGGCATCTGGCCTTGCTAAGTTGAGATCCTCGGGCGCCATACCAACGACCTTGGTAAAGGCACTGCGTGCATCGGCGAGATTATTACGCGCGGACATTAAGTTCGCATTCGCTCGCGCCAAGCGCCCGGTCACCTGAGACAGATCACTGGCTTTGGCGAATCCACCTTGATTACTTTCTTCAATCGCATCGTAGATATCCTGGTGATTATCTCGGTTTTTTTCTGCCAAGGTCACCACTTCTTCAGCCACCAAGACATCCAGATAAATGCGTGATACTTCCAACGCTTTATCTTCTGCGGTGGCGATCAATCCCCATTGCTCGGCCGTTGCTTCGTTTTGTGTCCGCGCAACCTCATACTGGGTGCGAAAACCATCAAAAAGCATTTGCCGTAACGACAACCCTAGCTCTCGGCGCGTTAAGTCTATTTCATCATCGGTGCTGCTATCACGACGTGTTCCGGGGGTATCAGTCCATTCACGACCAATCCCAGCAGTGGCATCAAGGGTTGGATAATAACCCGCTTTGGCTTGGTCGATAGATTGCTCACGCGCTTTATAGCGCGCAAAGGCTTCACGTATTTGCGGGTGTGATTCGAGTGAGCGTGCTACCGCTTGCTCTAACGTTTGCGATATAGCGACGGGTGAAATTAAGCTCACAACAAGCGCAATGCCCGTAATGCGCATTTTGCCACTCAGATGCGAAAGCATCGGCATCTTTTCTCTCCTTGTTTTCATATATTAGCGCTCGCGTAGTGCGTTTTCTTTTGCCCGTAAAATAGGGTTGAGGATGTAATCTAACACCGTGCGCTTACCCGTAATAATATCGACCGAGGTCAACATGCCAGGAATAATCGGCATCGGCGTGCCATCATCTCGTGTTAAGTGTGATGCCTCGGTTCTTATTCTCACTAAGTAAAAGCTATTCCCTTCTTCATCTTGTGTGGTATCCGCACTGATGTGCTCAACCTTACCGTCTAATCCTCCGTAGCGGGTGAAGTCATACGCCGTGACTTTCACAATAGCTGGTAAGCCTGGATGTAAAAAGGCAATGTCTTTGGGCAAAATTTTCACTTGTACGAGCAACTGATCTTCAGTGGGCACAATTTCTATCACATCTTCTCCAGGGCCCACGACACCACCCAATGTGTTGATGTGCACCGTTTTCACTGTGCCGTCGACGGGCGAAGTAATTACCGCCTTATTGACTTTGTCTTGTGCCCCTACTGTCGCCTCTGTGAGTCGAGACAATCGTGCCTCGGTTTCACTCAGTTTGGCCCGTGTCTCACCAATGAACTGTAAGGCCGCCTCACGACGTTTTAAGATAGATTCATCTAATGCCGCTTTAATCTTAGGCCGCGAGAGTTTTAAATTGGTCAGCTCACCCTGCATATCATTGATCTGTCGTTCCAGTTTGAGAAGCTCCACTTCTGAGACAATCTTCTTTTTAACCAAAGGACGTGTGATATTGATCTCACGTTCCATAATTGATAGCGAGTTAGTCAGCGTTTTTATCTTTGACGCCACTTCTTCCAACGCTTGGCGTTTCTGAACGATTTGTTGTCCTTGAATCGCCAGTTGGTTGCGCAGGCTATCCAACCGACTTCGGTATTCCGACTTCTGTCTTGCGACTAATTGAGGTTTGCGGCTGGTGAGTGAGTCAGGAAAACTAATCGGACGCGGCACTATCTCAATCTGTTGTTGCCACGGCTGGCTAGGTGGCTGCAGGATCACGCTATCAAGCTCACTATACTTGCGCGTTACCGATGCCCGTAAACTATCAACTTCTTGCTCTTGCTGAGCCAAATCGGAACGAAAACGCGTTGCATCAATACGTGCGAGTGGCATGCCTTTCTCAACCAACTGCCCTTCAGCCACATACATCGCCTGCAAAATGCCGCCATCCAGACTTTGGATTAGCTGGACATGAGAAGGGGGAATGACTTTACCACTGCCCCGAGTGACTCGATCCAGCTCCGCCACCGCGGCCCACACAATGAAGCTTGCGATCAGCAGCAAGACGACCCACACCACCGCACGGTACTTTAACGGCGTATCTGTCATCATGGCGCCATAGACATCATCAATCATATCGAGATCAGCCGGTTGGCTGGCCTTTTTAACGACATTGTTCATGACGCGCTTCCTTTATTGAGCTTACTCAGGATTTTATCGCGCGGGCCATCCATCACAATTCGCCCCTTATCCATCACAATCACACGCTGCGCAAGATTGAGGAGCGACATATTATGGGTCACCATCACCAAGGTTCGTGATTTCGCGGCCACTTCCATCGCTTTGATAAATTGGTTTTCGGCATGCGCATCCAAGCTGGCCGTCGGTTCGTCCATCACCAGAACGGGTGGCTCATTGAGCAAGGCGCGCGCCAACGACACAGCCTGTCTCTGCCCGCGAGAAAGGCGTTCTCCGCGCTCTCCTACCTGTTTATCCAGACCTTCGTGATCTTGCGCGGTAAACAAGCTCACGCCTGACAGTTGTACGGCGCGCATCAGCTGGTGCTCAGTGACTTGGCGTGTACCAAACATAATGTTTTCGCGAATGGTGCCGTGGAACAGCGTCACATCTTGGGCCAAATAGCCCACATTGCGACGCAGGTCTGAAGGGTGTATCTGGCGACTATCCACGCCATCAAACCGTAAGCTACCTTGGTTGGGCTGAAACAGGCCGGCTAACAGTTTGAGTAAAGTGGTTTTGCCCGATCCATTTTTACCTAAGATGGCAATCACCTCCCCCGGCTGAACACGGAAATTAAGCGGATAAAGCGCTGGCTTTTCCGTCTCCGGATAGTTAAACGCGAGGTTATCGGCACTCAGCTCGCCTTTTAGGCGTTTACGACTAACAAGATGCCCTTTGTCAGCAAACTCGTCTTCTTGCTCCATCATCGCATTCAGTTGACGCAGTGAGGTGCTGGTTTGATTCCAGCGGTTGAGTAAGCTGGCCATTTGCGCCATGGGTGATACGGCACGACTGGAAAGCATGACCGCGGCAATGATCCCACCCATGGAAATATCACCGTCCGCGACCCGATACACCCCTAAAATAACGACCGCAATCGCCATCATTTGGGTAATAAAAGTGGCAATATAAGACACATTATTGGTGATCTGCTTGACCTTAAAGTTCCAATTCGCGGTATGGGCAGTCATTTGCTGCCAACTGCGCTGTACGATCCCTTCGGCGCCATTGGCTTTTATCCCTTCCAACGCCGATAAACTTTCAATTAAGTGGCCATGGCGCTCAGACGCGTATTTATTACTCTCTTCAATTGCCGCGCGCAATTTAGGCTGCACCGAAATGGTGTAGCCCAGAATCAGTAACCCAGCCACAACCGGCACAATGGCCAGATCACCTGCGACCAAATAAATAATCGTGACAAAGAAAACCGCAAACGGAAGATCAACCAAGGTGGTGATGGTGGCCGAGGTGAGCATATCACGCACCGAGTCGAACTCACCCAATTGCTTGGCGGTGGCCCCCACACTGCCGCCACGATTGGCCAGCGGTGTGCCCATTAGCCGTGCAAACAGCCGAGAAGAGACAATAATATCAACCTTCTTTCCGGCCATATCAATCATGTATGAGCGCAGCTTACGCATGACAAAATCAAAGCAATACGCGAGTGTTGCACCACTGGCTAACACCCACAACGACTCAAATGCTAGGTTTGGGACGATTTTGTCGTAGACATTCATCACAAACAGAGGCGACACTAGGGCGAATAGGTTGACCAATACTGAAGCGAGCAAGGCATCGCGATAAATGGGAGCGGCGTCTTTGACGGTTTGCCAAAACCAATGAATTTTATTGTCGTGCAGGTGTAAATCAACCGACTGGTCGCCGCGATACTGGCGCTTGATAAAAAAGCAATACCCCACATACATTGCTTCGAGGGCTTCAAGCTCCATGGTTTGCTCGCCACCATTTTCGGGCAACTGGATTAATGCAGTACCCGAGTCACTATCGACTTCACGCAGCACACAGGCTTTTTGGTCGGCTAACAACAGTACACAGGGAAGCAGTAACGGGCCTAAGTTATCCAGATTGCGGCGTGACAACCGTGCAGCCAAACCGGCCCGCCCTGCCGCTTGTGAAAACATATCGGGCGTGAGTAGCGCGTTGGTCATCGGCAAACCCGCAACTAATGCATCGCCTGAGCAGGGAGCGCCATAGTGTTCCGTCAGCAACACCAAACAATCCAGCAAGGGATCGTCGGTAGGCTGTTCACCCGAGGCTATCTTCCATTGCAAGGATTGATTATTACTTGATTGGTCAGTCACTTACGTCTCTCTTTTGACCGAAAACAATAGGCAGCGACATCATAGCCGCTGCCTGAGGGGGATTACCAGTCTGCCGTATCGACTTTGATTTCTAAATCTGGGACGTCTCCCATTGAAAGGTCCGCATTTTGATCACCTTGCGTTAATCTTAACTCTCCTTCTTCGCCATTGATCAAGGTGTTGATCACCACTTCTTGCTGACCACCGCTGGTAACAATATTGAGGCTTTCAATATCAATATGCTGGTCCATTTGGCTATCGCCATCCGCATCAATACCGATAGTTAGCGTACCCTCAGCCTCACCACTATCTGTCGTTTGCCATGAAATCGATACCTGTCCGTCTTTGATCAGCTGGGTTAAATCATCGACAAACGCGAGGGTGTCTTGCGCGTCACCTTGGTTGTCAAAGCCCACAATCACATCGGCTTCTAATGCGTCACCTTCGGCAGAAGATGGCATATCATCCAGCGACCACTGGAATTTATCACTACCCGTACCGCCGATTAAGGTGTCTTCACCCCGCCCGCCAATAAGGGTGTCATCACCGCCTTGGCCGTAAAGGATGTCATCACCTTCTCCGCCCTCAAGGGTATCGTCACCGCCTCGGGTATCGCCATCGACATTAAATAACGTGTGGTTATCTTTAATGTACTGGTAAAGCTCGAGGTCCGACGGTGCCGCCCCATTTTTCATTTCTAAGAATGTGGTTAACGCATCAACGCCGGAACCATCTGGCAGCGATTCTGGCCGTGTCAGACCATTTTCATCCCACGGAAGACTATCGGTGTTAATCACATCGCCAAAGAGAATATCGTCTCCAGCATTACCTATCACGTGATCATCACCGACCGGGATCATATTGATCTCTCTAGCGCCTTCATCCAGTGCTGCATTCAGATCATTGGCTGTATTAACAATTTCAACATCTCCAGTTGGCGCAGTTACTGTCTGCCCCCGATAATCACTCCACGTTCCTGAGCCCGACACATTGGTATTGTCAAAAAATCTGAGGGTATCAGCATTTACACCATTACCTATACCAATTGCACGCATTGACGACAAACTTGATAGCGTCTCGAATGACTTAACGGCGTCATTGAGATCGTGGTACCCCATTACAGAGCCGTCATTCAGCCATGGGTGGCTATTTGAGAGCGTCGGCTCTCCATCAGTCAAGAAGAATGACAAGTTTTCACTGTTTGCGTCCGAGTGCGTATTTAGCCATGAAGACGCCTGATTAAAGGCCGCTTCGTAATTAGTTCCCCCTCCAGATTGAAGAGAATCTATCACACGATCAACGTACCGACTTTGCTGCCACTCTCTTAACTGGGTAAAGTTATCAAGGTTAATTTTCAAGCTTGCTGAGGCGTTAAAGTCTACCAATGCCAGATTAATCGTACCTGGATGATCAGAAATATTGTCCAACATCGACTTCAACGACGTTTTCAACACATCGAGTCTAGATTCAGAACTTCCCGGCTCTAGTGCATATCCCATGCTGCCAGATGTATCGACGATTAACGCGATATTATAGTTAGTGGGGGCTGTTGAGTTATCTTCTACCCCACCGATATCACCAAGCGCCACATCATCGCCACTTCCACCTTCAAGCACATTATCCTGATTCGGATTCGATGGTGAGAGGATCGTTGTTCCCGGTTGTCCAGTAGCATATTGCGGCACATCGACGGCATCACCGTTACTATCCACTTCTTGTGCACCAACGGTAACAGAGAGATCTGACGCACCGCCGGCAGGGAGTTCAATTACAACAGAGAAGCTTTCATCTCCATTTTTCTGAAGCGCCAGTGCATCCAATGGCACTTGCCAATCTCCCGACTCTAACTGTTCTCCTACGGGAACACGCCCACCTTCTGGCACACCAGAAATAATCACGGACGCTATTTGTTCAGAACCATCGTCATCATTTAAATCAACATCTACATTAAGCTGAACAATATCAGCGACTTTAGTCAGTTCTCCATTATCTACTTCATATTTACCATCGGCAAAGTAGATAGTTTCAACCTTATTTAGATCATGATGGGGGTGACTTCCTTGCTCGTCTTGGTAAATAAGACGAACCCAATCATTGTCATTGAGCAGTCCTAAGCGATAATCACTGCGATTTCCTTGTAGGTAGGCCGTGTCATCGCCATTTCCGCCATAATACACGGTCGTTGCTTCCGCATTTCGTGAAATAAGGACATCATTACCACCTTGCCCCTGTAGAGTGTAACTACTATCGGTTGTGCCACCCACAATCAAGTCATTTCCGGCGTTCGTGACTAAGTGCCCACCTTGGCTTTGATTAGAGGAAATTATAATTTCATCGAATTCATCGGTCGAGCTACCATTATTCGCTTCCGCCAGCGCGATTAAATCATCAGCTGGGTGAACGCCATCAGGTAGTTCGGACAACGAGGCCGAAACGGACAAGCCATTAGAAATCGGTAGCACAGAAATTGGAATATCTTCCGTGACACTTGCCGTGTCGCCATTGCCATTCTCGGTGCTGGTTGCCGTCACTTGAAGATTAATTTCCCCCTCATGCGGCTCAGGCACCGTAATGGATAAGTTCGATAGATCCCACCCCTCAAGAGAGATAGAGCCACTCTCGACAGCCACAGATTGAGTACCATCGGACAGCGTAGCCCCAGTAGGAATATTGCCTAGCGTGAGGCCTAGCGTCTCAGAGCCATCCTGATCAATCAAGCTCGCATTGATTGGCGGTAATTCAATCGGCTGACCTGCATGCCCTTCACCTGGCTCATTCAGGATATAGTAACCACCGTCGCCTTGGTAAGCTTTCACACTCAGGCCACTGTCTTCAAGCGCATCGACATTTGGTACAAGGTTAAAGTTGTTAATATTTAAACCAACAGCATCGCCGCTATCTACGGCTACTTCAATATCAAACCCACCTGGTCCGCTTTGATTGTGGCTATACACATCAAGTGAGTAGTAACCACTTTCTGACGGTGAAAAATCGCCGCTAAATTGTCCATCACCACTCACACCGCTTGGAGACGTTCCTTGGCTACCGAATCGGCCCTCAGCGATCACTTGGCCACCGATAACAATCGCTCCACTGTCATCAGCGTATCCGCCAAAGCTGTATGTTTTACCTGCCTCTAGATAGAGCAACCCAGAAGTGAGCATCGCCTGGTTAGCGTTAAGGCCTGAATCAGAATCGGCAGATACATCTTCAGTGGTTGACTCTGCATCCGGCTCACCGGCGCCATTAATCGCACTCATCAAACTTTCAGCATCAACACCTTGCCCTGCGCCATTTGGGCTACCGACATCAATCGAATTCCAAGTTGATACGTTAAGAGACGTAGAAACAAAGTCCAGCTCAAGTGTTCCCAGTGACAACTCAGGTACATCAGCGACTGGGGTGACATTGATATCGAGTGCGGCTTGCGTGGTATCGCCATATTCGTCTTGTACCACATAAGTGACATCGGGTAGGTCGCCACTCCAATGCGTTTCTGGGGTAAAGGTATAATCACCATTCTCGCCAATCGTAATTTCACCTTTATCGGCGATAGTGACTGACTCACCCGCAGCGTGAGTTTCACCGTTAATGGTGAAGGTGATGACAGATAACGAATCCCCATCGTTATTTGTTGCATTACCGTCTTGTAAAAGATTGCCAGTTAACACGCTATCTTCATCAGTCGAAGCAGTTACATCGTCTAAATCAGGTGCTGCGTTGACCGTGTGCGTGGAGGTCGCGGTGCTGTCTACCGTATTGCCCGCGTCATCCGACGAGCTCACGACCACCTCGAACTCGGTGTCCGCCGCCAGGTCGCTGCCGGCCACGTCCACGCTCCACTCGCCGTTTTCATCCACGGTGGTGGTGTAGTCTTCGCCGTTGATGGTCATCGCAACGGTATCGCCTTCGGCGATGTCGCCGCCGCTCGCGCTGCCGGTGACCGTGATGGTCTCGCCCGCTTCTTGCGCGTTGATCACGTCATCGCTGGTGATGTTGTTCACGCTGACCGTGCCTTCTTCGGCCGCCGCATCCAACGTCGCGGTTTCTGTGTCGCTCGCGGGGTTGCCCGCTGTATCTGTCACATCCGCTTTCACGGTGATGTTGCCATCAACCAGACCGGCTGCGCTTAGGTCTTCCGTGGTGCTGAACGTACCGTCCGCTTGAACGGTCGCCTCGAACTCGGCGGTGTTGGCTGGGTCCGCGCTGTCGGT
>NZ_AQOD01000040.1 GCF_000513715.1 Salinivibrio socompensis S35
CATTTGATTGCGTCTAAGACAACATCGAAGGTTTGGTGGTTCGCACGACCCCGATCCCAACGATCGCCGCGGGGTCTATGTCTCACTCACTGAGACTGGACTTGATTTGATTGATAAGGCGGTCACCGATCACACCGACAACTTGCATCAACTCCTGTCGGGACTCACTGCCAGTGAGCAAGCTGACTTGGCAGGTCTCCTTAAAAAGCTGCTCGGTCATGTTGAACCTTCGTCGTCAGAATGATTCTGGGGGATTCAAGGGCTTTCAACTAGCCCAGCCCAGTCATCCAACGATGATTAATTCCACATCTAGGGCAATCATGCTTGATCACCCGGCTCGTTAGGCTAGAATCTGTGATCCTTTTTAGCCAAGCCAATGACAGGATTACATCATGGTCACTCTTCATACCACGTTCGGTGATATCAAGCTCCGTATGTTTGCAGACGAAGCACCGGCCACGGTCGAGAACTTTTTACAGTATTGCCGTGACGGCTTTTATAACGGAACTCTGTTCCACCGTGTTATCGACGGCTTTATGGTCCAAGGCGGTGGCATGGCCTCTGGCATGGAAGAAAAGCCAACCCGCGCACCGATCAAAAACGAAGCGGACAACGGTTTAAGCAACCTGACTGGCCGCTTAGCCATGGCGCGTACCATGGAACCGCATTCAGCCAGTTCACAATTTTTTATCAGCGTGAACGACAACTTGTTCCTGGATCACAAAGCCAAAACGCCAGACGGCTGGGGTTACTGTGTGTTTGCCGAAGTGGCGGAAGGCATGGACGTGGTCAACAAAATTAAAGGCGTTGCCACCGGTAACTGGGGCTATGTTCATCAAGACGTGCCCGTTGAAGAAGTCTTAATCAACAGTGTGACGATCGAAGACTAACAGTGGACGGTTGTTTAAGGGTCAGCCAAGGCTTACCCTTTCTTTTTTATCGCGATCCGTTTTTATTGATGATTCCGTTCTTATTGATGATAAAGTCCACGCATGCCACATACTCTCTTTATTGCTGATTTACATCTCAGCCCTTCTCGGCTCGATATCACTGATTGCTTTTTACGGTTTATGGCCCGGGAAGCGATCCACGCCGATGCGCTCTATGTGCTGGGAGATTTGTTTGAGGCTTGGGTAGGCGATGATGATCACAGCCCTTTTCATCAGCAAATCAAAACCGCCTTTGCGACCCTCACACAGCAAGGCGTCCCCGTGTACTTTATTCATGGCAATCGTGATTTTTTAATCGGAAAGCGTTTCGCCCGTCAAACTGGCATTACCTTGCTGGATGAGCACACCTGCATTGATTTATATGGTACCCCGACGTTCATTCTCCATGGCGACACCCTATGTTTGGCGGATGCTGACTATCAAGCATTTCGTCGCAAGGTCCACCAGCGCTGGCTACAACAAGTATTTTTGTGCTTACCCTTAGTGTTGCGGCGTCGTATTGCAGCCAAAATGCGCGCCGGCAGTGCGAATGCCAATCAGCAAAAGTCATCAACGATTATGGATGTCACCCCGCAAGAGGTACAGCGGCAGTTAGATAAGGCTGATGTGCGCCATATGATTCACGGCCATACCCATCGCCCTCATGTGCACCAATGGCGTGATCAAGGCCACGATTACCAGCGCATCGTGTTAGGCGATTGGTATCAACACGGTTCGGTATTAGTGTGTGGCCCGCAAGGCTGTGACTTACAAACCCGCGACTTTTCGAATAGCTAATTTGTAAACCGCTAATCTGTAAACCGCGAATACATAAACCGCGAAACCACCCTTTTTTTTTACCAAAGAGACGTTTATGCAGACTGATTTATGCCCCTGTTGCAGCGAAAAACCCTACGCCAAATGCTGCGCGTCCGTTCATCAAAACCCCGCCAACGCTTCCCATCCAGAACAATTGATGCGAGCACGTTATAGCGCGCACCCGAAAGGCTTGGTGGATTTTATCGTTGCGACGTATCACCGCGAATGCGGCGCTGAGGCATTTCGTGATGATATTGCCATGATGACCAACCATCAGTGGCAATCACTTGAGGTGCTGGATAGCGAGGTATTAAATCACGATGAGCTTGGGTTTGTGACCTTCAAAGCTCACTTTATCGCGGACGGACAACCTCAATGCTTACATGAGCGCTCTCGGTTTGTTAAAGAAATGATTGGCGGAGAGCAACAATGGCGATATATCGATGGCGTTTTTCCCGGCCATGTTAAAGCCGGCCGTAATGATCCTTGCCCGTGTGGCAGTGGGCGTAAGTTTAAAAAGTGTTGCAGCTAACCTGCCATTTTAACCGTATCCTAACCTCTTTTTGATTAAAAAACCATCAAGTTTGGTTCTCCTTAGTCGATACTGATAGTAAGACCAAAGGAGCACCTATTATGAATTGGCTTGGTAATCTGAGTCCTGTGTATCGCACGCCGCATGCGCCGCCCACCAAAGTATGGGCCATCCGTAAATCAGAACACATTGATGCGCGTAAGGAGCGGCGGCTGGATGATCTCAATGATCATACTCAGCAACCGCAACCAGAGCACAAAGACAAAACGCCCAAAAAAGACGGTGAGCTCGATATTTATGTCTAGCCCCGGTGTCGACTTTTTTGCGGTTCATGGCGATGGCGACACCTATCATGAAAAAACGCGTAAAAAAAACGCGCTTTGACTGGTTGCAATCCAAACGGATTTTGATATGGTCATAAACAGTTAAGTTTTTTGTTATAGAGCTTATTTTTCTAAAGAGCTCTTTTTCGCCAGACACTTTTTTTCGCCAGACAACGGAAGACCAACAATGATTTCAACGCTAATGACCATGCATCACCACCATCATCCTGACTAGTCTTTCGGGAGGAATGGTTTCGACTGGAAGACGACTAAAAAGCGCTTCCGTCGGTCATTAGCCAGCTAACAGATTCAGACCCTCGGGAGCACCGTCTTCCGAGGGTTTTTCTTTTTTAGCTTTTCATTTTTAGACAAGGAAGCACACATGCAAACACAACGCTTACGTATCGCCATCCAGAAAAAGGGCCGTCTCGCCAAAGAGTGCCAAGAGCTGCTTAAACGCTGTGGGGTAAAAATCAATTACACCGGCGAGCGTTTGGTGGTCCACGCCGAAAATATGCCCATCGATCTGCTGCTCGTGCGCGATGATGATATCCCTGGCCTGATTATGGACGGCGTGGTTGATTTGGGCGTAATTGGCGAGAACGAGTTGGAAGAAGTTCGCCTTGAGCGCATTAAGCTGGGCGAGCCGAGCCAGTATCAGCTGCTGCGTCGCCTCGACTTTGGTGGCTGTCGTCTCTCCATCGCCTTGGATAAAGACCAAAACTATAACGGCCCGCAAGATCTGGCGGAGCAACGGATTGCGACCACCTACCCCAATATTCTTAAAGCCTATATGGACAAGCAGGGTGTGAATTTCAGCACCTGTATGCTCAATGGTTCAGTGGAAGTGGCACCACGTGCCGGGCTCGCCGATGCAATTTGTGACTTGGTCTCAACCGGCGCCACTTTAGAGGCCAACGGCTTGAAAGAAACCGAAGTCATTTTCCGCTCAAAAGCGGTTTTAATTCAGCGTGAAGGCAGCTTCAGTGAAGAGAAAACCGCCTTGATTGAGCGCTTGCTCACCCGCATGCAAGGCGTGATCCAAGCGAAAGAATCGAAATACATCATGCTTCACGCGCCGAGCGAGACGCTGGAAAAAATCGTGGAGCTACTCCCGGGCGCTGAAGATCCGACTATCTTGCCATTAGCCCACGAGAAAAGCCGTGTGGCGGTGCACTTGGTCAGTACCGAAAATCTGTTTTGGGAAACCATGGAAAAGCTCAAACAATTGGGTGCGAGCTCAATCTTGGTACTGCCGATTGAAAAGATGATGGAGTAAGTGACAATGCGTACAGTAGTCTGGAAATCACTCGGAGAATCGCAAAAAGAAGGCTTGATGCGCCGCCCGGCCATTGCCACCGGCGCACAAACTCAAGCCAGTGTCAGCGAGATCATCGCCGATGTGCGTGAGCGCGGTGATGAGAGTTTAAAAGCACTGACCAAAAAGTTTGATGGCATCGATCTCGATAGCATCAAGTTAGATAAAACGACCTTGGCCGATGCCGAAGCGCGACTGGGGGAAGATATCAAGCTCGCGCTGCGCCAAGCTTACGATAACATCAGCACCTTTCACCGCGCGCAGAAAGCGCAGCCGTTGAAAGTTGAAACCATGCCAGGTGTGGTGTGTGAATCTATCACTCGCCCGATTAACCGCGTCGGGCTGTATATTCCTGGCGGCAGCGCGCCCTTGCCGTCTACTGTATTGATGCTAGGTGTGCCGGCGCAAATTGCTGGCTGCCGTAAAGTGGTGCTGTGTACCCCGCCGCCGGTGGCCGATGAAATTTTATACTGTGCCAAGCTGTGTGAGATTGATGAAATTTATACTCTGGGTGGCGCACAGGCCGTGGCAGCCATGGCCTTTGGCACCCAAAGTGTGACCAAGGTGGATAAAATTTTTGGCCCGGGTAATGCCTATGTTACCGAAGCCAAACGTCAGGTGAGCCTTGCCGCCAATGGCGCGGCCATGGACATGCCAGCGGGCCCCTCTGAAGTGTTGGTGATTGCCGATGCGGGTGCGGATCCGGATTTTGTTGCCGCTGATTTACTTAGCCAAGCGGAGCACGGCCCCGACTCGCAAGTGGTGCTGGTGACGCCTGCTCCGGAGATGGCAGAAAAAGTCGCGGATGCGGTGCAGCAGCAATTAACCACGCTCAGTCGTGCAGAGATTGCCAAACAAGCCCTCGGCAGTAGTGTAATTATTATTGCCGATACCCTCACCCAATGCGTGTCGATTTCAAATCGCTACGGGCCGGAACACTTAATTGTACAAACTCAACAGCCAAGGGATTTATTGCCACTGTTAGATAACGCAGGCTCGATTTTCTTAGGCGCCTACTCGCCCGAATCCGTGGGCGATTACGCCTCAGGCACTAACCATGTGTTGCCCACTTATGGCTATACCCGCACCTACAGCAGCTTAGGGCTGGCCGACTTTAATAAGCGGATGACAGTGCAACAGGTCAGCGAAAGTGGCTTGCAAGCGCTAGGTCCAACGGTGATGCGAATCGCAGAAGCCGAGGGCTTGGATGCACACCGCCAAGCGGTCGATATTCGCCTGACTAAGCTACAACAAACGCAGCTGCAACAAGCGCAAGCCTCGGAGGATCCGTTAGGATGAGCATCGATAAACTCGCCCGTGAGCAAGTACAAGCGCTCACGCCCTATCAGTCTGCGCGCCGCATCGGTGGCAGCGGGGATGTCTGGCTCAATGCCAATGAGTCGCCCTTTGACAATACGTATACCCTGAGCGGCCAAGGCCTCAATCGCTACTCCAGCTGTCAGCCCGCAGCATTGATCAATGCCTATGCCGATTATGCAGGCGTAGAAACGGGCCAAGTCATCACCACCCGCGGCGCCGATGAAGGGATTGATTTATTGCTGCGTGCCTTTTGCGAGCCGAATCAAGATAGCGTGCTGATTTGCCCACCTACCTACGGCATGTATGCGGTCAGCGCGGAAAATCAAGGGATCGCCGCCACCCAAGTGCCGCTCACCGCCGACTGGCAGCTGGATATGGCGGGGATTGATTCCGCATTAGAGGCAGATGCCAGCATCAAGCTTATTTTCGTGTGTAGTCCCAATAATCCAACCGGCAATCTGATTAACCGCGACGACATAGAAGCGCTACTTACCCGAACACAAGATCGCGCGATGGTGGTGTTGGATGAGGCCTATATCGAATTTAGTCCGGAAGCGACCTGCACGGATTTGCTCGCGCGCTTTGAGAATCTGGCTATTTTGCGCACCCTATCAAAAGCGTTCGCTCTGGCGGGACTGCGTTGCGGCTTTACCCTCGCCAGCCCCGCTATCATTAACTTGATGCTCAAAGTGATCCCGCCTTACCCCGTGCCGGTGCCGGTGGCAGACATTGCCCAGCAAGCGCTCTCAGAAGCTGGCTTGGCGCGGATGAAATATCAGGTTTTGGACTTGACCGCCAACCGTGCCTACCTGCAAGCCGGCCTCAGTATGCTGCCGGGCGTTGAGGTACATCCGGGCTTTGGGAATTATCTACTCATCACGCTAGATGACGCCGATGCGGTGTTCGAACGCTTAGGCAACGCTGGGATTATTGTACGCCGTACCGCGGTTGCCAACAGCTTGCGCATCAGTATTGGTAACCGTGACGAATGTGAAAAAGTGTTGGCCTTTATCCGCCAGCAACTCAGTGAATAAGGATAGCCACTGTGAAAGACAAGATTTTATTTATTGACCGTGATGGCACCTTAATTGTGGAGCCACCCGAAGACTATCAAGTGGATCGTCTGGATAAATTGGCGCTCGAGCCAGGGGTGATCCCCGCGTTGCTTAGCCTGCAAGCGGCGGGCTATACCTTGGTGATGGTCAGCAACCAAGATGGTCTAGGGACCGACAGTTACCCGCAAGCCGACTTTGATGCGCCGCACAACATGATGATGGCGCTGTTTCGCTCACAAGGGATTTATTTTGAAGACGTGCTGATTTGCCCGCACTTTGATAGCGACGATTGTAGCTGTCGCAAACCCAAATTAGGCTTGGTGAAAGAGTATCTGCAGCAAGGCCGGATTGATTTCGCCCAATCGGCAGTGATTGGCGACCGCGACACCGATATCACCTTAGCCAACAATATGGCGCTACAAGGGATCAAATATCAACGCGATGTGATGGGCTGGCCACAGATTGTCGAGCGTCTCACCCAGCAGCCGCGACTGGCCAGCGTCACCCGCACCACCAAAGAAACCGATATTCAGGTGGATGTTAACCTGGATAAAAGTGGCGGCAGTCGCATTGAAACGGGACTGGCTTTTTTGACCACATGTTGGATCAAATCGCCACCCACGGAGGCTTTCAGCTCAACGTTGGCGTCAAAGGTGATTTGCACATCGACGACCACCACACCATTGAAGATACTGCCCTCGCATTGGGCGATGCACTCAAACGGGCGCTGGGTGATAAGCGCGGCATTGGCCGCTTTGGCTTTAGCCTGCCGATGGATGAGTGTTTGGCGCAGTGTGCGTTGGATTTATCCGGACGCCCGTACCTTAAATTTGAGGCCAGCTTCCCGCAGCCACAAGTAGGCGATATGTCGACCGAAATGGTGGGGCACTTCTTCCGCTCACTCACCGATACCTTGGCCTGCACCCTGCACTTGACAGTGTCGGGTGAAAATACCCACCACTTGGTAGAAAGCTTGTTCAAAGCCTTTGGCCGCACCTTGCGTCAAGCCATCAAGGTAGAGGGCGATGCACTGCCAAGCAGTAAAGGAGTTTTATAGTGAGCAAACACACCGTCATTATCGATACCGGCTGCGCCAATGTGTCCTCGGTGCGCTTTGCCGTCGAACGCCTGGGGTATCAAGCGACATTGAGCCGCGACCCCGCCGTGGTGCTGGGGGCGGATAAGCTCTTTTTGCCCGGCGTCGGCACGGCCAGTGAAGCGATGAAAAACTTGACCGAGCGTGGCTTGGTGGATTTAGTGAAACAGGTTGAGCAACCGCTGCTGGGAATCTGTCTTGGCATGCAAATGTTGGGGACTCACTCGGAGGAAGGCGATAGCCAGTCGAATGCCTCGGCCACATTCCCGCCCCGACCAAACTGATGGATACCGATGGCCAACCCCTACCCCATATGGGCTGGAACCAAGTCGCTACCGTCAATGACCATCCCTTATTCGACGGCATTGTCGCGGGTAGCCACTTTTACTTTGTCCACAGTTACGCGATGCCCGTCGGCGATTACACCCTGGCACAATGTCATTATGGCCATGCGTTCAGTGCGGCAATCAATCAAGGCAACTACTACGGGGTTCAGTTTCACCCCGAGCGCTCGGGCAAAGTGGGCGCACGTTTGATTCAGAATTTTTTGGAGATGTAAGCAAGGATGATTATACCAGCACTCGATTTGATAGATGGCCAAGTGGTGCGCCTTTATCAAGGGGATTATCAGCAAAAAACCGACTACGGTTTTGACCCGCGTGAGCAATTTGCGCGTTACCATCAAGCGGGAGCGGACTGGTTGCACCTCGTGGATTTAACCGGCGCCAAAGATCCGACCGCGCGTCAGGTCGACTTAATCACCGAGATTTTGCAATCAACGCCCGCCAATATCCAAATCGGCGGCGGCGTGCGCACCGAGATGGACGTGATTGAGCTGCTGAACACCGGCGCGCAGCGCGTAGTGATCGGATCCACCGCGGTTAAATCGCCCGATTTGGTCAAAGGCTGGATGCAAACCTACGGCCCTGACCGCATTGTATTGGCACTCGACATTCACATCGACAGCGACGGGACGCGACGCGTGGCGGTGTCCGGCTGGCAACAAGACTCCGGCGTTACCATTGAAGCGTTACTCGACGATTATTTGTCCGTCGGGCTCAAGCATGTGCTGTGCACCGATATCTCCCGCGATGGCACCTTACAAGGCAGCAATGTGGCGCTTTACCGCGACTTGTGTCAGCGCTATCCGAGCATTGCATTTCAATCATCAGGCGGCATTGGCCGTCTCGAGGATATTCGCGCCTTACGTAACACCGGCGTCGCAGGCGTGATCGTCGGCCGCGCCCTACTGGAAGGCAACTTTAGCGCAGAGGAGGCAATCGCATGCTGGCAAAACGGATAATTCCTTGTTTGGATGTGCGCGACGGACAAGTGGTTAAAGGCGTGCAGTTTCGCAATCACGAAATCATCGGCGATATCGTCCCGCTCGCCAAACGTTACGCCGAAGAAGGCGCTGACGAACTGGTGTTTTATGATATCACCGCTTCCAGTGACAGCCGCGTGGTCGATAAAAGCTGGGTCAGCCGCGTCGCAGAAGTGATTGATATCCCCTTTTGCGTCGCCGGTGGGATTAAATCCGAAGCCGATGCCCAGCAAATCTTGGAGTTCGGCGCGGATAAAATATCGATTAATTCACCGGCCTTGGCCGACCCAAGTTTGATCACGCGGCTGGCCAAGAAGTTTGGCGTACAGTGCGTGGTGGTTGGGATTGATTCCTTCTTCGATGAAGCCACCGGATACTATCAGGTCTATCAATTTACCGGTGATGAAAGCCGCACTCAGGCCACGCCTTGGCAAACCGCTGCCTGGGTTGAGGAAGTCCAACAGCGAGGCGCAGGCGAAATCGTACTCAATATGATGAACCGCGATGGCGTGCGCCAAGGCTATGACTTAACCCAACTCAAAATGGTGAGAGAGCGCTGTCAGGTGCCTCTGATTGCCTCCGGCGGTGCCGGTAAAATTTCGCATTTCGCCGACGCCTTTTTACAAGCGAATGTCGATGGCGCGCTGGCCGCTTCGGTATTTCACAAGCAAATCATCGCGATAAGCGAATTAAAACAAACATTAAAACAACAAGGGATCGAGGTAAGAGTATGACGGCAGCGTGGGTAGAACGTATCGATTGGGAGAAAAACGCCGGCTTGGTGCCTGCGATTATCCAACACAGCGATAGCGGCCAAGTGTTGATGCTGGGCTACATGAATGCCGATGCACTGAACGCGACGCTCGACACCGGTCGCGTCACCTTTTGGTCGCGCAGCAAATCACGTCTTTGGGTGAAAGGCGAAAGCTCCGGCCATGTGTTAAGCCTTGAGCACATTGCACTCGATTGCGATCAAGACACCTTATTGGTCACCGCCACTCCACATGGGCCCACCTGTCACCTCGGCACCACCACCTGCTTTGACAGTGATAATAAACCGCCACACACCGGCCCCGGCTTTTTATCGAGCCTGGAGCAAGTGCTTGCCAGCCGCAAAGACGCCGCGCCTGATGAATCTTACACCGCGAGCTTATTTGCCAAAGGCACCAAGCGTATCGCGCAAAAGGTCGGAGAAGAAGGGGTCGAAGTCGCCCTGGCTGCCACGGCAGGCGATAAAGCCGAGTTATTAAACGAAAGCGCCGACCTGCTCTATCACCTGTTGGTATTGCTGCAAGACCAAGAGCTTAGCCTTCATCAAGTGACCGAAGTCCTCGCCTCTCGCCATCAAGGCTAACGGCCACGCGCGTTAACCTAAACATGGTCCCTCCAAAGCGCCGCCCACATGCGGCGCTTTTTAAGTTGTACCAGGTCGCTTAAAACGGCCATTCCACTGCGCAGCAATACGGGTTACTGGGAGGACGGCCGTCCTCGCAATGCAGCCGTCAGCGCCTTGAAGTCCGGTGACTTGGAAGAATGGAAACGAGAAGCGGGTTGTCACCAACGCTCTCTGTCAGAAATCGGCATGTCTCGATACAAAAAGTTACTCAGCCTTTTGCTGACACTACGTGATTACAATGCCCAAGTTGGCGAAGCATTGGCCAACATGAAAGTGATGAACAAAGTCAATCAACTCGATATGCCTGTTAGTTGCCAAGTTGATTGATGGGAGTAATTCCTGTGGGAACAGTGTGTTAGCTGAATGATTTCATCAACATCGCCTGTTGACTGTCTCATGTTATATAACATTTTTAGCTCGCAGTATTATGTAAATTACATGTTTATTTATTCAATATTCGGGTATTGTTGGTCGAAAAGTTTTGGTTTGGAAATGTTCGAGATTGTTGATTAATGTAATGTACTAAACATAGAGAAATATAACTTTACACAAAATAATCAACTTGTCATTAGGAGCTATTGACCTTTCTATCTGGCTTTTATAACACTTTGTAGGAAATTTATACAAAGACGAGATTTGACGTGTAGCTAGCCTATATGAAAATCCGATAACGCAGTAGAAATGAACCACGAAAAATCAACAGCTCCTAGGGGAGGGTGTTCAATATTCTGTGTCAGCTAAAAATCATAGCGCGATGTGATCATCCAGTCGACCCTCAAAATGGATTGCCAACTGCGACAGTGTGAGGTTCCAATTCTGCACCGGATGTGTCCATCGCTCAGACGCTTTTAGTATCCCTGCATACAATAATTTCAGCAAACTATTTTCGTTTGGAAAGCM
>NZ_AQOD01000041.1 GCF_000513715.1 Salinivibrio socompensis S35
CCCCTCTTTGATCCCCGCCTGCAACGCCCAGMGMSCAAACAACACCAACCGCATGAATGAAAACGCTAAGTGCTGATAAACCACTTCCTGGCGCAGTTTAGGAAAAAATTCACGCGGATAGGTCCCGTACAATACGCTTGCCCATACAAACCAACCTATCCATTGCCAACCGGTTACATCGGCCCAGTCAAACATAACGTCCCCTTCATGAACGACCTTTTACAAAATCCCTTAGGCGGGTGATAAACGTGCTACGGACATAGCTCAGATCAAGATTTTATCGATATAGAACTGGTAGTCTCTGTCCATACCCTCATCGTTTGATGAACGACTATTGTACCTTCGAGAGTTAAGAGGCCAACCGCGATGGATATGACCCCTGCACAACGTTTAATTTTATCTAACCAATACCAGTTAATGTGCCACCTCGATCCCTCTAATGGCGAAAAGTACCGTCGCCTGCAAACCATCATTGAGCGCGGCTACGCGTTGCAAATGGCCGAGGTGATCAGCCAGTTTGAAGCGCTGTGCGAAACCCAGTGCCGCGAGGTGATTGATATCATGGAAATGCACCATGCCATGCAGGCCTCTTATAATCTGCTTGATGAAACTAACCAAGCCGCATTGTCACCACGTCGGGTGCAGTTCTGGGGCTTTGATGCCGCCACCGAAGGCGCTTTGGTCCACTATGTGCGCTTTTTAGTCGACACCGAAGGGCTCTATCCGCAATTTGATCAAGGTGAGCACCGCTTTAACAGTCAAATGCCAATGCGTGACAAATATCGTCGTATGCTTGATGTGTGGCGTCAGTGCCCACGTCAATTTCACTTAAGCTTAACCGAGATCGAAAAGATTCTCGCCGCCTAGGGTCTGTTAACCTTAATGAGACACTCAGCGCTTCAATGAATAGCATGAGGTGCTGAACGGCTTCATACTCAATATATGATGATATAGCCGCCTTTGTTGGCGGCTTTTTGATTTCTCACGGCGCAAACTTGTCGAACGTCACACAAGCCCGTACCCTTAAGCGCATCAAAGCCAAGATACAGAGCCTCCCATGATTTATCGATGCCCACTGTGCCAACAGCCTCTGCAAGCCAAACCACGTGGTGCCTATTGCGCTGCCAATCATCAATTTGATCGCGCCAAAGAAGGTTACCTCAACCTGTTGCCGGTGCAATTTAAACGCTCTAAAGATCCGGGCGACAACAAAGACATGACTCAAGCCCGTCGCGCGTTTTTAAACGCTGGCCATTATGCACCGATGCGACAAGCGATGATCGACGCCCTTACCCAAGCACTCGGGCAAGAGAGCCAAACCATTTTAGACATAGGCTGCGGCGAAGGGTATTACACCCATGCAATCGCTGATCAGACCGCCTCACAACAATGGTCCGTCTATGGCTCGATATTGCCAAAGTTGCGGTACGTTCTGCCGCGAAATGGTATCCACAATGTCAATTTTCGGTGGCATCATCGCAGCGCTTACCGTTTGCCGACAACAGCCTAGATGGTGTAGTGCGTATTTATGCGCCCTGCAATGGCGACGAACTTGATCGTGTGATCAAGCCCGGTGGCGTTGTTGTGACCGTCACACCTGGGCCACGTCATCTTTTTCAGCTTAAAGAAGGTATTTATGATGAAGTGCGTTTACACGAAACGCCACCTGAAGCACTGCCCGGCTTCCAAGTTGAAAGTGAGCACTCGCTACATTACCCCATGACGTTGACAGGCGAGCAAGCGCTGACTTTGCTACAAATGACACCGCTTGCGTGGCGCGCCTCCGATGAATGGCGTGACACCTTGGCGAATGCCATCGACTTTGAATGCGAAGCCGATTTTACCTTGCGTGTATACCGTCATCACGCAGAGACTGACTCGGTGAAAGGAGATGCATGATGCACACTTGCGCACAATGGATAAAAAACGACGTTTATCACCGCTTTTTAAAGCCGCCTGCTACCCAGTGGCTGCTGGCGGCCAGCTTGATGTTAAGCTCGACCGTCTTCGCCGCGTTACCGCAGTTGGCATCAGCGCCCATCAATACCTTGTTTGACTATCAAGTGACGACTCCCGAAGGCAGCCACTGACCCTAAATCAAGTCGCTGACCGCGTCGAAAAAGCCGATATCATTCTGATTGGTGAATGGCACAGCCATCCCGGTGTGCACCGTTTTCAAACCGAGTTGCTCAACCAGCTTGCCTCGCGTCATCCTGTCGTGCTGTCGATGGAACAATTCAGTCGTGATGCCCAGCCAGTGGTGAACCAATATCTTGCCGGAGAGATTGGCGAAGACACCTTAAAACGGCGTGCTAATGCATGGGACAACTATAATGGCAGCTATCGTCCTTTAATCGAGCTGGCTAAACAGCGTCAATTAGACGTGATTGCCGCGAACGCCCCCAAACGCATGGTCAGCTGTATTGGCCGACAAGGATTGGCTTACTTAGACACACTGCCTGACCAGCAGCGTCAATGGTTTGCCGCGACCATTGATACTCAAGATTCTCCCTATAAACGTCAGTTTAAAGCCAATATGCATCATGGCACACCCAGCCAAACCGACGATCAATTTGCCGCTCAGCTCGCCTGGGATGCGACCATGGCAGAAAGCATGGTGGATTATCACGCCCGTCACCCCGACAGCCAAATTCTCCACATAGCCGGCCGGTTTCATGTCGCCGAAGGCTTAGGGACAGCCGCACAATTGAAAGCGCGAAACCCAGACCTAACCATTGCATTAATTACGGCGGTGAGCGATCAGGCCAGGCTGGCCGACGACGCCAAGGATTTTCGCTTACAGGTTATGCCCATGCCTCAGCGCTGGCAGTCGATGGATGAAATGCGCGAAGCGGTCAGCCAAATGAAAGGACAAGGTGCGCCGCAGTGTCACTAAGCCACGCATGAATCACCGACCTATAAAAACGCCGACTCTCAGGTCGGCGTTTGTTATCTCAGAGCGCGACGCACACGCCTGCTGGGGTTAAAACCAACGATCAAGTGCGGCGCGATCGACTTTAAATGCTCGGCTTAACGCTTGTGCAAGCTCTTTATATCGCGGTTGGCTTTTTATCGGCTGCATCGCGTGTCCTTCACTAGTGATCTTTTGATGCAGTTCACGATACCAACCCGCCAACGAGGGAGGCAGCGGTGTATCGCGCCGTCTTCCCAACCACCAAAGTCCCTGAAGCGGCAAGCTCAGCGCAAACAAGGCGACAATCACCGCTTGCGGCATCCCTTGCATATTATTGGCTGCCATTTGCAGTAGCACGCTGATGGCAGCGATCGCAGGCATGACCTTGATGGCGAACCGTGTCATGGTGATCACACGATTTTCAGGAAACACCGGCGCTAGCTCTTTTTTCATCGGCCATTCTTGCATATATTTCTGACCGTCTTGCAGGCAGCGCCAGATTGATTTGTTCATTGCCATACCTACCTCACTTGTTCAGTGTGACCGAAACGGACTGTCACTCAACTTTTACAATAAAAACTAAACAAATTGTTTAAAAATTTTAAAATTTAGCCAGTATTGCTCAAAAAATTTTGTTATCTGTATCAAGTCCCGCTATCCTTAGCGCACTTTTATCATTGTTGCTCGGATTCGATTGTCTCGCAACCTAATCCGGTTGTACTCAATGGAGCGTTCACTTATCCAGGACGGATAAAGATAATTCTTTTCCCCGCGACAAAGCATGAGATCATTCTTTTTTGAAAAGGTAGTGTCTCAGTTTGTCCACTATCCTTTTTATTCCATACACTCAGTCTCACGAAACATAGGTAGTCATACATGTCAAAGCTGGTTCTCGTACTCAATTGCGGAAGCTCCTCTTTGAAGTTCGCCATTGTCGACGCACAATCAGGCGATGAGCATCTTACCGGTCTTGCCGAATGTCTTAACCTTCCAGAAGCCCGCATTAAGTGGAAAATGGATGGTAAGCATGAAGCCCAACTGGGCAACGGCGCCGCGCACACTGAAGCCCTCACCTTCATTGTAGACACAATTCTGGCCTCTAAGCCTGAACTCGCCGAGAACCTGGCGCTATCGGCCACCGCGTCGTTCACGGCGGTGAACATTTTACCCAATCCGCATTAATTACGGACGACGTGCTCAAAGGGATCCACGATGCATCGAGCTTTGCGCCATTGCACAACCCAGCCCATATCGTAGGTATTGAGGCGGCAAAAAAAGCCTTCCCTGCGCTGAAAAACGTGGCTGTATTCGATACCGCATACCACCAGACGATGCCAGAAGAAGCCTACCTGTATGCACTGCCTTATAACCTCTATAAAGAGCACGGCATCCGTCGCTACGGCATGCATGGTACGTCTCACTTCTTTATCGCTAACGCGGCCGCTGAGCAGCTTGGCAAACCTGTTGATGAAGTGAACATCATCAACTGTCACCTCGGTAACGGTGCGTCAGTGTGTGCGATTAAAAACGGCAAATCCGTCGATACTTCAATGGGCATGACCCCATTGGAAGGCCTGGTCATGGGCACCCGTTCCGGTGATCTAGACCCAGCGATTATCTTCCACCTGCACGATGCATTGGGTTACAGCGTTGAGCAAATCAACACCATGCTCACCAAAGAGTCTGGCCTGCAAGGCTTGACCGAAGTAACCTCTGACTGCCGCTTCGTAGAAGACAACTACGGCGAGAAAGAGGAAGCAACGCGTGCGATGAACGTGTTCTGCCACCGCCTTGCTAAGTACGTTGCCAGCTACACCGCGACCCTCGACGGCCGTCTAGACGCGATTGTCTTTACCGGTGGTATCGGTGAGAACTCAGGCCCAATCCGCGAATTGGTACTCGAGCGCCTAGCTCTGCTGGGTGTTGACGTCGACAAAGAACGCAACCTGAAAGCCCGCTTTGGCGGCGAAGGCGTGATCACTACCGACGCAAGCCGCGTGCCTGCGATGGTGATTTCAACCAACGAAGAGTTGGTGATTGCGCAAGACACTGCGCGCCTAACTGGCCTGTAAGACCATTTCCAACAGCTGATTCCACTCAGCCGTTTTTGTATTCGTGCCGGACCTTCCGGCACGCCAACCAGATAGTAAGAGGAAGTCAACGTGTCCCGTACTATTATGCTAATTCCAATCGGCTCCGGCGTCGGCCTGACAAGTGTCAGCCTTGGCGTGATGCGAGCGATGGAGCGTAAAGGCGTCCGCGTCTCATTTTTTAAACCGATTGCCCAGCCACATCACGGTAGCGACACTGACATCACCGATCTGACGACCGAAATCATTCACGCCAACAGTGATATGAAAGTCGCCGAATCGATGTCAATGAACCAAGCCGAAAACCTGCTGCGCTCGGATCAAGAAGATGTGCTGCTCGAAGAAGTGCTCGCGCGCTTTACCCGTGCCACTGAAAACGCCGAAGTTGCGCTCGTAGAAGGCTTGGTTACAACACGTAACCACCCATTCGCGAACCAGATTAACTACGAGATCGCCAAAACGCTGGATGCAGAAATCGTGTTTGTGACCACTCCAGCACTGACAATCCTGCCCAGCTTAAAGAGCGTATCGAGTTTGCCTGCACCAACTTTGGTGGCAGTAAAAACGGCAACATCTCAGGTGTGATCATCAACAAGCTTAACGCGCCTGTTGACGATGCAGGCCGTACGCGCCCTGACCTGTCAGAAATCTTTGACGAAGCGGACGGTGCACGTCCCTCCAACGTTGAAGTGATGCAGATTTTCAACTCCAGCCCAATCCGTGTACTGGGTTGTGTGCCGTGGAAAATCGACCTGATCGCGACCCGTGCTAGCGATATGGCCAAGCACTTGAACGCCACCATTATCAACGAAGGTGAAATTCACTCGCGTCGCATCAAGAGCATTACGTTCTGTGCGCGTTCAATCCCTAACATGGTTGAACACTTCCGCCCAGGCTCCTTGCTTGTAACCTCGGCTGATCGCCCTGACGTTATTGTTGCTGCGTGTCTGGCGGCAATGAACGGCGTAGAAATCGGTGCATTGTTGCTGACTGGTGGTTATGCCATCCCTGAGCAGTTAAAAGCCCTGTGTGACCGCGCGTTTGAAACTGGCCTTCCGGTGTTTACCACCGCAGGCAACACCTGGCAAACGTCGCTCAACCTGCAAAGCTTCAGCCTTGAAGTGCCTGCTGACGATAAAGCCCGTGTCGAGTTTGTGAACGACCACGTTGCTGGCCACATTGATGGCAACTGGATTGAGTCACTGAGCTCCGGGTCGAACCGCGAGCGTCGCCTCAGCCTCCCGCGTTCCGTTATCAGCTGACCGAGTTTGCACGCCGAGCCGCGAAGCGCATTGTGCTACCTGAGGGTGACGAGCCACGTACCATCAAGGCAGCGGCTATCTGTGCTGAGCGTAAAATTGCTGAGTGTGTGCTGTTGGGTAACCCAGAAGAAATCAAACGCGTTGCTGAGCAACAAGGCGTGACCTTGGGCGCGGGCGTCGAAATTATCGACCCGGTAAAAGCGCGCGACAAATATGTGGCCCGTTTGGTCGAGCTGCGTAAGAGCAAAGGTATCACCGAAGTGATTGCGCAAGAGCACCTCGAAGATACCGTGGTACTGGGTACCATGATGCTGGAAGCGAACGAAGTGGATGGCCTCGTATCAGGCGCGGTTCACACCACCGCCAACACCATCCGTCCACCGCTGCAAATCATCAAAACCGCACCCAACGCCTCTTTGGTCTCGTCAGTATTCTTTATGCTGCTGCCTGAGCAAGTGCTGGTATACGGTGACTGTGCGATTAACCCGGATCCAAATGCTGAACAACTGGCTGAAATCGCGATCCAATCTGCAGATTCAGCGGCAGCATTCGGTATTGAGCCTCGCGTCGCGATGATCTCTTACTCGACCGGTAGCTCAGGCAAAGGGGCAGACGTGGATAAAGTCCGCGAAGCCACCCGTCTTGCCCAAGAGAAGCGTCCTGATTTAATCATCGATGGTCCGCTGCAGTACGACGCCGCCATCATGGAAAACGTGGCGAAATCAAAAGCACCGGATTCGCCGGTTGCCGGTAAAGCTACCGTGTTTGTCTTCCCAGACTTGAACACCGGTAACACCACCTACAAAGCAGTACAACGTTCTGCCGAGTTGGTCTCTATCGGTCCAATGCTGCAAGGCATGCGCAAGCCAGTGAATGACTTGTCACGTGGCGCGCTGGTTGACGATATTGTCTATACCGTGGCACTGACAGCCATTCAAGCTAAGCAAGCAGAAGAGAAAGGCCAAGCGTAAGCCTAGCTCTCCTATCTGAACAAAAGCCAGCGCCCAGTCGCTGGCTTTTTTGCGTCTTACCTCACAACGTAATGGGCCACCGAGATCTAGCATAACCCTCCATCCTTGTTTTGGAGTCGATGATGGCGATTAATTTTGATCCCGTTAGGCTACGCCGCACCTTGCATCAACACCCTGAATTGTCGAATCAAGAAGCACAAAGTGCCCGTGCGATTGCTGCCCAGTTACGGCAATTTGGCTTTCACCCTGTCACTGACGTAGGCGGCCACGGTATTTTGGTTACCATCCAAGGCGCAGCGCCAGGTCCCACCACCTTACTGCGCGCCGATTTTGATGCACTGCCCATTCACGAACGCACCCAACTTGACTATGCATCCTGCCACGATGGCGTTATGCATGCCTGTGGCCACGATGGTCATACCGCCGCCTTGCTTGCCGTCGCCGCCGAGCTTAGCCAAACACCCCCTAAACAGGGCACTGTGATCCTCGCCTTTCAGCCTGCGGAGGAAACCGGTGAAGGTGCCGCGCGCATGTGCCAAGCCCCTGAACTTGCCAACGCGCAGATCGATAATGTCTACGCGTTTCATAATCTACCTGGGTTTGCTCAACATCAGATTGTCGTGCGCCCTAGCACCTTTGCCTGCGCCTCAACCGGTGTTGCAATAAAACTGCATGGCAAAACCTCCCACGCCGCCTACCCCGAACGCGGCGTTAGCCCTGCCTGCGCCATGAGTGACGTGATGCGTATGCTCACACAGCTTCCCGACGCTTATCCTTCAACGTTCAGCTTAGTGACCTTAGTTCACGCCCAGCTTGGCGATCCCGCGTTTGGCGTTGCGCCCGGCGAAGCCACCGTAATGGCCACCCTACGCAGCGACGACAACGCTACGTTTCATGCCATGCAAACCAGGTTGGTTGATAAAGTAAACGCGATCGCCGACCAAGCAGGATTAACCGTGGATCTACATTGGCATGAGCCGTTTATTGCCGCCGAAAACAGCACAACGCATAACCAAGTCGTGGTTAACGCTGCGCAATCGCTGGGGTTAGAGGTTCACTGGCTTAATGAGCCCATGCGTTGGTCAGAAGACGTGGCCGAGTTTCTTACCCGTTGGCCAGGGGCTTTATTCGGCATTGGCAGCGGCGAGCATCACCCACAGCTGCATAACCCTGACTATGATTTCCCCGATGCGATTTTATCGACGGCTAATGACCTATTCTGCGCCTTGGTCAAACGCCATCACGGCATGGCACCGTCCCCTGTTGCAGAATAAAAACTCGCAGAATAGAAACTCGCGCAATAAAAAACAGCCGCTTTTACGGGATTCGCAAAAGGCCTGATCGTCACGCTCAGCGCATGGTCAGCGGGCTAACTCATCCCCATTAGAACGACCACTGGGTGCCGATGGTGATGGTGCGGCCTGGATCCGGCATACTCACCACTGATCCGGGCTGAATGGTGTAACGGTCCGTCAGATTATTAACCGTCACAAAGACACTGGCATCCGGCGTGATGTCGTAGTGGCTATAAATATCCACCAAGTATTCTGACGGGATCGCGACCACAGGCTTGCGGCGCCGGTGCCTGTTAGCCAATCCGCAGGGTTCGACTTGCCGCTGTGATAACGTACTGTGGTACCGATATCGAGCCGATCATCCAACCATTTGTGGCCAATGTTAAGGTGCCATTTACGCTCTGGTGGGATTCGAGTCGGTGTCGTGCTCCACGCAAAGCCTAAGCCGTTACAGCGGTCCATGCCAGAACGTTCGGCTGATCTTGCGAGCACACCTGCACTCTGTCGTAAAACGTGGCAGAGAGGTGGCTATAAAAGCTTGGTACGCGTAATGCGCTTGCAACTCGATGCCTGATAGCGACAGCTCATCGTAATTGGTGAAAGTAAAATTACTGCGCCAAGACGGCATATCCGGAGTACGGTCAAGCACGCCCCCAGAAATAAAGTCACTGACGTGATTATTAAAATAAGATACCGTCATGACGGCGCGACGTGTTTTCGCTAATCCCAGCTCTTGCAACCAAGCCCGGCCATCTAAGCTAACCCCGTACTCTTGGTTAAACGACACTTCGGGGTCAAGCGGATTATACGGGTTGTAACTAAACACCTCGTTAGAAATGGTCACTTCATACAAGCTCGGTAATCGGGCAGTACGAGAGAGTTTGGCAAACAAAGAAGCCGAAGGGTTGAGGTCATAATGCAACTCCCCCATCAGGTCCCACTCACCACGATAGTGCAAGGATTGTTGGGTTTGTTTATCGAGCGATTGCGCCTCATGCCAGTTCACCCCAAACTTTGCCGTCACCGGCGAGAGATCGATTTCACTATTGGCAAACACACTCCATTCCTCGCGTTTACCGTGGCGAGAGGTCGGCTCTTTAGAATAAAATCTATCTGTATCGCCAATTGGCGTCAGGGTTTCCTTAGTGTAAGACACGCCATAATCCACACTCACCGGCAAACTTGACCATTCACTGCGGTTGGCGATGCTCGCGCCATGACGGTCATTTTGATACTCATGCAGATACTGCTCGGCGTTGCTGCCCTTCGCCCAGAGTCCGTTGTATTGGTTCAGTTTGGCGGACGTGTGCCACGCATTCGCATGCAAACTAAGCCAGCTTTGCGACGGGGAAGTGTAGCGATAATTCGCGCTATAGGCGTCCACATCCGCGGTGCCCAATCCCCATTGCGGCATCACAGTACCTTCTTCTCGCTCAACAGTATACCAATAGGCCATCAGCACTTCACCCGCCTCTTGGTGGTGGTGCCGATAGCTGATATCCGCTTGATGGCCATTACCAAATTCTTTGTCCAGTTTGGCTAGCCAAGAGTCACTCTCAAAGCTGGTATTGCCCACCTCTTGTCCCGCGCCAATCACGGGCTCCTCGTAGCGTTCCATGCCCTTTTTGCCGGCAAAGTGGTTGCCTTTTTTACGATGGCTAAATGCCAGCACACCACCGAGCCCATCGCTCTGATACCCCAGTCCTACCATTGCAGAACCATTATCAAACCCTTGATGGTCACTGCGATCGGCCAAGCGATAACGTAATTGCTCGGTAGCATCATCACTCACTCGCGGCGAGCGGGCATTATTGTGAGCGCGCAATTTCACCACAGCGCCAAAGCCCTCGCCATCACGAACAATATCTCTAGCACCGAGTGTGGTCGACGTAATGGTGCCGCCAATCGCGCCACTGGCATACGGCGACCGACCAATCGTAGCGCCTTTATCCACCGACAACGACGACAATAAATCGGTATCAATATAGGTACGATCACTCACTCCCTGATAACCGCGCGACGTATGGGTCGACTGCAAACTGCCATCAATCAACATCGCCACCCGCCCATGGCCTTGCAAACCACGGATGCCGGGGTCAATCGCCCCCGCTTCGTTGTGCATGTTATTAAGCTGAATACTGGTGTTGCCCGAAAAAACATCCGCGTTACTGATCCCGCGAACTTTATCCAAATCATCGCGCATCATCAGCGCATCGGAAAAGCGATCGGCATTCACTACGACGGTATCTATTGGTGCATCATTTTCAGGCGCATCCTCTGCTGGAGCGGCAAGCGCGAAAGAAGGAAAAGCAAAAAAGGTAAGAATAAAAGAGGCAACTGGCTTTAACTGCATGAACATTCCCCGTCAATAAAAAGCGATGGGGATGATAATGCAAATAGTTATCGTTTTCTAATCTTATTTGCCGAGATTAATTAAGTAACAAAACGATCAACAACACACTGATTAAGCGATCACCCCAATGCCAGCCAAAAGCCGACGCCGATCATCAAGGTGCCGGCGATTCGGTTTAATAATTGCACATTGCCCTTTTGCTGCAAAAACTGACGCAAGGTACGGCCACCGCTGGCATAGAGCATTAAACAGCTAAATTCCGTGCAAAGAATGATCAGTACCAGCACGCTCAGCTGACTGGGTAGCGCCATATTAGGATTAATAAACGGTGGCAACAGCGAGATCATAAACGCCCAGCCTTTCGGGTTGGCTATTGCGGTGACAAAACCTTGTGCCGCCAACGAGAGTGCAGAGACATCATTCGGTGCCGATTCCTCTTCCTTTGGGATCGCCATTTTGCCACGCGATCGCCACATTTGTACGCCGAGATACGCCAGATATGCGCCCCCCACATACTTAAACACCTGAAACACACTCGGGTAATTCAGCATCACGGCTGCCACCCCCACCACTGACGCAACAGCCACAAGACCGACGCCAATAAGCTCGCCCCACATCATATGTAAGCTGCGCTTAACCCCGATAGTCATCCCCAGGGTCATGGATAACGTCATACACATTCCCGGCGTGATTGACACAAAAAAGAAAGTGGGAATAAATAGGGTCAACATGGTGGTATCAATCAAGGCAGTTGGCATATCACTTAATCAGAACAAAGGGTTAGAAAGGCTATTAGTGAACACGCTTTAGTCGATGAGATCAAGTACACTTACCATCGCGTTAACCGTTGTATTTATAACCAACCGATTAGCCTTATTGCCATTTAGACGTCCAGAAGTAAAAATATCCATTGACTTGGTTTTAACGAACTCATAGCATCAATAACCAGAGCGACGGCAAGAATGCGGGATAAGCCGCTGAGTGAGTCTGCTGTGATCAAATTTATCGCCAAGGACATGTGATGATTGAGATAACCAAACTCAACAAGGTATTCGAACTCGGGGAACGCCGGATTCATGCCCTTAACGACATCAACTTATTTATTCCTAAAGGAAAAGTATTTGGTGTGATCGGTGCCTCCGGCGCAGGGAAAAGCACCCTGATCCGGATGGTTAATCTGTTAGAGCGCCCCACCAGCGGATCAGTAAAGGTAGGAGGCGTTAACCTCACCGCGTTATCTAATCGCGACCTAACCCAAGCTCGCCGTCAAATCGGCATGATTTTCCAACACTTTAACCTGCTGTCATCACGATCGGTCTTCGATAACATTGCCTTACCACTGGAACTGAGCGGCGCCAGTAGTGAAGAGATTGAAACACGCGTCACCGAATTACTCGATTTAGTCGGCTTAGCGGACAAACGCCATGTGTACCCTGCCAGCCTCAGTGGCGGGCAAAAGCAGCGCGTCGCCATTGCCGGGCACTGGCGCCAAGCCCTAACGTTCTATTATGTGATGAGGCCACCAGCGCACTGGATCCCGCTACCACACAGTCGATTCTGTCACTGCTGCAAACCATCAACGAAAAGCTCAACCTCACCATTTTGCTGATCACCCACGAAATGGACGTGGTCAAACGCATTTGTCACGACGTGGCGATCATTGGTGATGGCGAGCTGGTTGAATCGGGTCCTGTGGGGGAAATTTTTGCCCATCCTAAATCCGACTTAGCGAAGCAGTTTATTCGCTCAACCTTGGATTTATCGGTGCCTTATGACTATGCCCAGCGTTTGCAAGATACCTACTTTGACGGCAGCTACCCCTTAGTGCGTCTCGAATTTACCGGCGCCACCGTGGATGAACCATTAATCAGTCAAATATCCAGGTTGTTTGATATCGACATCAGCATTTTAAGCTCTGATATCGACTACGCAGGCGGAGTCAAATTCGGCCTGCTACTGGCAGAGATCATGGGCCCGAAAAAAGCAGTCGAAGACGCTATCCATTATCTCAACCAGCACCATGTCAATACGGAGGTCCTTGGCTATGTTGATTGAACAAATAACCACTTGGGTGAATAACAACGGCGCCCTGATTAACTTGCTCACCGAAGCCACGGGTCAAACCCTGTATATGGTCTTTGCCTCCGGCCTGATCGGCTTTGCGATTGGGATCCCACTGGGGGTGATGCTACACGTCACCAAAAAAGGTGGCCTGCTGGCGCAACCTAAGTTCAACCAGGTGCTCGGCGCGGTCGTGAATATTGGTCGCTCGATTCCCTTTATTATCTTATTGGTCGCGATCATCCCATTTACCCGCATGGTGGTCGGCACCTCTATCGGTACGGCAGCAGCCATCGTCCCGCTCACGGTAGGCGCTATCCCGTTTGTTGCACGTCTGGTCGAAGCGGCGCTTTTAGAGCTGCCACCCGGGTTAGAAGAAGCGGCCAAAGCCATGGGCGCTACCCCATTGCAAATTATCTATAAAGTCTTGGTGCCCGAAGCGCTACCCGGCATTATTAATGGCGCAACCATTACCCTGGTCACCTTAGTGAGCTACTCTGCTATGGCTGGTGCCGTCGGCGGTGGCGGCCTGGGCGATGTCGGTATCCGCTATGGTTACCAGCGTTTTGATACCACGGTTATGTTGATCACCGTTGTCATGCTGGTGGTGCTGGTACAAGCGATTCAATCTTTGGGCGATTACTTGGTACGCCGAACCGATCACCGATAAATAAAACACAACACTTACCGTCAATAACGGATATTTTTTAAAGGGAGACAGACAATGAAAACGACGATTAAAACACTTTTAGCCACTTTAGGCCTCGCCTCCACACTCATCCTCTCTGGATGCGGCGAAAAAGAGCCAGCCGCCACCGATGCCAACAGCATCACCGTCGGCGTGATGGCGGGTGAAGAAGCACAAGTGGCTGAACACGCGGTTAAAGAAGCGAAGAAACTGGGGCTTGACGTTGAATTGGTGACTTTTACCGATTACGTCTCGCCGAACGCGGCACTGGACGATGGCTCGGTCGACGTAAATGCTTTCCAACATCAGCCCTACTTGGATGCGCAAATCAAAGACCGCGGCTATGAGTTTGCCATTGCCGGCAACACCTTTGTTTATCCGATTGCGGCCTACTCTTACAAGCTAGACAGCGTGGCTGACCTACCAGAAGATGGTCAAATTGCGGTGCCTAATAACCCAGCGAGCCTCGGCCGCTCATTATTACTGCTTGAGCAACAAGGCGTTATCAAGCTAAAAGAAGGCGCAGGGATCAATGCCACTAAGTTGGATATTGTTGAAAACCCGAAAAACGTCGACATTATCGAACTGGAAGGCCCACAACTGCCGCGTTCACTGGAAGATGTGGACATCGCGATCATCAACAATACCTTTGCCGCTGGCATCGGCCTGATCCCAAGCAAAGACGGCCTGTTTGTTGAAGACAAAGACTCGCCTTACGTGAACCTGATTGTGGCACGTAAAGACAACGTCGACGCAGAAAACGTCAAGACCTTTGTTAAAGCCTACCAAACCGACGCGGTTACAGCTGACCGCCGATGGAAATCGATTCCGGCTGCCGAGAGGTTGAAATGAACGCTGGGTAAGTAAAACCGCATCGAAAACAATCAGCGCCCGGT
>NZ_AQOD01000042.1 GCF_000513715.1 Salinivibrio socompensis S35
TCTTAGGTTGGTCAGCTTGGCGAGGTGTCACGAGATTGATACTGCTCGGCGATTTTACCCAGAAATTCGCCACGGCTAACGGTGTGAGTCAGCGTACGTGTGGATGTGTGCGCTGATTTACCGGCTAACTTAGCTACATCGACATTGGGAATCGACAGGACTTGCCCCACATGCAGGGTGTTCGAGGTTAAGCCGTTCGCCGACTTTATCGCGGCTATCGAACTTTGATACTGCTTGGCAATGACCGAGAGAGACTGACCTGGACTCACTTTGTGTTTTACCCCGTTTTTACGCGCGGCAAACAAGGTACCGTCAGGGGGGAAACGTTCAAAGTAATTGCGAATACCGTGATAGATAGCATTGGCAAGGCCACGCTGATGGCCGCGCTGGAATAATAAGCGTTCTTCTTGCGGGTTGGAGATAAACCCCGTTTCCACCAACAAAGAGGGGATATCTGGCGATTTTAGCACCGCCAGGCTTGCGTGCTCAGGGCTCGATTTATGTAACTTGGTTACTTTACCCAGCTCTTTTAATACACGCGTTGCCACGTCAAAGCCTTCTTTTTGCGAATTACTAAACTGTAAATCCAATACAGCACGACTTAAATATTCGTCCTCGTTGTTTTGTGCTAACAAAGAGCCGCCACCCAATAAATTCGATTGCTCTTCATGTTTCTCTATCCAGCGACCGATTTCGCTGTTGGCTCGACGGCGTGATAGCACCCATACCGAGGCGCCGCGCGGCTGAGGCTTATGGAAACCATCAGCATGCACCGAAACTAACAAGTGGGCTTTATGTTTGCGTGCGATCTCAGACCGCTGATTTAAATCAACAAAATAGTCACCCGTGCGGGTTAAGACGGCCCGCATGCCCGGCACTGCATTGATGCGAGCGGCCGCTTGCTTAGCAATGGCCAAGTTGACATCTTTTTCCTGCTTACGCCGCGGCCCAATGGCGCCAGGATCGTTACCGCCGTGTCCAGGATCAATCGCGACCACGATGTCCTCAGTCCCAAAGGGTAAGGCCGCAACCGTTTCACGCCGCTTCTTTTCCGCCACTGAGAGTGTTGGCTTGTTCTTATCGACTTTTTGCGCATGGGGTAAATCCACCACTAAACGATGGCCATACTCGCCCCCCGGTGCCAGCGCAAATATATGCGGCTTAGCGCTATCTTTGAGTTCGAAAACCAGTCGATACGTGGTGGCATCAGGCGGGCTACTTTTACGGATTTTAGTCAGAATATCGCTGCCTTTAATCCGCTTTGGCAAACCGGTTGCAAGCTGACTTTGCTTTAAATCGACCACGAGTCGGTCCGGACGCGTTAAAGAGAAATAACTAAAGTCCGCTTTGTCAGCCAGATCAACCACCACTCGGGTTTCGTTTGGTGCCGGCCATACCCGAATATTTTCGATTTTGTTGGCCCAACTTGTTGCACTCAACAAACTGGCGATCATCAAGACGCAAAGTCGCTGCCACATCATGCTAGTCTTCCCATTCTAGACGGTCGATAATCGCCAGCCCAACCGCGGTATTGGCGTTAATAATGAGGTTGCGCTGCTCACCGTCGTAGCGCAGAGTGATATCAAGGTCTGCATGTGGTAGCCAGCCAGCCCCTTTTTCTGGCCATTCAATTAAGCAAAGCGCCTGTTGATTAAAATAATCTCGGATCCCCATAAACTCCAACTCTTCTGGATCCGCCAAGCGATAGAGATCGAAATGATATACTTGCCAAGGTGGTAGCTCGTAAGGCTCAACCAAGGTATAAGTTGGACTTTTGACATTACCGGTATGCCCCATCGCCTGGATAAAACCGCGACAAAACGTGGTTTTGCCCGCGCCAAGATCGCCGTGTAGATAGCAGGTTGTACTTTGCGTACAAGCACGGGAGAGTGCCGCGCCGAAAGCCACGGTACGATCCGCATCGGCTAACTGAGTGATAAAAGTCTGGGTCATACTACTTTGGGATCTCGTCTGTTATTTATGTCATTTTTTGCGCTGATTATTGACGCAAACGCGTTTCTCTAATCCACTAACTGCTGCAAATAGGGCAACAAATCACTGGCAAGTAGCCCTCGTTCGCCTGCCTGAGCGGCATGGTCACCGGCTTTGCATGAAGGTAGCAACCCAGCGCTGCCGCCGGGAATAAATCCACGCCTTGCGCCAGTAAGCTGCCGATCACACCAGAAAGGACATCACCCATTCCCCCAGATGCCATGCCAGGGTTGCCTACATTTGCAACAGCATAATCGGTGCCATCATATACGATCGTTCCTGCCCCTTTAAGCAAAACGACGCCACCATATCGTGTTTGTATCGCTTTGACGGCGGCAAAGCGATCGAGTTCCACCTCTTTTACTTCACAGCCTAATAAGCGAGCTGCCTCGCCTGGGTGAGGCGTGAGAATCCAATCATCGCGGTGTTGTGGTTGCCGCGCTAATTTATTTAATCCATCCGCATCAACAACCTTAGGCGTTCGTGCCGAGAGAGCGATGGCCCAGAGTGCATCTGACCACGCACTCTGGCCAAGTCCAGGCCGATAACAATATGGGTGGCCCAAGACAGGGCATCACCTAATGATTGGCCAGGCGCCCAACTTTGGGTCATCAGCTCAGGCTGGCGCGTGACGAGCATCAAAGCATGATCGTTTTGAGTGACCGCTTTCACCAGTCCTGCGCCTGTACGTAAGGCAGCTTGCGCACAAAGAGTAATCGCACCGGCCATACCATGATCGCCGCCTAGACAAAGTACCCGACCAAATTGGCCTTTGTGTGCGCTGCGTGACCGGGCCGGGAGGCATTGCGTTTTGATGTCGTCACTGATCAATTGCCCAGACGGTGCCGCTTGACGTGCAAAGGCTGTTGCAACATTGAGGCCAGCAAAAATAAGTTCACCGCGATGCGTGACCGCTTGCCCAGTTAATAAGCCTTGTTTTAATGCAATCAAGGTCACCGTGATATCCGCTACGATCGCCACACCTTTTACACAGCCACTGTTGGCGCAAAGGCCTGAGGGAATATCAACCGCCACCACGGGGACGTGGCAGTGATTAATCACACCAATTGCTTGGGCAAAATCGCCTTCAACGGCACGCGACAATCCAGTACCCAAAATGGCATCGACAATGACATCAAACTGCGTGACGGTAGGCTGGGTCTTAATCACGCTTCCACCACAATCTTGCCACTCTTGCCAAGCGGTCGCCGCATCACCACTGAGTTTTTCCGGCGCGACCAATGACCATACCGTGACATTGAATCCCACAGATTTCGCCAACCGAGCAATCACATAACCATCACCCGCGTTGTTGCCGGCACCACAGACGATCAATAAGCGTGCCGCGTTCGGGTAATACTGATTGATGCTATCAAAGACGGCTTGTCCCGCTCGTAACATCAACTGATACATAGGGATATCTAACGCGCGGGCGACAGCCTGTTCGCCCTCACGAACGTGCTCTGCACGATAGAAACTCTGTGGTAAACTTACCGCCATCAACTGCCTCCATTGATTGTACTGCACCCCTTAAGGCCTCAGGATCTACCGCTATGTCGCAACCCACGCCCGATGCATCGATTAATTTCGACCAATTAGCCCAACGTATCAAGCAATGGGGACAAGCGCTAGGCTTCCAGCATGTCGGGATCACGGATGTTGATCTCAAGCAACATGAGGCGCAATTGCAACGTTGGCTCGACAATGGCTACCACGGTGAGATGGACTGGATGGCGCGACATGGCATGATGCGTGCGCGTCCAGACGAGTTGCTTCCTGGCACCGTGCGCGTGATAAGTGTACGCATGAATTATTTACCGCCAGAAGCGGGATTTGCCACCACATTGGCCAATCCAAATTTGGGTTATGTGAGTCGCTATTCTTTAGGGCGCGACTATCACAAACTCATCCGCAACCGCTTGAAAAAGCTGGGGCAGCAAATCGAAGCCGAGGTTGGTCCCTATGGCTATCGCCCTTTTGTCGACTCAGCCCCATTCTAGAGCGTCCGTTGGCAGAGAAAGCGGGATTGGGATGGACAGGTAAACACTCATTGATCCTTAACGAGGAAACCGGATCTTGGTTTTTCCTCGGCGAGCTGTTGGTTGACCTCCCTTTGCCGACTGACACACCGGTTGACAACCAGTGTGGCAAGTGTGTGGCTTGTATGACAAGCTGCCCAACCCAAGCGATTGTCGCTGAAGGGGTGGTCGATGCCCGACGCTGTATTTCCTACCTCACCATTGAATATGATGGCGTGATCCCATTGGAATTTCGTCACGCTATCGGTAATCGCATTTATGGTTGCGATGACTGCCAGCTTGTTTGTCCATTTAATCGCGAAGCCGAGCTCACCTTAGAAGCGGACTTTCACTGCCGTCCAAGCCTTGATCAACAACCACTCAGTACGCTTTTTAATTGGGATGAAGAGACCTTTTTATCCTTGACGCAAGGATCGGCCATTCGCCGTATTGGGATTAAAAAGTGGCGACGTAACTTAGCTATCGCGATGGGCAACGCCTCTTATGACGCGGAAATTGTCGCAAGTTTACAAGCCCGGCACGGGGAAGATGCACTGGTAGATGCGCACATAGAGTGGGCCCTGGGTGAACAAGAAAGTAAACGACAGCGTATTGATGTGACCGAACTCCCTACCGGAACGCGCCGCTTGGTTCGCATCATTGAAAAAGGATTACCTCGGGACGCTTAGCACCGCTAAACACCAGAAAGATGACGCTATTCACATTATGTGGAAAACTATTAAGCAATGCGCGTTGGTGGTGCGTTTTTTGATAGTTAAACACATTGACAAGATATTAAGCGAGCAAGATCACGATAGTGCATAACCTTGTGGAAAAGCGTTAGTTAACCTGGAAAAAGACACACTATTCCCCTTTATTTTCAACAAAATAGAAAAAAAAGACGTTTATTTGTGGTGTGCAACATCAGTTCCGTGCCTGATGACAAGATCACCAGTATGGCGGGCTTTAAAGAATTCATTAACCATGTTATCCACAAAGCAAAACCTGTGGATAAACCTGTGCATTAGTCAATAAAATCACGCTACTACACCGTTTCCAGAGTCAGTACGTAAAGTGTGGATTTGATGCTAGAGATGATGCTTCACAGCATTAAAGACAGCGCTGCATATAACGCCACACTTGTGGTCAACCAAGTGATTGGAGCGACACACGGGGTTCGAACCCGTGACCTCAACCTTGGCAAGGTTGCGCTCTACCAGCTGAGCTAGTGTCGCTTAGAGCGACCTGACCAACGCCAGATCGATATTCAATTTGGAGCGACATACGAGGTTCGAACTCGTGACCTCAACCTTGGCAAGGTTGCGCTCTACCAGCTGAGCTAATGTCGCATTGCCGATGCGTTTCATCGAATTTTAAATTGGAGCGACACACGAGGTTCGAACTCGTGACCTCAACCTTGGCAAGGTTGCGCTCTACCAGCTGAGCTAGTGTCGCTTAGATCGACATGATCAGCATCAGATCGAACTTTAACTTGGAGCGACATACGAGGTTCGAACTCGTGACCTCAACCTTGGCAAGGTTGCGCTCTACCAGCTGAGCTAATGTCGCTTTCAACAGACGTTTCACGTCGTTAGGGCTGCGAATTATACGAAGAAAAAATCGGGTTGCAAGCGCTGATAAGCAAAATGATGATTTTTTCTTTTGAACGCTCAAAAGAGCAACAGATCGACGAAAAGAAATCAGATCGTCAAGATCCTTTCGCGATAGAACTGCAATTCTGCAATTGATTCCCGAATGTCGTCAAGCGCTAAATGGGTACCTTTTTTAGAAAAATCATTTAATATTTCAGGCTGCCAACGGCGCGTTAGCTCTTTCAACGTACTGACGTCTACGGTGCGATAGTGAAAGTAACGCTCTAATGCCGGCATATAGCGATAGAGAAAACGGCGATCTTGTCCCACGCTGTTACCACAAATCGGTGATACGCCTGCGGGCACCCACTGCGATAAAAATGCGACCGTTTGCTCGATCGCATCGTGCTCACTCACTTGACTTTGTTGCACTCGGGCAACCAAGCCAGACTGGGTATGAGTCTGCGTGCACCAATCATCCATTTTATCGAGTTCGCTTTGCGGCTGATGTACGGCCAATACCGGCCCTTCCGCCAGAATATTAAGCTGTGCATCCGTCACAATCGTTGCGATCTCAATGATCTTGTGGGTATCAGGATCGAGTCCGGTCATTTCCAGATCAATCCAGATTAAATTGTTTTCACTGAACGCCATTGAACTTGCCTTTTTTATGGGTAAACCATGTATCATACTGTGCTTGATATGAAAGCCAACTTAACTGATAAGAGTCAACGTGGCAAAAAAGAAAAAGCTTACTAAAGGCCAATTGCGGCGGGTGCGATCAAACCAACAACGTCGGATCAAACAGCACGATAACGACGTACAGTGGGAAGATGCAGCCCTCGAAGCCTCCCGTGAAGGCCGTGTGATCACGCGATTTGGGCAACATGCCGACATTGAAGATCCGCAAACCGGAACAATACACCGGTGTAATCTTCGTCGCTCTGTCAATAGTCTAGTGACCGGTGATCGCGTCGTCTGGCGCCCGGGCAAAGAAGCGCTCGCGGGGTTTGCTGGCGTGGTTGAAGCGGTGCATGATCGCAGGTCCGTCCTCACACGACCTGACTACTATGATGGGGTTAAACCGGTTGCCGCCAACATCGATCAAGTGGTGATCGTGGCCGCGATCCTGCCCGAGCTATCGCTCAATATTATTGACCGTTACTTAATTGCATGTGAAGTGCTCGATATCGCGCCTCTCATTGTGGTCAACAAAGTCGACTTACTTGATGATGAAGGTCGAGAAATGGTCGAGGATCTGCTCGATATCTATCGAAATATTGGCTATTGCTTGGTGATGGTCAGTGCCGATTCAGGCGAAGGTATGCCGACACTGATCGAACAGTTAGATCAACATGTCAGCGTGTTCGTCGGTCAATCTGGGGTGGGTAAGTCAAGTTTGGTCAATACCTTATTGCCCGATGTTCATGCGCAAACGCATCAGGTGTCTGAAAACTCAGGACTGGGGCAGCACACTACGACGGCAGCACGCTTGTATCATTTTGCCCAAGGGGGCGATCTTATTGATTCACCCGGCGTGCGTGAGTTTGGCTTGTGGCACCTTGAGCCGGAACAAATTGCCCATGGCTTTGTCGAATTTCGTGACTATTTAGGTGGGTGCAAGTTCCGCGACTGCAAACATGGCAACGACCCGGGCTGCCTGCTTCGTCAAGCGGTCGAAGATGGCCATATTAGTGTTGAACGGTTTGACAGCTACCACCGCATCATTGAAAGCATGAAAGAGGCAAAAGACAATCGACAGTTCTCTCGCAATAAGCAACTGTGAGCGGCTGTTACGTCACTAATTGATTCGCTACACTGCGCGGCAATCCATAGCACGCACTGAGCGTATTCAGAACTCAATAACTTGTCAGGACAAAACTGTGCGAGACGATTTAAAAGTTGGGCTGCAATATCTTGCGCCGAAACAAGCCCTTACCCGAGTCATGGGTAAACTGGCTAGCTTGAAAGGCGGCTGGTTTACAACCTCGGTGATTAAATGGTTCATTAAGCAATATCAGGTAGACATGGGCGAAGCAAAAGTCAGTGATCCTGGCTACTATCGCACCTTTAATGATTTTTTTGTCCGTGAGCTAAAACCTGCGTTACGTCCAATCGAAGGCGATAACGATACCTTGGTTTTTCCTGCCGATGCCTGCGTCAGTCAAGCGGGACGCATCGAGCAAGGGCAATTAATCCAAGCCAAAGGCCATTACTTTTCATTAACCGAATTAATCGGCGGTGATGAAACGCTTGCGAGCCAATTTGATGAAGGAGAGTTCGCCACCTTATACCTCTCACCGCGTGATTATCACCGCGTTCATATGCCATGTGACGGGGTGCTTCGCGAGATGATTTATATTCCTGGCGATCTCTTTTCGGTTAATCCATTAACGGCAGAAAACGTTCCCAACCTGTTTGCGCGCAATGAGCGTGTCGTCTGTCTCTTTGAGACGGATTTCGGCCCCATGGCACAAATTTTAGTGGGTGCCACCATTGTGGGTAGCATCGAAACCACTTGGGCGGGCACGGTCACGCCGCCAACCGGTGGAAGTATTCGCCGCTGGCAATATCCGACCGAAGGCGAACAAGCGATTCACTTTGTCCAAGGTGATGAAATGGGCCGATTCAAGCTGGGCTCAACCGTTATTAACCTTTTCCCACACGGCGCCCTGCACTTCGACGACCAGGTCACTCCTGGCGCGCCTACGCAAATGGGACAGCCTTACGCTCACCGGCAGGCATAATCGAAAAAATTGTGAGATATGGGGCATTTATGCCCCTTTTTTGTATCGAAATTCGGAGATTTTTCCCGTTAATCAAAGAGCAAGGCTCGTATTATTAGGGTATTCAGTTATCGATAAAGCGCTTGCCAGTCCAACCGTAAGGCATGACGCGGTCGCCCACCAATGACGAAGGAGCGTATTTGTGGTTAATGCTCGTTTTATCAAGTTACTTGTCGCACTCGGCTTACCTTTATTATTACTGCTCATCCCCACCGATTGGTTGCCTATCGCCAATCTCACGATTATTCAGCACCGCTTATTAGCCATCTTTTTAATGGCCGCGCTGCTGTGGGTACTCGAGCCGGTGCCCGTTTTTTCTACATCCTTACTGATTATCACGTTGCAACTAATCATGATCTCAGACAAAGGCTTGCACTGGTTTCGCGGCATCACTCCCCATCATCCGCTTGGGGAACTCATTCCTTATACCGATATATTGAGTGCGTTTTCGTCGCCTATCATCATCTTGTTTATGGGGGGGTTTTCGTTGGCTATCGCGGCTTCTAAATATCAGCTCGACATCAACCTTGCCCGCGTGTTGCTCAAACCTTTCGGCCAACACCCTAAGTTCATAATGCTCGGCCTGATGTTGATCACAGCGGTGTTTTCGATGTTTATGTCCAACACCGCCACCACTGTCATGATGCTGGCTTTATTGGCACCCATTGTCAGTGTGCTCCCCAAAGGCGATCCATTAATTAAAGCCTTGGTGCTTTGCATTCCGGTCGCCGCCAATACCGGTGGGATAGCGACTCCCATCGGCACCCCACCCAACGCGATCGCGTTACAGTATTTAACTGGCGAATATAAAGTGTCCTTTTTAGACTGGATGAAGATGGGTCTTCCCTTCGTGATCGTCCAACTCAGTTTTGCTTGGTGGCTGTTACAACGCCTCTTTCGCAGTCAACACACTCGAGTAGAACTTGCACTAGAAGGCCGTTTTTTGCAAAGCTGGCAGGCTTATACCGTCTATATTACGTTTGCACTCACGATTGTTCTGTGGCTCACCACAGGCGTTCACGGCATGAACACGTATGTCGTTGCCGTAATCCCACTGGCTATTTTTACCCTCACAGGGATCATAGGTAAACCAGAACTCAAACAAATCAACTGGGATGTGCTCTGGCTTGTCGCCGGTGGGATTGCAATGGGTATCGCCCTTGATCAAACCGGTCTCGCGGCAGCCCTCGCCCATGCGGTGGATTACAGTTTGCTCACCGCCATGACCGTTTTGATTACCTTGTCAGTGATTTGTTGGCTCATGGCTAACTTTATGTCCAATACCGCGACCGCAAACTTGTTAATGCCGATTGCCGCGGCAATTGCCTCTTCAATGCCAGCGTTAGCGAGCATTGGCGGCATGCAAGGCCTGCTGATCGTTGTGGCCTTTTCCGCCTCTCTCGGCATGATTTTACCGGTCTCGACCCCACCCAACTCGCTCGCTTACTCCACCGGGTTTATCAGTAGTCAGGATCTGGTCAAAGTCGGCCTTATTCTAGGGGGCAGTGGTTTAGTGCTGGTTTATAGCGGGGTCGTCTTATTAACCTGACATGCGTTCCATTCATGAGACACAAAATCGATAAGCTGTCTCCGTATTGTATAAGTGGATGCTTTCTATCGGTTAAAAATGAGATAACACTGATGATGTAAGGCGTTAGCGGGCTCGAGAGTAAAAACTTTTTTAAATTTTTTACCCTCCTGGCTCAAGCTTTCTACAATTAAGCAGATACTCAGTAAGAAAGTATCGTCATAGTGTGGTAGTACGAGGGATCTTTAATGAAATTTACCATCAAGACCAAAATATTACTTGCGGTTGCTTTGGTCGTGGCCTTAGTTAGTGCAGTACAGGCATGGTTTTCAGTCAATCAACTTGAAGCAGAAACAAAACAAAGCGTCACCGCTCAAATGCGAGATGTGGGGCTATCCACGAGCAACTTTATCGAAGAATGGCTCGACATTCGCAGCAAAATGCTCGTCGCCAATGTACCTTTGATTGCTAGCCAACCGAATGTTGATCGCGAACTGCTGCTGACCAAGCACCAAGGTGATTTTCTTACCGTCTATGCCGGCTTTGCCGATGGAACGATCGCCTATGGCGACAAAACCGAAAGCTGGCCAACCGACTATGACCCCCGTTCACGTCCATGGTATAAGCAAGCCAGTGCGGCAAACGATTTAATTATTACTCCCCCTTATGTCGATGCTAATGGCGCAGGCATGGTCATCAGCTTTGCCAAAGCATTTAATCAACGGTTTGAAGGGGTCATCGCTGCCGACTTATCCGTCGACGCCATTGTTAAAGAAGTACTGAACGTGCGTCTGCCCAATGAAGGCTTCGCCTTTTTGGTCGATAGCAACAACAAAGTGGTCGCCTATCGAGACACCGCGTTAAGTGGAAAAGCGTTAACGCAGGTCGACGATGAGCTCACATCAACTTTCATCCAGAAAGCGAGAAATAGCCAAGCGTTGGGCACAGTAACATTCGATGGTGATGGACGCGAAAAGCTCATTGCGGTCACAAAAGTGGAAGGCGCAAACTGGAGCCTCGGCGTAGTTCAGGACAAACAACTCGCGTTTGCCTCCGTCTCCGAGCAGATTATCTCCACGTTGGTCACGTCAGTTATTTTGTTTGTCATCATCGCCTTAATTGCCGGCGCCCTCATTCACCGCTTGCTCACCCCGTTGACTCAGCTGACTCACGCGGTAAGTTCCTTATCGCAGGGCAGTGGGGACCTTACTCAGCGTCTTGATATTGTGCGCCACGATGAAATCGGTGAGTTAGCCGGACACGTCAATGCGTTTTTGGAGCAGTTGCAAGCGATGATTGGTCGTAGCGTCACCCAAAGTGTGGGGTTGTCTGAACGCGCTGACCAATGCCGAAACCTTGCGCATCAGTCAACCGGTTTAGTCGGACAACAGCAGGGCGATGTGGATCAAATCGCCACCGCGATTCACCAAATGTCGACCACCGCCAATGAAGTGGCCAGCAATGCCGAACAAACCGCCCGTTCAGCCCAAGAAGCAGAAAGCTCATGTCGGGATGGCTTAGAGGTCGTGGAAAGTAACCGCGACGCGATCACACAATTGGCTGAACAGGTCGAACAAGCCACCAATGTGATTCGTGAGCTCGATACGAACTCGCAAAGCATTAATCAAATCATTTCCACCATCCAAGGGATTGCCGAGCAAACCAACTTACTGGCGCTGAACGCCGCGATCGAGGCGGCGCGTGCGGGTGAGCAAGGTCGAGGATTTGCGGTAGTCGCTGATGAGGTACGCGTACTGAGTCAACGCACACACGACTCTACCGAGGAAATCCGCAATATGATCGAAACCTTGCAAAACACAACACAACGTGCGGTGGATGGCATGACGCAAAGTAACGAAATGGCAACGTCCAGCGTCGATCGCGCGGCCTCAGCCAGTGATAAATTAAACGAGATCACACGTGGAATTGGCGATATCTCCGAAATGGCCGCACAGATTGCCAGTGCAGCTGAAGAGCAACGTGCCGTCACCGAAGATATCAATCGCAACACTCAAGCAGTACGCGATTTATCACTGGAGCTTCATCAAAAATCGAGCGAAACAGGGGAACAAGGCGAGCAAATGGCGCAAGATGCGCAGGCGATGCACAGCGACTTATCTAAGTTTAAAGTGTAACGTGCAAAACGCTTGAAAACAGCCACACGATCAAACTGCCTATGCCTATAGGCAGTTTTTTCTATTGGCAGAAAGATCACAAATTCTACCTTCCATCACTTATCCTCCTCACTTATCAACACAATTTGCCTCATTGATCTAACTTTGGTGTAAGTCTTGCGTATACACTCAGGAAAACTGTTCAATGAGATGGAAATGTGTCTATGCCCAAGCCGACAATTAAGCTGAAAATCATTGTGGCTATTGCCTTTATCGTGGCGCTGGTCAGTGCGGTGCTTGCCAGCATTTCTGTGCGTCAGCTCCAAACTGAAACCACTACCAGCATTACCAAACAAATGCATGATGTTGGTGATGCCACCACCCAGTTTATTGATAGCTGGTTAAGCACGCGTGCCGATATGCTGCTGGCGAACGAGACGCTCATTGCCAATAACGCCAATGTCGATCGCGAGCTGTTAGTAACAAAGCGTGCGGGGCAGTTTTTATCCGTGTATGCGGGGTTTAGCGATGGACGGATTGCCTACGGCGATAAAAGTGAAGACTGGCCGGCGGACTACGATCCACGCACACGGCCTTGGTACAAAAATGCGAGTGGGTCGAATGATCTTATCATTACGGAACCCTATCAGGATTTTGACGGTAGTCTCGTCGTCAGTTTGGCGAAATCATTCAATGATCGCTATCAAGGAGTGATTGCGGCGGACGTGACCGTTACCGATATTGTCGATCAAGTACTCAACCTGAAGCTCAGCAATGGTTTTGCCTTCTTGGTCGATGGTGAAAATCGCTTAGTGGCCTATCGTGATACCGATCTAAGCCGCCAGCCGCTTACCGATCTAGATGATGAGCTAACACGCAACTTTATGGCCAATGCCAGTGCGCAACGCCAACTCACCACGTTTGAGCTCAACGGAAAAGAAAAACTGCTTGCCGCGTTCAACGTCCCCAACACCGATTGGACACTGGGTATTGTCGAAGATAAAGCACAAGCTTATGCCTCAGTCTCAGAGCAAATCACCTTTGTCGTGATCGCCTCTGTTATCCTTTTTGTGGTGATCGCTTTTATCGCCGGAGCCCTGATTAAACAATTACTCAAACCGTTGGGAGAATTAACCGCCGCTGTGCACACGCTCTCTGCCGGTGAAGGCGATCTGACTCAAAGAATCAATATTGCCCGTCGCGATGAAATTGGTGAATTGGCTGAGTACGTTAACGCGTTCCTCGCGCAACTTCAGCAAATGGTTGGTAAAGCGGTCAATCAAAGCATGACATTATCGCAAAGCGCGGAAGAATGCCGAACGCATGCGTTGCAATCGAGCCAATTAGTCGATAAGCAGCAAAATGATATCGACCAAATAGCTACTGCGATCCACGAAATGTCGACCACCGCCAACGAAGTTGCCAGCCATGCCGAAGACACGGCTACATCGGCACAACAAGCTGAGCAGTCATGCCAAGAAGGGTTAAGTGTGGTTAGCGATAACCGCGACGCCATCACGCAATTGGCCGAACAGGTAGAACGTGCCACCAATGTGATCCGTGAGCTCGATGAAAACGCGCAGAGCATCAACCAAATTATTGCGACCATTCAAGGGGTGGCAGAGCAAACCAACCTGTTGGCATTGAACGCCGCGATAGAAGCGGCACGGGCAGGTGAACAAGGTCGAGGCTTTGCCGTGGTCGCCGATGAAGTGCGGGTTTTGAGTCAACGTACGCACGATTCCACCGAAGAAATTCGCAATATGATTGAGACGCTACAGCACACCACGCAACGTGCCGTGGATGATATGACACAAAGTAATGAAATGGCGACATCAAGCGTTGATCGTGCGGCGGCAGCAAGTGAGCGTCTCAACCAGATCACCACTGCGATTGGGACGATTTCAGAAATGGCGATTCAAATTGCCAGCGCCGCCGAAGAGCAGCGCGCGGTGACCGACGATATTAATCGCAATACCCAAGCGGTGAAAGATCTCTCCTATGAGATCCACCAACAGGCCAGTGCCACAGGCGACCAAGGTGAAAGCATGGCGCAAGCGGCTCAAGATATGCATCAAGACTTATCGAAATTTAAAGTCTAAACCGATGTCTCTCCTACACGCCGCTTTCGGGCGGCGTTTTTTATCGGTGTTGCCTTGCTACGCGCGCGAAACAGGAAACGCGGTAACACTATCGATATGGTCACACCCCAGTGCCAGCATCACTAAGCGGTCAATACCCAACGCCACTCCCGCACAATCGGGTAAGCCGGCTTCTAATGCCGCGAGTAGATACGCATCGATAGGTTGTGGCGCTAATCCTCGTGCAAGCCGCGCTTGATTATCCGCCTCAAACCGCCGGCGCTGTTCGCAAGCGTCTTGCAGCTCATAAAAACCATTTGCCAGTTCAATCCCTTGGTAATACACCTCAAAGCGATGCGCAACACGTGGATCCGCTGCGCTAATTTTTGCTAACGCGGCTTGTGATGCGGGAAAGTCATAAACAAAAACGGGCGCCTGTAGGCCAATATTAGGCTCCACCATCACCGAGAAAAGCAGTTGTAACAAGGTATCTTTATCCGTTTCATCCTGAGTGATATCTACCAGTCCCTGCGTAGCCGCCAGTGCACGCAGCTGAGGAATGTCCGCAGTTAATGGACACAGCCCGGTAAGCGACTCAAATGCCGTTTGATAGCTCACCCGTGTCGCAGCCTGACACGTTAGTACCGTTTGCAACAACGCGTTCATTTCATCCATCAACTGGTGGTGATCAAAACCAGGGCGATACCATTCCAGCATGGTAAATTCCGGATTATGGTAACGGCCAGCCTCTTCATTGCGAAACGCTTTACTGATTTGGTAAATCGGCCCACTCCCCGCGGCGAGTAGGCGCTTCATATGAAACTCAGGCTGGTCATTAGATGCAAAGCCACGCCGTCAGCGAAGCCAGGCCCCACTAACGACGTTTTAAAGCTATGTAGGTGAACATCGGTCACCGCCGCTTGACTGAGTGCCGGCGTATCCACTTCCCATACGCCACGGTCAGCAAAAAACTGGCGAATGTGGGCCATGATATTAGCCCGCTTTTTCAGTTGTTCTAGCGTCGCAGTTGGTTGCCATTGCGTGATTGGGATCATAAAAAATTCTCTGTTCGCACGAATGGCGCCAGTCTATCGCCAGCAAGCGAAATAACAAGCGCCTTCCTATCTACTTGTTGCGCGATACTTACGTGTCACAGGACGCATTTTTATTGCAAGTATCGCGCGATTTTTCAACTCTATCGAACACTTAGCGATTCATCTCACAGTTTTATGCAATTTAACACGCATACCCGCAAAATCGCGGTAATTCCCCGACTGAATCAATTTTTACGCCGACGAGATTGCCTACTATGACAGCACAACAATAAACAAGCCAAGCACTGGCTTTCCCTATGACACTGGAGGATGAACGTGCGGACCCTCACCACAGATATTGCAGTTATCGGCGCCGGTGGCGCTGGACTGCGTACGGCGATTGCGGCTGCGGAGGCCGATCCCTCTCTGAATATTGCGTTGGTGTCTAAGGTCTACCCGATGCGCTCACACACTGTGGCCGCAGAAGGTGGGTCAGCTGCCGTCATCAAGGACGAGGACAGCTTAGACAACCATTTTAATGACACCGTCAGCGGCGGCGACTGGCTATGTGAACAAGACGTTGTCGACTACTTTGTTAAAAATTGTGCCCATGAAATGGTGCAACTAGAACAATGGGGTTGCCCTTGGAGTCGCAAAGACGACGGTAGCATTAACGTGCGTCGATTCGGCGGCATGAAAGTGGAACGGACATGGTTTGCCGCGGATAAAACCGGCTTCCACATGTTGCATACCTTATTCCAAACATCGATCAAATACCCACAAATCCAGCGCCTAGACGAGTATTTTGTTGTCGATTTGATTATCGATGAGGGGCAGGTACAGGGATTGATTGCCTTACACATGGCAGAAGGTGAGCTCGTCTGTATCAAAGCCAAGTCGGTGGTATTGGCAACCGGCGGTGCCGGCCGAGTGTATAGTTGTAACACCAATGGTGGCATTGTCACGGGGGATGGCATGGCCATGGCGTACCGTCACGGGATCCCACTACGCGATATGGAGTTTGTGCAATATCACCCAACCGGCTTACCGGGAACAGGCATCTTAATGACCGAAGGCTGCCGAGGTGAAGGCGGCATCATCGTCAACAAAGACGGTTACCGTTACTTGCAAGATTACGGGATGGGCCCAGAAACACCGGTCGGTCAACCGAAGAATAAATACATGGAGCTTGGGCCGCGAGATAAAGTGTCGCAGGCTTTTTGGCACGAGCAACAAAAAGGCAACACCATCAAACACACGCTCGGTGATGTCGTACATCTCGACTTGCGCCATCTTGGTGAGGAATACATTCAGGAACGCCTACCCTTTATCTGTGAGCTGGCGAAAGCCTATGTCAATGTTGACCCAGCCAAAGAGCCGATCCCTATCCGCCCAACCGTACATTACACCATGGGCGGTATCGAAACCGACGCGCAAACGGAAACACGCGTTAAAGGCCTTTTTGCGGTCGGTGAGTGCTCTTCTGTTGGCTTGCATGGTGCTAATCGCCTTGGTTCAAACTCGCTCGCTGAGCTCGCCGTCTTCGGCCGTTTAGCCGGTGAAGGCGCCGCCAAACGCGCCAGCAGCTTTACAGATTGGAACCAAGCGGCGATCGACGCCCAAGTTCAAGACGTGAAAGCGCACATTGATCAGCTGCTCTCTAATCAAGGAGAAGAAAACTGGGCCGACATTCGTCGCGAGCTCGGGGAAACGATGGAAGCCGGTTGTGGTATTTATCGTCGAGAAGACTTAATGCAGGCTACGATTGATAAAATCACCGAACTAAAAGCGCGCTACAAAAATATCAGTATTCAAGATAAAGGCAGTGTGTTTAATACCGATCTGCTGTACGCCATTGAAGTAGGCTACGGCCTAGAAGTCGCCGAAGCCATGGCACATTCCGCGATACAGCGTAAAGAGTCACGCGGCGCACACCAACGCCTTGATGAAGGCTGCACCAGCCGTGATGATGAAAACTACCTCAAGCATACTTTGGCGTTCTATCAAGCAGATCATGGCCCTCGCATCGACTATGGCGATGTCAAAATTACCAAGTCACAACCGCAAGCACGACTGTATGGCGAAGCGGCAGAGCAAGCGAATCGTGACAGCGCCGACCAACAAGAGGAGCAAGCAAAATGACGCAAGCTACCTATCAGGTCTCCGTGCTCAAGTATGATCCCGCAACGGATGAGGCCCCCTACACCCAAGACTTCGTGGTCACCGGTGACGAAACCATGTCGGTTCTGGATGCGCTGGGTTATATCAAAGATAACCTGGATAAGTCACTGTCTTATCGCTGGTCTTGTCGCATGGCCATTTGTGGATCGTGCGGCATGATGGTCGATGGCGTGCCAAAGCTGGCCTGTAAAGCATTTTTACGTGATTACCCCAAAGGGGTACTGATTGAGCCTTTGGCTAACTTTGCGATCGAAAAAGATCTGGTGGTCGATATGACACCATTTATTGAACGTCTTGAAGCGATCAAACCCTATATTTTAGGGAATGACCGCCGCCCCGAAGACGGACCTAATACGCAAACGCCCGAACAAATGGCGCGCTACAAGCAATTCGCGGCCTGTATTAATTGCGGGCTTTGTTACGCGGCGTGTCCGCAATTTGGCCTCAATCCTGACTTTTTAGGTCCCGCTGCCATTACACTTGCGCATCGTTATAACCTGGACAGTCGCGATGGGGGGCAACACGAGCGTATGCCACTGATTAATAGTGATAACGGCGCATGGGGATGTACGTTTGTTGGCTATTGCTCACAAGTCTGCCTAAGGGGTCGACCCGCGGGTGCCGTCAACCAAGGAAAAGTGGCCTCCACGCAAGATATGGTGATCGCCATGTTTAATCCCAATAAAGAAGGGAAGGAGGTAACAGGATGAGTAACCGTAAACCTTATGTACGGCCTATGCCTCGTACTTGGTGGCTGCACCACCCGTTTTATCGCTTCTACATGATACGGGAAGCAACTGTGCTGCCTTTAGTCTTCTTTACGCTAAGCCTAACTGCGGGCTTAATTTGCTTGGTACAAGGCCCACAGGCTTGGCAAGGGTGGCTCGACTATATGGCCCATCCTGTTGTGGTGCTACTGAACCTGGTTGCGTTAATCGCCAGCTTATTCCATGCCACCACCTTTTTCAGCATGATGCCGCAAGTCATGCCGATTCGCATCAAAGGAAAGCTATTGGAGAGTAAATGGGTGATTGGCGCACAATGGGGCGCGGTGGCTGTAGTATCGCTGATCGCCTTAGTGCTCATTTAGGAGGTGTTATGATCGATCCCAAACCAAAACGTTCCGATGAGCCAATTTGGTGGAGTTTATTTGGCGCAGGGGGAACTTGGTTCGCCATGTTTACCCCTATTACCGTGCTGATATTGGGGATCTTGGTGCCGCTCGGTATTATTGATCCCAGCGCACTTAGCTATGACCGTGCCATGATGTTTGCCGAACATTGGCTAGGCAAGTTACTTATCTTAGCCACCTTGGCACTACCCATGTGGCATGCGATGCACCGTATTCATCACGGGTTGCACGATCTTAAACTGCATATCGGCCTAGCAGGGAAAGTCGTCTGTTATGCCCTTGCATTTGCAGTGAGTGTGGCCGCGGTACTCTTAGTTCTCATTATCTAGAAATAGTCTGGCCGAAAAAAGCCCTGAATCAGGTTACTGAGTCAGGGCTTTTTATCATCGAAAGTGCTTATTTTACGCGGCTGACATATTCACCAGAGCGCGTATCCACTTTGAGCACTTCGCCAATTTGAATAAACAAAGGCACACGTACGACCGCGCCGGTGATCAATGTCGCTGGCTTACCCCCCGTGCCTTGAGTGTCCCCTTTCAGGCCTGGATCCGTTTCCGTCACTTCAAGCTCAACAAAGTTGGGGGCATCACCACAATCGGATCGCCGTTCCATAGGGTAAGGGTACAGGTGTTGTTTTCAACCAACCATTTGACGTTCTCACCTACAGCGCTTTCATTGGCCGCGATTTGTTCAAACGTTTCGTTGTTCATAAAGTGGAAAAATTCACCGTCGGTGTAAAGATAGTCCATATCCACTTCAATCACGTCAGCCGCTTCGACCGTATCACCGGACTTAAAGGTTTTCTCCAGGACTTTACCAGAGATCAGCTTACGGATTTTGACCCGGTTAAAGGCTTGGCCCTTACCTGGCTTCACAAATTCATTTTCGGTAATGACACACGGCTCGTTATCGAGCATAATTTTCATGCCGCCGCGGAATTCATTGGTGCTGAAAGACGCCATCTTGATCCTCTTAACATCTTCGAGTTTTCACAAATGTCGCACATCATAACCCGAATCCAACCTACTGTTGAGCGAAACTGGATCAAAGAACTCGCAGAGGCGATCACAGATCCCAGTGAATTACTGCAACTGCTTGATATTTCATCATCTGATTGGGAAGCTGGATTTAACGCGCGTCGTCTTTTCTCACAACGGGTTCCACGTAGTTTTGTCGCCAGAATGGAAAAAGGCAATCCGCATGATCCGTTACTCAAACAGGTATTGCCAGTTGCGGAAGAATTTAACGAGATAGAGGGGTTTAGCGCCGACCCGCTTGAAGAGCAAGATAACGATACGCCTGGGCTACTACATAAGTACCACAACCGTGTATTACTGATCGTTAAAGGGGGTTGTGCGATCAATTGTCGCTATTGCTTCCGTCGCCATTTCCCTTATCAGGACAACAAAGGTAGCAAACGCATATGGCAAGGTGCATTGGATTATATCGCTGCTCATCACGAGATCGACGAAGTGATCTTATCCGGCGGCGATCCCCTGATGGCTAAGGACGATGAACTTGATTGGCTCATCAGTGCCATAGAGCAAATTGGTCATGTGAAACGGCTACGCATTCATTCACGGCTACCTGTGGTGATCCCCGCGCGCATCACCTCAGCGCTGACTGAACGTTTGTCTCGCTCACGTTTACAAGTGGTGATGGTCACCCACATCAATCATGCCAATGAGATAGATAACGAATTAAGCGATAAGCTCCACACACTGAGACGAGCCGGTATCACGCTACTCAACCAAAGCGTGCTGCTAAAAGGGGTGAATGATAGCGCGGATGCACTGGTGGCACTGAGTCAACGACTGTTCGATGCCAGCGTTTTACCTTATTATCTGCATGTATTGGATAAAGTCCAAGGCGCGGCCCACTTTTTAGTCTCAGATAATGAGGCGCGCGCATTAATGCAGGAAATCGTCAGCCAGCTTTCAGGATACTTAGTGCCTCGGCTTACCCGAGAAATCGGCGGTCGGGCAAGTAAAACGCCGCTTGACCTCCATTTAGAATAGTTATCACCACTTTTTATTTAAATACCCTATTGATTTATCCTTAATTCAATGGCTTATTAAAAGGAAAGCTCACCACAAGGATGTGTTATGTCTCTGATTATTCGCCAATACCACGCCGACGACATTCCAGCGATACGTGACATTTACGCGCAACCCAATGCTCAAGCTGGCACCTTGCAATTGCCGATGCCCACTATATAGCGCGTACCCGCTAATCAAGCCATTCAGGCATGCTGTCGGGTTTAGCGTAACTCAGACGGCCAACACGATCGGTAGTGTGATAACTGTCTAAGCCACTCAAGGCAACGGTGCCTGCTTGCTCAATGTCGACAAAGCCACCCTCACTGACACAACTGTCCGGCACATGCGCTTCGATGATTTCACCCACTAACAAGTGAGTACCATTGATCGCCATCGTATGCTCTTCACGAAGAATAAGGCCGAGACGAATCGCCGCTTCTTGTACAAAAGGAGCGCCAATCTGTTCCCTCCATAAAGGCGTCAAACCGACTTGGTCGAATTCTGATACCCCCTGAGGGTAACGCGCTGACGTTTGGTGAGCCGCGACGATCATCTCTTTTTGTACGTGATTAAGTGTATAAAAACCTGTTGCTCTAATGTTTTCTAACGTATCCCGTGGCACGGTATCAGGGCGAATGATCACCCCCATCAACGCAGGGTTTGCCCCGAGATGAAACGCAGAGCTCACAATACATAAATTGGTGTGTTGGTTTGTATCACTTGAGCCCAATAAGTTGGCTGATTTAAATCCTGACAAGCTATTTACAAAAGTCGCACGGTGGCGTTTTTCCATCGCTGCGATAGCTTCTTTCTCATACACGCTCAGTGACATGGGCTTCCTTATTTAATCTGACATTGTTGGCAGCGTGCTTGGCCCGTCAAAATCGCCGAGATCCGATAACGGTGCTGGGCAAAGAAAAGATAGGCTTTGTCAGCAAACCACGCAATAACTGGCCAGCGCAACCAACTCACCCAAGCACCTTTTCCTACCGCATCCCACGCTAAATAGGTTGCATCCAAACCATACACCATTTGCCCATTACTATCTTGTGCATGCAAAATACGATTCGCCAAGCTGGGATCAACATTGGGAAAATCACTGGAAAAATCCGCTTGGTGAATATCAACCAATCGCAGCGCATCGCCGCTATCCCAATGCGAGAGTTTACGCATTTCTTTCACACATAAAGGACACATGCTGTCGTAAAACACCGTTACCATAATGGTACCTCCTAGGTTACCAATACGCGCCGGCGGGGACACACGATCAAAAAAGAAAGCCCTGACCGTCAGGCCAGGGCTTCATAGACTTCTCGTCCAGGTTTTAAAACCATAAAAAAGCCCCGACCGTGAGGTCAGGGCTTGATGTTTTTTATCATAGTCTTACGCATATCTGCTTTGATAATTAAATTTTCGCTAATTAAGGCCTAATGATTAAGCTCTAATTAGGTTATCTTGTTTGATGCGATGAGGATTTTGAATCGAGACGCGCAGTGTATGCCAATACATGAGCATCGCAGATATCAAAAGCATCGAGCTATCAACAAGATAAGCAATGAGAGCCTGGCGATGTCCTACTCTCACATGGGGAGACCCCACACTACCATCGGCGCCTGCT